>JAZBPA010000146.1:0-16785 GCA_036351435.1 Candidatus Competibacteraceae bacterium
AGTCAACGCCGTATCCCGGTGGCAAAAGCTCGGCGGCGGTTTTTTCGAGAAAGCTCAGAGCCTCATCCAAAGTGCGGGCGCTCATGCCGGAGAGCTTGACGGCATTGAGTTGTTGAAAGCGGTTGAGCGAGCGTGGCACGACAGCGTGCTCAATATGCGCAACTGCCGACAGCGGTATCATTTGGTCGCCGGGACCGGCAATGTAGATATTACGCAATTGTTCGCTGTTGAGGCGATCAACTCGTTTAAGCTGCGGAATGACCTTGTAACTGCGGCCGGCCATGTTGAATCGGTTGACGAAGTCGCCGCCCATCGCGGCGGCCAGATCGGTGCCAACCTGAGCTAGGCTAACTCCCAGGGTCGCCAGCTTGGGGCGGTCGAAGACCACCGTCGCCTGCGGCTGGTCAAACTTCATATCAATGTCGGGCGGAAAGAAAAACAGCCCGCTCTGCGCCGCCTTCTCCTGGATTTGCTGAGCGAACTCAAGCAATCGCTTGGGATCGGCTGTCGACGTGATGACAAATTCTATGGGGAAGTTGCTACCGCCAGGTAATGCCGGCGGGGTAGTAGCAAACATCTGAATACCCGGAATCTTTGACAGTTTAGCCTGCACTTCCGGCAGGATTTCCGTCACCGTACGGGTACGCTCGGCCCATGGCTTCACCACTACGCCACCAAAACCGTCGGCGCCTAATGTCGCGCCCACCGAAGGCGGGAACATTAGCTGGAAGGTCAGTGCAGCTTCCGGAATTTGCAACATTACCTCCTCGGAGGCTGCGGCATAGATCGCATTCTGATCACTGGTTGCGTTAGCTGCGGTGTTAATGATGCCGAACAGAACACTCTGGTCTTCTGTCGGGGCCAACTCCTTGGGCGAGAACATGAACATCGGCACGGTGCACAGACTCACCACAACCCACACCAGATACACCGCCGGGCGCGATTTGAGCGTACCGCCCAGCGCATGGCCGTAAGCATTGCGCAGATTGTCAAAACGCCGGTTGAGCCAACCAGTAAGGCCGCGTTCCTCATCTTGCGCACTGCGTAGCAGATTCGCCGCCATCATCGGCGACAGCGTCAGCGCGACGATGCCGGAGATGGCCACCGCGCCTGCCAGAGTGAAGGCAAACTCACGGAACAGCGCACCGGTCAAGCCGCCTTGCAGACCGATCGGCACGTACACGGCGATCAGCGTGACGGTCATGGCAATGATCGGCCCCACCAGTTCGCGCGCGCCGAGCAGGGCGGCTTCGCGTGGCGTGCGGCCTTCGCGCAGATGCCGTTCGACGTTCTCGACCACGACGATGGCGTCGTCGACAACCAAACCGACCGACAATACGATGGCGAGCAGGGTGAGCAGGTTCAACGTGAAGCCGAACAGCTGCATCAAAAAAATACCGCCAATCAGCGATACCGGGATCGCCAATACCGGCACCAGCACTGAGCGCACCGAGCCCAGGAATAAGAAGATCACCACGATCACGATGAGCAACGTGTCGATCAGCGTGATGGTCACTTCGTGGATGGCATCGCTAACGTACTCGGAAGCATCGTAGCCGATGCTGGCTTCGAGTCCCGTCGGTAGATCGCGCTGGATCTGGGAGAGTTCCACGCGAACCCCCTCCATGACATCAATGATGTTGGCGTTTGGTTGGGGAAACACGCCGGCGAATACCGCGGTCTGCCCCGAGTAGCGCACCAGCGTGTCGTAGTCCTCAGCCCCCAATTCAACGTCGGCAATGTCCCGCAGCTGCACGATGGTGTCGTCCTTCCGGTAGACAACCAGTTGCCGAAACTCCTCGGCACTATGCACATCGGTGTTCGCCGCAAGATTGACCTGGACTAGCGCGCCTTTGGTACTGCCGATGGCGGCCAGATAATTGTTGGCGGCCAACGCTTCGCGAACTTGTGCGGCGCTGATATGCAACGCTGCCATGCGTTCGGGTTTCAGCCAGATACGCATGGCGAAGGTACGCGCGCCGAAAATTTCGATTCGTTGCACGCCCGTGACCGCAGCCAACCGGGGTTGTATCACTCGGGTGAGGTAGTCGGTGATCTGTTCCTGCGACAAGATACTGGATGAGAAGCTGAGATACGCCGCAGCAAATTCCGAATCCGCCGATTGCACACTGATAGCCGGCACCTCTGCTTCCGCAGGCAGGTTGTTTCGCACCTGGTCAACCTTGGAGCTAATATCGGCCAGCGCCTTGGTTGAGTCATAGTTGAGCTTGAGCCGGGCAGTGATGATCGAGATACCCTGCAGGCTCTTGGATTCTACGTAATCGATGCCTTCCGCCGCGCCAACGGCTCGCTCCAGTGGGGCCGTAATAAACCCACGCACCAGTTCCGCGCTGGCACCGACGTACACAGTCGAGATCTGCACCATGGCGTTCTCACTGCGCGGATATTGACGCACACTCAGCGAATTCCATGCCTGCAGGCCGGCGATGACGATCACTATATTGACGACAATGGCCAGTACCGGGCGGCGAATGAAGAGATCGGTGAAGCTGTTCATAGCGGTTCGCCTTAGCTGTCGGCGGGTTGCGGATTGAGCTTAGGCATCGGCGCGAGTGTGTTGTCGATCACCACTGCCATGCCCGAACGCAGCTTGAACACGCCAGTGGTTACCACGGTTTCACCAGGCTTCAGACCGTCGACTACTTCGACAAAATCGCCGCGTGTTCTGCCCAGGCGCACGAACTGCTGACGCAGCATGCGTTCGGTTTCACCGCTTTGCTCATTCTGCTGCTCTTCGATGACGAACACCGAGTCACCGTAGGGCGCGTATAGCACCGCAGTCGCTGCGATAGCCAACACGGCTTGCTTATCCGGCAGCACTACTTCGACAGTGGCGAACATGCCGGCCCGCAATTTTTCTTCGGCATTCCCGATCAACGCCTGCACGCGCACATTGCGGGTCACCGGATCGACTTCGGGGCTCACTGCAGTAATCTGCCCGGCAAAGATATCACCCGGTGCTGCATCAGCGGTCAGACGCACTTGCATGCCGTTACGCAACAACGGGATATGCTGCTGCGGCACCGAGAAATCAACATGGATCGGGTCCAGCGTCTGCAGCGAGACGATGGGGTCGCCTTCGCTCAGGATTTGACCGAGGTTGACCTGCCGTAGGGCCAGACGGCCTGCAAACGGTGCGCGGATTGTTTTTTTCGCGATCAGGGTGCGGATATTTTCGACTTGGGCCAACGCCTCCTTGGCCTGGGCATCAGCAGTGTCGATATCAGCCCGCGAGACCAGTTTACGCGCGCTCAGGTCGCGCGTTCGCGTGAGGTTGGCTTTGGCCAAAGCAGCGGCCGCCTCAGCCGAAGCAAGCTGAGCCTCCTCGCTGGAAGTATCAAGCTGCACCAGCACGTCGCCTGCGTTCACTGCCATGCCGGATTCGAACCCAATGCGCGTGATCCTACCAACAATCTCCGCGCCTACCATCACCCCTTGCACCGCTGAAAGGGTACCAATAGCGGATATCGACTGCTCCCATTGATCGGCACGAATCGTCATGGCAGTAACTGTTTCCGGTGGCAGCACCATATTGGTGCCAGCCTCGGTCATGGCCGCGAATTGACCCAACTTGGCGTAAACAATGGCGCCAACTACAATGGTGACGCCCAGGACAGTCAACAATAGTTTTTTCAGCATGTTCATATTACGCCGGGAGATTCATCAATACCGGCTCTCAGAATACAACGCCTTGGGGTCCGAGTCTTTCTAATGATTATGAGTGTTGACTTCAGGATACGGTTGCAATCAGCAGTTAATTAGTTTGAATGATACCTCTAACGAAGGGTTGGCAATGGCTATTTCAAAATCTGCAAATAATCATCGGTGATTATGCAAGAGGTTATGTTTCGTACTTATGTCACAGGACGTGTGGTTTGTTTCCAATGTTTCAAGGCAACAGGCGAGAAGCTCTTGGACTGAAATGGTGCATCTCGCCCGAATTAACGCATACTCTCACCTAAATCTTCATGATTCCAGATTAATCATCCACGACACACCGAAGCGGTCGGTGACCATGCCGAAGCGGGGCGACCAGAAGGTTTCGGCCAATGGCATTTGCACCTGTCCGCCTTCCGCCAAGGCAGCAAAGAACCGATCGGCCTGCTCACTATCCGTGACCGAGATTGATAATGAAAAACCATTGAAACCCTGCCGCTCAGCGGGACACCCATCGGAAACCATCACCGTGCTATCACCGATACGCAGGCTTGCATGCATAATTTTGTTGTCCCAGTCGGGCGGAATCATATCCGGGGGCGTCGGGTCGGGACTCTCCTTGAAACGCATGAGCATCTCCACTTCGGCGCCCAGCGCGCCACGATAGAATTCGATGGCCTCTTCGCAGCTGCCGCTGAAAAACAGATAGGCTTGGATTTGCATGACATCTTCTCCTCAGATTTTGGAATCAATGGTTGCGGACCATGTGAATGTCTATTCATAGTCGATCGGAAAGATAAGAAATCGACACGGCGAACATTTTTTTCGGATCGAAAAGAAATATATGCTTGATCGCATGTAACCCGGCTGGTTCGTGGAAAGCTCGCTGACATTACCTAGTCGAACGAACCCGGTGCAAAAAAGGGTCGGGTCTTGTATTGAAATGTAGTCATATTATACTGCGAATCATGTCAAGACCATTACGAATAGAATTACCCGGCGGTTTTTATCATGTCACTTCACGCGGAGATCGGCGTGACGACATTTTCCTGGATGATGACGACCGCCTGCTCTGGCTGGACACGTTCAGTAATGTCTGCGAACGTTTCAACTGGATTTGTCATGCCTACTGCCTGATGGGTAATCACTATCACATTGTGATTGAGACAGTGGATGGCAATCTTTCCAAAGGCATGCGCCAGCTCAACGGTGTGTATACCCAACAGTTTAATCGCAGACACGCACGGATAGGCCATGTCTTTCAAGGTCGCTACAAAGGGATTCTGGTGCAAAAGGATGCTTATCTGTTGGAGCTCAATCGGTATGTGGTATTGAATCCAGTGCGCACCCAGTGGGTCGATGATCCTTATGATTGGCCCTGGAGTAGTTATCGCGTTGTGATTGGTGAGACAGACTGCCCGGTTTGGTTAAGCCGAAATGAATTGTTAAAGCTGTTTAGTTGGCGACGCAAACCCGCGATCGCTCGCTACCGGGAATTCGTGCAGGCGGGCATCGGTGCTCCGCGCATCTGGGATGCATTGAAAAACCAAATTTATTTGGGTGACGAAAAGTTTGTCGAGCAGATGCAGCAATCGATACTCTTCAATAGCAATCTCGACGAAGTACCCAGTGTGCAGCATCGCCCGGTAGCAAAATCTGTAGACCATTACGTCAACCACTTCAAAAATCCCAAGGAAGGTATGGCGCGGGCTCATCTGGAAGGACGGCACACCCTTAAAGAAGTTGGACAACACTTTGAAGTGCACTACTCGACGGTCAGTCGGGCGGTTAAAGCATTCGAAGCGAAAGCGAAAAAATGATTGTTTGATGTTTCCTAGAAAGACCTGACCCCATTGTTATAGTGTTAATCTAACCCAAACCGGATCGTGGTCGCTGGCTTGTTGTTTTGGAGGACTGTCGCTGTTGACATGGGGAACGCGAACAAACGCGTTACGCTGCAGACTGCTGCTCACTAACACATGATCCAAGGTCTGGGGACGTTGACCGGAGCGATGGGTATAGCGGGTTTTCTTGGGGATGGTCTCTAAAACGTTATGCAGCAGATCCCCTTTAAGCAGATCAAGGGTTTTGGAACCGGTTACATCGTTCATATCCCCCAATATGACTACCCTGCCCTGAGGATCATGGCTTAGCAGCTCCGCAGCGAACTGGTGAATCAGTTGGGCTTGAACATGACGCTGCTTTTTGGTGTATTCCCGCTCGCGGCGTTCCGACGAACGCATTGACTTGAGATGACAAACGATCACGAACAGTGGTTTCTCGCTAACCTGGAATTCAACGGCCAACGCTTTCCGGCTGGGCACCCAGTGCCGTTGAGGATCGCCGGCAAATGCGGGGTGTTGGGCAGCGACTCGACCAGGATTCAGGCTGAGTGCAGGAGACTCTCCAAAACGCTCAATGCCTACGCTATCCTGCGGACCCGCTTGTCCCAATCGCTGCAGGTCCACACGCTGCGGATTGAATAATAGCCCGACCCGGATATTAGACCCCGCCTCCCCGCCTTCTTGGCCGGCCAACGGCGGAATTTCACAATACGCATAATCCGGCCCTCCCGCGGCGGTGATGGCTAGGGTCAACTTTTGATAGGTTGCATCAGCGGGTACCGGCCTCTCATCATCGGGTGCAGTAACGGCTTTGATCTCCTGTACTGCCAGAATGTCGGGGTCGGCCAAATCATCATGGATAATTGTCGCCAGCTGTGCCAGCCGCTCGGGCCGAGCCTCCGAACCCAGATTGCGGAGGTTAAACGTGGAAAGGGTTAACATTTTACTTGTCACTTTATCTGTGCCGATTATCATCGATTTATGACGCTATCGAAGCAACGCGCCATTATTAACATCCAATGGGCTCTGTTTGTCTTATTGGCTCTGCTCACCGCCCTTTTCCTAGCATGGCAGCTGTTAGCCAAGCTAGATTTCCTGTATCCGCTCTGGTATGAGTATCTGGATATTGAACACACCATCGCGGTTTACGGCCCTCAAAATCGCAATCGCGATCATTTCGAAACCACTACCCAGGCTGAGCGGATCAGGCTGTTTGCAGCGCTTGTGTCGGCTATTCACCATCAGGCCGATGGATTAGAAACGCTGGTTTATCACACCCCGGATGGGCGACCCATCGCACCGCTGCTGACAGTCCCCGAGATCGTTCACTTGCAAGATGTTACCCGCTTAGTCGAGGTCGGGATAACAGCCGGTTGGGTGGCTATGCTGAGCGGATTAGCTTTGATCGTTCTGCTGCGTAAGCAGAACTTAATAATGCCGGCGATCACAACATTGTTACTGTCGATAACTGCTGCCATGGCAGCAGTTGCCCTACTGATTGTATTGATCGGACCGGTCAAAGTGTTCTACGGGTTGCATACCTGGATTTTTCCGCCCGATCATCCTTGGTTTTTCTATTATCAGGATTCCCTCATGACCACGTTGATGAAGGCGCCAGACATTTTTGCCTGCATCACCCTGGCGTGGGCCATTCTGAGCGTATTATGCCTGCTGGGAATTTTCCTAATGACTCGCCATATTCTGTTATTTCAACAACACCGATAAACGATGACAGACTCGCGTGGGAAACTGAATCATGCTGTTCGCTTATGAATGACAAACCATCGCGCACTCGCACTGTTACTTGGGAAGACCCCGCACTCAGCACCAAGGCAGGTCGTTCATTAACCGGGTTAGATTATCTCACCGCAGTAAAAAACGGCAAGCTACCGATTTCACCATTTGGCCGATTGCTGGATTACCGTATTCTCGAGGTGCGGCCCGGTTATGCGGTACTCGAACTGGAGCCAGAGGAGTATCACTGCAACCCAACCGGTCGGGTGCATGGCGGAGTTGCCAGCAGCCTATTGGATTCGGCGATGGGCTGCGCCGTGCAAGCCACCTTGGAACGCGGAGTGGGTTATGCGACCTTGGAGATCAAGGTCAACTTTGTGCACCCTCTGGCTAATCAAATACCTCGTGTGCGCTGCGAAGCCAAAACGCTGCATATCGGTAGCCGGATTATTACGGTTGAAGGGAAAATCTGTGATGAACAGGGTAAGTTGTATGCTCACGGCACGGCCACGTTTATGTTGTTTCAACCTGAAGGGCGGGCGCGTTAAATAATCTTGCAGAACTTCTATGCCACTGATCGACTTCAAACTGCGACATCAGGACTTTTAGTCAGCGAAGCACCAATGAGACGGCAGTTCATCTACCGTCCCAGGCGCATCAACTCACTAGGGCTTGTAACGTTCCACACTGAGGCGGATCTCGTTAGTTGCATCCTCCAGACCACCCCAGCCTTCCAGCTTGACCCACTTGCCTTTGTCCAAATCTTTGTAGTGTTCGAAAAAGTGTGAGATTTGCTCAAGCAACATCTTGGGTAGATCGTCTACGGTTTCGATCTCGCTGTACATGGCGCATTGCTTCTTGATCGGCACAGCGACCAGCTTAGAATCTCCACCGGCTTCATCGGCCATTTTCAACAGCCCAAGTGGACGACAGCGCACCACACAACCACTGACCAAAGGAAATGGGGTGACTACCAGCACATCCAGCGGATCACCGTCTTCACAGAGCGTATCCGGAATGTATCCGTAGTTACAGGGATAATGCATGGCCGTGTTCATGAACCGGTCCACGAATAATGCGCCCGTATCCTTATCGATTTCGTATTTCACCGGATCGGCGTTGGCCGGAATCTCGATGATAACATTCAGGTCGTTGGGGATGTCGCGCCCTGCGTCGACTTTATCTAATTGCATGGTGTTCCTCTATACCGTTCAAATCAAAGCAGTTATGTTACACCACAGTATCCCACTTGCCATCCGCTGATTGTGTCGCCATGCAGCGAATTGGGATGGGGAGGGTTGTTCAGTTATACTAATCGCGTAAATCTAAAATAGGCTGCTACAGCGAATATGCAGCATTTGTGCTGATCGGGATTAGCACCACTGGCCCGGAACAATAGTGAGAAATTGACCATGAGAATCGTGTTACTCGGAGCGCCAGGCTCTGGCAAAGGTACGCAGGCTCAAGCCATCGTCGAAAAATACCACATCACCGATATTGCTACCGGCGATCTGTTGCGCGCAGAAATCGCGGCGGGTACTCCGCTTGGCTTGCAAGCCAAGCCGCTGATGGAAGCGGGTGAATTTGTGCCTGACGAAATCGTGGTCGGTATGATCAAAGAACATCTGGCTAAGGACGACACGAGCAATGGGTTTTTATTAGACGGGTTTCCTCGCGATCTACGCCAAGCCGAAGCATTGGACAGCATGTTGACGAAAATCAATCAACCATTGGATGTGGTGCTGTTCTTTAAGGTGGATTATGACGAAATCATGACCCGTTTGTTGGCTCGACATCGCATGGACGATACCGAAGAGACTATCCGCCATCGGCTGGAGATTTACGAAGCCAAAACCGCGCCGCTGATCGATCGCTATAAAGGCAAGGGATTGATTCGTGAAGTAAACGGTATCGGTGAGATCACCGAAGTCTCGGCACGGATCTCCGCAATTCTCGACGAGATTACTGCCAATTTATCGACTTCCCGGCAGCAAAACTAAACCCGTCCCAAGTAGTCCCGCTCAGGGACGAGCGGTAAACGGATTTTATCCCGCCCAACATCCACAACTGACCCGGTCTATTCCGGCCAGATCTGGATGACAGCTTAGATTCACGAACCCTTGTGCCTGTAGCAAAGCCTTTACAGCAGTTGCTTGATCATAACCGTGTTCCAACAACAACCACCCTCCCGGCTGTAAATAATTGCTCGCTCCAGCAATAATCGTGCGGATTGCAGTTAGACCATCGATCCCGGAAACCAACGCCGCAGACGGTTCAAAGCGTAAATCACCTTGCTGTTGATGAGGATCGTCGAGCGCCAGATAAGGTGGATTGCTGACTATCACTGCATAACTTTCGCGACCCAACGCATCGCACCAATCACCCTGCCGAAACATCACATTGTGTAGACCTAAACACTGAGCGTTGTCTTGTGCAACTGCCAGCGCTGCCGGGTCCCGGTCAGTCGCAACCAAGCGCGCGTGAGGACGCTCCTGAGCAATGGCCAACGCAATCGCACCGCTGCCGGTGCCCAAATCGGCAATGTGCGCCGTACTCTCTGCTGCGATCCGTTGCAGAGCCATCTCGACTAATAATTCGGTTTCTGGACGGGGAATGAGGGTCGCTGGGGTTACTTTGAGATTCAAAGACCAAAATTCGCGTTGCTCAACCAGATAAGCAATCGGTTCACCGCGCAGCCGCCGCTCCAGCAGGCGCATAAAGCACTCTCGCCTACTGCTGTCCGGCAACCGTTCCGGCCAAGCATGCAGATAGCTACGAGACTGTTGCAAGGCGTGGCTTAACAACACTTCCGCATCCAGGCGCGGCGTATCGCTAATCGCATGCAGACTCGCCTGCGCTTCCTGCAACAACGCAGCGATGTGCATCGGCTCGGACTATTCCGCTAAGGCGGCCAACTGATCGGCCTGATATTCCTGAATCAGCGGTTCGATGATGGCATCCAGGTTACCTATCATCACTTCCGGCAGTTTATACAACGTGAGATTGACACGATGGTCGGTGACCCGGCCTTGCGGAAAGTTATAGGTGCGAATCCGCTCGGAACGATCACCACTGCCGACTAACAACCGCCGGGTTTCGGCGCGGGCGGTTTGCTGCTCCTGTTGCGCTCCAGCCAGTATTTTGGCGCGCAACAAGGCCATAGCGCGCGCGCGATTTTTATGTTGGGACCGTTCGTCCTGACATTCGACTACGATACCGGTGGGCAAATGAGTGAGGCGAATCGCCGAATCAGTTTTATTGACGTGTTGACCGCCCGCTCCAGAAGCGCGGTAGGTATCAATCCGCAAATCGCTGGGATTGATGTCTACTTCCTCGACTTCCGCAAGTTCAGGGAGGATAGCGACAGTAGCGGCAGAGGTATGGATACGCCCCTGCGATTCGGTTTCCGGCACCCGCTGTACGCGGTGTGCGCCGGATTCGAATTTAAGCCGGGAATACGCGCCACGGCCGATGATCCGGGCGATGATTTCCTTATACCCGCCGTGTTCACCTTCATTAGCGTTCAATAACTCGACCTGCCAACCGCGTTGTTCAGCGTAGCGGGAGTACATACGAAATAAATCGCCGGCGAATAGTGCCGCTTCGTCACCACCGGTGCCGGCACGGATTTCCAGAAAAATATTGCTGTCGTCATGAGGATCGCGGGGCAGCAACAGCACTTGCAACTCCTGCTCCAGGCTCTCGCGACGAGACTCGACAGCGCGTATTTCATCCTCAGCTAGCAGGCGAATTTCCGGGTCGGAATCTTGCGCCATCTCATTGGCGTTCTCCTGCTCCTCCAGGGTCTGTTGATAAGCTTGATAATTTTGTACCAGAGGCTCCAGTTGCGCATATTCCATAGATAGCGCACGAAACCGGTCCTGGTTGGAGATGATCTCCGGCTCGGCCAGCAATGCCCCGAGTTCTTCATGACGGGAATTGAGGTTATCTAACTTGGCAAGAATTGAGGGTGTCATTAAACAGTGCTATTGGTAAAAAAACCGGTGATAAAACATGACATCAGGGGCGGCGATCAGGCGGATGAGCCTGACCACCGATCAGCATCCTATTCCCCTGTTTTTAGCCGTTCATGTGCAATCATGTGCCCCGGCAATAATCAATTAGACCTAAAGTCGAACCGTCGTGCATCCCTTGTGATTTTTCGCCTTTCAATACCGGCAAGATGTTACTGGCCAATTGTTTACCCAGTTCTACCCCCCATTGATCGAAGGAATTGATATTCCAGATCACCCCTTGCACAAACACCTTATGTTCATAAAGCGCAATTAAACTACCCAAAGTGGCTGGGGTGAGGCGCTGGTAGAGAATCGTAGTGCTGGGACGATTTCCTTGAAAGATCTTATACGGCAATACCGCTTTCACATCGGCGGCATCCATCCCCTTGGCTTCGAGTTCGGCGCGCGCTTCGGCGGTGGTCTTGCCGGTCATAAACGCTTCGGATTGGGCCAGACAATTGGCCAACAAAATCGAATGATGGTCGCCAATAGGGTCCTGGCTGTTGACCGGGGCGAGAAAATCAGCGGGCACTGTTACCGTTCCCTGGTGCAGCAACTGATAAAACGCATGCTGACCATTGCTACCCAATCCGCCCCACAGTACGGGACCGGTGGTATAACCGACCGGTACACCCTGGCGGTCAACGGATTTACCGTTGCTCTCCATATCCAGTTGCTGCAAATAAGCTGGCAGAGAACGCAGATATTCATCATAAACCAGCATGACCTGGGTATCGCAGTGGAAAAAATTGTTGTACCAAACCCCTAACAAGGCCATGATCACCGGCAGATTATCGGCCAACGGCGCAGTGCGGAAGTGCTGATCCATGGCATGCGCCCCTTCCAAGAGCGCGACGAAATGGTCCATGCCCACATAGATGGCAATCGGCAGCCCGATCGCCGACCACAGCGAGTAGCGACCGCCCACCCAGTCCCAGAACTCAAACATATTGGCGGTGTCAATGCCGAACGCCCGTACTTTTTCGGCATTGGTGGATAACGCCACAAAATGCCGCGCGATAGCCGCCTCGTCAGTCAATGCGGCCAGCAACCAACCCCGTGCGGTATGGGCATTGGTCATGGTCTCCTGGGTGGTGAAAGTCTTGGATGCGATGATGAATAACGTCGTTTCGGGATCGCACTGGGTGAGCACATGGCTGATGTGAGAACCATCCACACTGGACACGAAATGCATCCGCAGATTGGCGTCACCATAAGGCGCCAGCGCTTCGCAAACCATTTTGGGGCCGAGATCGGAACCGCCGATGCCGATATTGACCACATCGCGGATCCGTTTACCGGTATAACCGATCCAGCCGCCGCTGCGCACTTGATCGGAAAAACGCCGCATCTGTTCCAACACCCGGTTGACCTCGGGCATGACGTCCTGCCCATCGACCACAATCGGTTGATTGCTTCGATTACGCAATGCAACGTGCAGCACTGAGCGACCTTCGGTATGGTTAACCGGCTCGCCCTTGAACAAACGCTCGGTCCAAGTTGGCACTTGGGTCTGCTCAGCCAAGTTCAACAACAGCTGGAAAGTTTCTGCAGTGATGCGATGCTTAGAAAAATCCAGCAGAATATCGCCGAACTGACGGGAAAAACGGCTGAACCGATCTGGATCGGCTGCGAACAAATCGCGCATGTGCACATCGGATGTGGCGTCATGATGGGCATTGAGCGCCTGCCATGCAGGTAACTGACTGGGCGAAGACATGAGGGTATGTTCCTTGCTTAGCGACGAAGGTTAACGTGAAAGCCGAGCAGTATCGGCCTGACCTTGGAAATATCAGCAAATAGTCTAGCAGCCTGGGAAAAACCATGCGAACCGACGATAAAGAACTACGTAACCGCGTCAAACTACTTGGCCAATTATTGGGCGACGTGGTACGCGATCAAGAAGGCGGCCAGGTGCTCAAAGCAGTCGAAACCCTGCGCCGGGGCTTCATCGAACTGCGTCGAGAACGCGAGCCGTCAGCGCGTAAACGCGAACAGCTGTCACGGTTTATCGCGGCGCTTAATCCAGAAACCGTCAGCCACGTGCTGCGCGCTTTCAGCACCTACTTCAGCTTGGCTAATTTGGCTGAAGAGGAATTCCGGCATCGCCAGCGGCGCGCTCAAGTGGGGCGCGGCAAACCGCTATGGCGGGGATCTTTCGATGAAACCCTGCGCGATTTGCACGAGCAGGGAATCAGCATCGCCCAGTTACAAACGCTGCTGGAGCAACTGACTTATCGACCAGTATTCACCGCCCACCCCACTGAGGCTAAACGGCGGGTGTTACTAGAGGCTCAACGGCGATTGTTCGTGCTCAACGAACGATTCAGCAGCCCCGCCCTGAATAAATACTATCGGGCCGATCTCACTGAACAACTGCGTAATCAAATTCAAACTATTTGGAAAACCGATGAGGTGCGGGTCCGAAAACCGCAGGTTCAAGACGAGATCAAGAGCGGTTTGCACCATTTTCATGCTTCCCTGTTCCAAGCAGTACCCACCGTTTATCGCAATATGGAACGGGCCATTCAGTATGTTTACGAAGCTGAAGGTGGCAAAGCAGCGGTAAACATACCCACATTTTTACGCTTTGGTTCCTGGATTGGCGGGGATCGCGATGGTAATCCGTTCGTCACACCTGACATGACGGCGCTCGCGGTGGGTTTGCAATATCAGGCGGTATTGCAAGAATACATACGTCGCCTAACAGAATTGCGCAATTTATTGACCCATTCGGGTTCATTGGTTATCCCCTCGACCGCTTTTAGTGCCAGCTTGGATACCCCACTCAGCCATGAACTGATGCGTGCAGACCCACAGCGCTATGCCCAGGAACCATACCGTCGCAAGCTGTTTTTGATTCAGTGTCGGCTGGAATCCAATCTGCAGTACGTCCACACGCGGATTGCCGAACAATCGTTTACCGGCCCGTTCCAAGGGTATGCCTCTGAGCAGGAATTTTTGGACGATCTTTACCTGATTCGCGATTCCCTGACCGCTCACGGCGACGGCAATATTGCTGACGCCGAGCTGAAAGATTTGATCCGCCTCGCTGAAGGTTTCGGCTTTTATCTGGCGGCATTGGATATCCGGCAGGAATCGGGTCGCCACACTGCAGCCGTCGCCGAACTATTTTCTAAGGCGCCCAACCTGCCGGATTACTCAGCGTTAAGCGAAGAAGAACGGTTGGAGGCGTTGAACGGCTTGTTATCCCGCCCCGGCACCCCATTGCTGTACTGCGAGTCGTTAAGCGATGCAACTCAAGAAACCCTAGAGGTGTTCCGGGTGATGGCTGAATTACGCCGGGAAGTCAGTCCCAACGCGTTCGGCAGTTATGTGATTTCCATGACCCATCAGGCCAGTCATATTCTAGAGGTGTTGTTTCTGGCCAGTTTTGCGGGTTTGGTGGGGCACAAAGGCGACGACGTCTGGCATTGCGATCTTGAAGTCGCGCCGCTGTTCGAGACGATTGATGATTTACGCCGGATTGATGCGGTATTGACCCGATTGTTGGATCAGCCCGCCTACCGGGCTTTATTGCAAGCCAGCGGCAATGTTCAAGAAGTCATGCTGGGTTATTCGGACTCCACCAAAGACGGCGGCATATTAGCCTCCGCTTGGCATTTATATCGCGCTCAAGAAACCATCACTACCATCACTGCTCAACGCGGCATTCGCTGTCGGTTGTTTCATGGCCGGGGCGGCACGGTGGGGCGTGGTGGCGGCCCAATTCACGAAGCCATCCTGGGCCAACCACCCTGTACGGTTCAGGGAGAAATCAAATTTACCGAACAGGGCGAAGTGCTGTCATTCAAATACAGCAACAAGGAAACGGCGATCTACGAGTTGACTATGGGTATCACCGGACTGCTCAAGGCCAGTCGCTGTTTGATTCAGGATATGCCGATGGATGTGGCGTCTTACGATGCGGTGATGAACGAGTTAGCTGGCTTGGGTGAACGTGCCTATCGAGAACTTACCGATCATACGGAAGGATTCAGCGATTACTTTTACGAAGCCACGCCGGTTACAGAGATCGGTTATGTCAATATCGGTTCGCGACCTTCTCATCGTAATCTAACAGACCGTTCTAAATATTCGGTGCGAGCCATTCCCTGGGTGTTCGGTTGGGCGTTGTCGCGCCACACCTTGCCGGGCTGGTATGGCATCGGTAGCGCACTGGAGCGCTGGCGTGGCGAAGACTCCGACCGCCTTAAAACCCTGCAGAGGATGTACCAGAAATGGCCGTTCTTCCGCACCCTGCTCGACAACGTTCAGATGTCATTGGCCAAAGCAGACATGGGCATTGCCGGAGAATACGCCGAGCTGTGCCCGGACTCGGAACTGAGTACGCGCATGCATCAGACAATTGAAGCCGAATATCAGCGTACTTGTCAGCAGTTGCTGGCCGTAACGCAGACCGAGGAATTACTCGAAGAAAGTCCAGACTTGGCGTTATCTTTGGACCGTCGCAATCCGTATCTTGATCCGATCAACCATATTCAAATCACTTTGTTACAGCGTTATCGGCAGGCGCTGGCGGATACCACCGACAACGGCGAGCAGCAACGGTTGGCTTGGTTACAGCCGTTGCTGCGTTCGATTAATGCTTTAGCGGCAGGAATGCGGAATACGGGCTGATAGCGGCACATTGCGCTGTGAGATGCAGGTTCGGCGCATTAAGAGAATGCGCCGAATAAACCGTACGCCTGCCATAGTGGTTTGGCAGGTGGTCGGTAACAACGTAACCTAGCTTTTCGCTTTAACGAATAAACCGACTAGAGCCAGCTGAACCTGTTCCGATAGTCGCTTAAAGTCACCATCCAACAAGCGCGATGCTTGCTCACTTTTTCCGCTGTTATGCGTCATCAAAACAGAGGCAGCGGTTTCGTGAAAGTGTGAATGCGTTTTCATCAGATTCCTATATTCCTCAAGTCTCCCATAGCTTTGCTCTCCGGTACTATTTATCCATTTACCGAGCACACAAAGATCACTCCTGCCAATTTCGGCTGCTTCAAGATGTTCAGTGCTGGTACCGTCAAGGACTTTGGTAAGACGCTGCCGCCACGCCATATGTGCCTCGATGGCTGACTTTAGGTTGAGTCCAGAAAGTTCTTCCTCGTCTTTACTGATTTCAAGAGCGACATTTTCTTTGCCGGCACGTTTTTGCTTTAACCAGTTGAATAACCCCATTGCTCTCATCCCCCTGCTCTTTTGGCAGTTTTAAGGTTGCATCAAGTTGTTTGTCGCTGCTTACCACAACACGCATATGAGCAGCTGGCAGGTAAGCATCTATGATGTTTCATAGAACACACCTACTAATAACAAGGATATTGCATTCTGGTAAATAGGATATGTCGGAACTGTAACTTTTTGGTAACAATGGGTAACGACTTACGCACAAGGCAAAGGCGCAATGGTGAGGCGAATATAGGCAGCGCGTATTGCACCAAATAACATGTTCGTATTCAGCGTAATTGGCAATGTGTTCTACACCTGCTCTATTATCATCA
>JAZBPA010000147.1:0-7685 GCA_036351435.1 Candidatus Competibacteraceae bacterium
AGTTCTTTTTGCGCTGCAGTAAATCCAGTGGTGCCGATCACCATGCGCTTGCCGGCAGCCCGGCATTGTTCGAGGTTGGCCAACGTCGCTTCGGGTCGGGTAAAGTCGATCAACACATCGAAGGTGTTGAGCACCGAAGACAACTCAGCCCCGATGGATACATCAAGCTTGCCTACACCGGCCAGATCACCCGCATCGGCACCCAGCAATGAGTGGCTCGCTTGTTCGAGAGCAGCGCTGCAGCGCACTCCATCGGCCTGCTGACAAGCGGATACCAGCATACGCCCCATGCGCCCGGCGGCACCGGTTACGGCAACATTGATCATCGTGCGCTCCTTGTAAAGTGCATTGATTCGGATGCGGATTGATTGAGGAGGAGATATAGAGGAATTCAAATCATACTTGGAGCGGGTGATGGGAATCGAACCCACGCTATCAGCTTGGGAAGCTGAAGTTCTACCATTGAACTACACCCGCTTTACATTGATTATTATGCTGATCTTTGCCGATTTAGCAACCTGTGAATCAGCTTTCCTCGCAAGACGACCGCGATAAATCTCTCTAGCTCGTTCAATAGTGACCCACAGATCAAATGTAATGATTGTTGCGCTGAGAGCAACAATTCTTGTCAGTTTTAGGGATTTATCAAAACCGAGCATTCCACTAAGTTATTCCCCAGTTGGCAAACAGTGGAGAACAATCATGGTACAGATAAGACAAGCTAATGATCGAGGCCATGCGCAATTCGGTTGGCTGAACAGCTATCACACGTTTTCGTTTGGTGAATATTACGATCCCAAACACATGGGGATTTCGAATCTAAGGGTGATCAATGACGACACCGTTGCGCCGGGAGGCGGCTTTGCCACCCACGGCCATCGCGATATGGAAATTGTCAGCTATGTATTGGAGGGCACTCTGGAACACAAGGACAGCATGGGTAACGGCTCGGTGATTCGACCGGGTGATGTGCAGCGTATGAGCGCCGGCACCGGGGTCATGCATAGCGAGTTCAACCATTCCAAGGAAGAACCGGTGCATTTCCTGCAAATCTGGCTGCAACCCAACAAGACGGGTGTGGAACCGGGTTATGCGGAGCGGCACTTTTCTGTGGAAGAGCGTCGTGGTCGTTTGGTGTTACTGGTCTCTCCCGATGGCCGAGATGGCTCGTTGCAAGCGCATCAGGATGGCTTTCTGTACGGCACCTTGCTCGAAACAGGCGAAGATGTTCAACATGAACTCGCTCCAGGACGTAAGGCGTATATTCATGTTGCGCGGGGTAACGTTACTGTTAACGGGCAGCCGCTGGGTGGCGGTGATGGCGCGCAGATCGACGACATTGATCAAGTTCATCTTGAGGGACTCGATAGTGCTGAAGTGTTGTTATTCGATCTGAGTTGAATCACCCTTTAAACCCTTAAAGCGCTGGGGTCGTCGATTACAATTCGATGACCCCAGTAATAGGTGGCGTGTGGCTTTGTGCCTCGAAGAGGAGTGCTTTAGCATCCAGCGAATTTACCCTGTAGACAATGGTCTATAATTGCAACAATCCAGTCACCCCGCTTTACTTCGTGTACGGCATACTTTTTCAACACTCTCAAGATAATCGGGTAAGTGGTAAACAACCTATGAAAACAGGTCTGGTACTGTTGTGTCTGATAGTGATCCCCGGAATCGTTTTTGCCGATGCGGACGGCCCTGACTATTGGGAAGTGCGTGATGTCGCTGCCGATGATGTGCTGAATATTCGCACCGAAGCAGATTGGCGTTCAGAAAAAGTTGGCGAGATTCCTGCCGACGGTCGTTGTATTAAGAACCTCGGTTGCGTCGGCGGTCTGACTTTCGATGAGTTCAGAACCCTATCGGATGCCGAACAGCAAAAAATGCTAAAAAAACGCCCTCGCTGGTGTGAAATCGAATATCACGGTGTCCGGGGCTGGGTTGCTGGCCGTTATCTACGAGAAGGAGAAGTTCCCTGCGATCAGTAAGCGAATGCGAATGGGTTAGTAATAGCCCATGCAATATCGCTATCCGATTGAGTTAAGTGCATCATGTTTAGTAAGATGCTTATGTCTAAGGGAATTGTCCGTTCTATTTCCCACTATTTTACTGCGGTAATGGCCCCGCCCATTACTGACCACGATCAACCGGTATGAGCCAACACTAGCCAAGGGTACGCACATGGCCCACAGCGCAGCATTATCCTCAGAACAATATAATTACGACATCGTCCGCAAATTCACCATCATGGCCTTGGTCTGGGGCTTGGTGGGGATGGGAGCCGGTCTTTACATTGCTTTAGAACTTGCTTACCCCCTCCTAAACTACGATCTGCCGGGCATTACCTTCGGGCGACTGCGACCGGTCCACACCACGATGGTCATCTTCGGCTTCGGCGGCAACGCCTTATTCGCGACTTCTTATTATGTGGTGCAACGGACCTGTCAGGCACCCTTGGCGCATCCTTGGTTGGCTGAATTTACTTTCTGGGGCTGGCAGGCCGGTGTCGGACTAGGTGCCGTGACCTATATGCTAGGCATGACCCAGGGCCGTGAATACGCTGAATTTGTATGGCCGTTGGATATCGCGATCACCCTGGTTTGGGTGTGTTATCTGTGGGTTTATGTAAGAACCCTGCATCGTCGCAATCAGCCCCACATCTACGTGGCGAACTGGTTTTATCTGGCCTTCATCCTGACCGTCGCCATCCTGCACGTATTTAACAACCTGGTGGTACCGGTTAACCTGTTCGAGTCTTATAGCCTGTTCGCCGGTGTCCAAGATGCCATGACTCAGTGGTGGTACGGCCATAACGCAGTCGGTTTCTTCCTGACCGCTGCATTCCTGGGCATGATGTATTACTTCATACCCAAACAGGCGGGACGGCCTATCTACTCCTATCGCCTCTCCATCATCCATTTCTGGGCGTTGATTTTCCTTTACATGTGGGCGGGCGGTCATCACCTGCACTGGACGGCTTTGCCGGATTGGGTGTCTTCATTGTCCGCTGCGTTTTCGATCTTGCTGCTGTTGCCGTCTTGGGGTGGCATGATCAACGGCGTTATGACCCTGTCGGGCGCTTGGGACAAATTACGTTCCGATCCCATCATGTTGTTCCTGATCGTGTCGCTGTCGTTCTATGGCATGTCCACCTTTGAAGGACCGTTGATGTCGCTCAAGAGCGTCAACGCCTTGTCCCATTACACCGACTGGACCATCGGCCATGTGCATTCCGGTGCGCTGGGCTGGGTGGCATTGATCGTGTTCGGCTCCTTCTATCATCTGATACCCCGGCTCTGGAATACCCGGATTTACGATCAGGGCCTGATCTATGTGCATTTCTGGTTAGCGACCATCGGCATCGTGCTGTATATCACTGCCATGTGGGTCGCCGGTATCGGCCAGGGCCTGATGCTGCGCGGCTTCGATCAATACGGCAATCTGTCCTATACCTTCATCGAAACCGTAGAGTTTCTGCACACGCCTTACGTTTGGCGTGCTATCGGCGGTGCCTGCTTCCTGGCGGGTTATCTGGTGATGGTCTACAACATTGCCATGACCATCATTGTCGCTAAACGCGAAGAGGCAGCGCTGGAAGCCAAACTCGCTGCTAAGTTAGCCCGTACCTGATCCGGCTGGAGAATTCGCATGAGACATGAACATATCGAAACCAATTCCGGCCTGATGATCTTGTTGATTTTGACCATAGTCAGCATCGGTGGCCTGGTCGAAATCGTGCCGCTGTTTTATATCAACGAAACGGTGGAAGAAGTTGAGGGCGTCCGCCCCTATACACCTTTGGAACTGCGGGGTCGGGATATTTACGTTCGCGAAGGGTGCTATCTGTGTCATTCGCAGCAAATCCGTCCGTTCCGCGATGAATGGCTGCGCTACGGGCATTATTCACTGGCGGCGGAGTCGCAATACGATCACCCCTTCCAATGGGGTTCTAAGCGAACCGGCCCTGATCTGGCACGGGTCGGCAACAAGTATTCCAATGAGTGGCATGTGCAACATCTAGTGGCGCCCCGCTCGGTGGTGCCCCAATCCATCATGCCTAACTACCCTTGGCTGTTAGAGAATGATCTGGACTATTCCGATGTCTCCACGCGCTTATGGGCTTTGCGCAAGACCGGAGTCCCCTATTCCCTGACCGAGGAAGAATACGCGGCCAATGTCGCGACTTACGGTAAAGATATCGCCGACAGCTTGGATGTTACTAAGGCCGAGGAAAGCTTATTGAAACAGGCGCGGAATGATTATGACGGCCTCCCCAATCGCATCACTGAGATGGAAGCGCTGGTCGCCTATCTGCAAGTGCTCGGTACGATGGTGGACTTCAGCCAATACGACGAAGGCTATTTCGTCGAATTCCGTTAACCGGCGAGCGAGGTAACACGATCATGTTCGACTGGCTACTCTGGTTCACCGATATGGGGAACAGCAAGATTTTTGCCTTGTTGCTGTTCTTTTCCACCTTTTGCGCCATCTTGATCTATGTATTCACGGGAAAACAGCGGACCCGGCGCTTGGAATCCTATAAATATATTCCTTTCGAGGACGAGTCCGCCGATACCTCTTCCCGGTCAGGTGATGGAAAATGAGCGAAACGAAACAACGCACTGCAGTACAGACGACGGGCCACGCCTGGGATGGCGATTTGCAAGAATTCAACAACCCTTTGCCGCGCTGGTGGCTGTGGTCTTTTTATGCGACAGCGGTATTCGCTCTGGTCTATTTCTTTATTTATCCTTCGTGGCCGGTGGGTCGGGGTTGGCTGGAAGGCATGTCGACAATCACCTACCAAGTCGACGGACAAGAGAAAGAATCGCGTTGGAATACGCGTGCCAAATTGCTGCATGATTTGACCGAAAGCAATGCGGCGCAAAGGCAACAGGAATACATGCAAAAGATTGCCGCAGCGGATTTCTCCACCATTCGCAATGATCCGGAAATGTTGGATTTCACCCGTTCAGTGGGTAAAGGCTTATTCGGCGATAATTGTGCAGCATGTCACGGTCGTGGCGGCCAGGGCGTAGTCGGGCTCTATCCCAATCTAGCCGATGACGATTGGCTATGGGGCGGCTCAATGGAGCAGATTGAACATGTGCTGATCAATGGTCGACAAGGTTTTATGCCTGCATTTAAAGAAACCCTTGATCAAGACCAACTGGATGACGTAACAGAGTATGTGCTCAGCCTGTCCGGCGTAGCCAGGGCTAGCGAGTCTACAGAACGCGGCAAGCAGATTTTCCAGGGTTTTGAAGGTGGTTGTCACTACTGTCACGGCATGGACGGCCAAGGACTGCAATCGCAGGGAGCAGCTAACCTGACCGACACCATCTGGACCATTGCCGATGTCAACGGACAAGACAGCTTGGCAGATAAGCGGACGGTTGTGAAAAATCTGATCTGGAATGGGGTGATCAACATGCGCAACATGCCGGCTTGGAATGAGCGCTTACAGCCGAATGACATCAAGGTGCTGGCGGTTTATGTGCATCAATTAGGCGGTGGCCAGTAGGATAGGCGCGGCACCGGCCTTACCATTTAAAACTTCCTTTTTCCTCTCAATGGCGGGCTATGCCCGCCAAAATACCAATCTCCCCCAATCAACCCGACTTGTGCTTATAAAGGGGCTGAACGCAAGCCACGTCAATTCGTTTTCGATCCGGTTCGATTTCGTTAAGCGGTGAGGTTTCCACAAGACTGGCTAGGCAACGTCGGGTCAGTTGCTGATAAGTCGCCGTGCCTTCCTGTTTCCAGGCAATCTCCTCTTCGCTCAATTCGCGAATCACCCGTGCCGGCACGCCCGCAATCAGGCTGCGTGCCGGCAGAGTGACATCGGCTTTCACAAAGGTCATCGCGGCGACAATACTGGATTCGCCGACCACCGCATTGTCCATCAATACGGCATTCATGCCGATCAGCGCATTCCGGCCCACGCGGCAGCCGTGCAACACCGCGCCGTGCCCGATATGCCCGTCCTCTTCTACCACGGTATCGGTTCCCGGAAAGCCGTGCATCACGCAAGTGTCCTGAACATTCGCCCCGCTTTCCAGAATCAAGCGACCGAAATCCCCGCGCAATGACGCACATGGCCCGACATAACAACCGGGACCGACGATAACATCACCGATCAGCACGGCGCTGGGATGAACAAAAGCGGTCGGATGAACGACCGGGGTGACATCGTCGATGGCGTAGCAAGGCATGACGCAGGTCTCGGTTAATGACGCAGTCAGGGTTTACGCAGCTCGTTCCAGAGGGCGCCGTGAATACCTCCCTGTAGGCTTGACGACGGCCATCTAGGCCGTCAACACCTCTTTCACGAGCTACCCAAACCCTGCTCGTGCGTAAGTCGTAGCAGTAAATCTTAATCCGTGTGGCGGCGGCTTTGAATCACCCGGAAGCGGTTGGCCACGAAAGCACTATCGCTCAGCGAGGCATTAGCCGCCGGATTCGCGCCGGTCGCATGGAAATCACTGAATGCTGCAGACTGATTGACAAACACCCCGCCGGTCAGATTGCAGGATAACGCTACACCCACTTCGGCAGCGGCTTCTTCCATTTTATCCAAAACGGCTTCGTCAACCGAGTAAATCGATGTGGTCAGCGCGCCTTGCTCACGGGTGGCCTTTGCGACCAGCTCAATACTGTGATCCGTGTTATCGGTGGCGATAATGAAAGCGATAGGTCCGAAATGCTCGTGCATAAACACCTTTTCATCTTTGGAATCCAGCTTGACGATGACCGGGGTGCTTACCCGCGCATTCGGGAAGTGCGGATGGGTGATGGCCTGGGAGGCGAGCAATACTTCGCCTAAATCATGCGCCGCTTCGACCCGTCGCTGCACGCCTTCGTTCTGAATCGCGCCTAACACTTCCACGGCGCGGGCCGGGTCGGACAGGAATTTGCTCACCCCGGTTGCGATGGCCTGCGCCACTTCGTCAAAACTCAGGTGCTGATCGCCGGCCTTGATACCGTCACGCGGCACGAAAATATCCTGCGGTGCGGTGCACATCTGGCCTGAATACAAGCTCAAGGAGAAGGCGACATTCCGGACCACGGCTTTGAAGTCATCGGCAGAATCGATGACGATGGTGTTGACGCCGGCTTTCTCGGTATACACCTGAGCGTGGCGGGCGTTGTCTTCCAGCCAATTACCGTTGGCGGAACTGCCGGTAAAGTCGATGATCTTGACCTCGGGACGCATTGCCAAAGTAGAGGCAATGGATTGACCGGGTTCGTTAGCAACCAGGGTCACAAGATTAGGATCAAAACCGGCTTCCTGAAGCACTTCCCGGCTGATTTTTACGGTCAAAGCCAGCGGCAAAATAGCACCGGGATGGGGCTTGACCATGACCGGGTTACCGGTGACCAGGCTGGCGAATAAGCCGGGATAGCCATTCCAAGTGGGGAACGTGCAGCAGCCGATAACTAGACCGATGCCGCGCGGCATGACGTTGAATTTTTTCGCCATCTTCAGTGGCGGATTTTTACCCTGAGGTTTTTCCCAAATGCCGTTGGAGACGGTTTGCGTCATTTCCCGATACGCATAAGCGACCGCTTCTAATCCGCGATCCTGGGCGTGCGGCCCACCGGCTTGGAATGCCATCATGAACGCCTGCCCGGTGGTGTGCATCACTGCATAGGCCATCTCGAAACTGCGCCGATTGAGCCGG
>JAZBPA010000148.1:0-4006 GCA_036351435.1 Candidatus Competibacteraceae bacterium
CTTCACAGCTCGCTTCATCGGCATATTCCCCGTTTGAGCAGTGGTCAGAACCAGAATCCGCTTCATCATAGCCAACGATCAGGTTGCCCACACCATTTGTCGTGTCCGTGGCACCCTCGCCATTTTGCACATGGACGTTACAACCGACGAAGTACAGATTCTGGTCGTCACTTTCGGATGCCAGGCAGGCTAGGTTCTCAGTCAACGTCGTGTTTGTTGCCTCTAGATCGTCGATTTGGTCAGCCAGCGCGGTGTTCTCGGTTTCCAACGTGGCGACCTGGTCGGTTAGCGTGTCGATCTGGTCTTGCAGTTCTGCCCCATCTGTCCAGGACACTGCTTTCTCCCATAGCCGTTTACATTGCTCGGGTTCGCTGACCAAGCGTATAGAGCCCCATTTCGAAATGCAGGCGTTGGTCTCCTCCGCCTGTGCTGGTGGAACACTCGCCACTAATAGCAACATCACCCCTAACACCCAGGGTAACAAAAAGGCTTTGATCGTTGTCATTACGCACCACCCCTAATTGACTGAAGTATTGTTCAATCATTCTTAACACACGAAGCTTAACCTACTCTGGCTAATTTGAATCCATGGTTATTGTCGCGCTTTTAGCCGTCCTTTATATCAAGAACAATGACATCTAACTCACGGCCTTGAGCATCCATCGATTTTCGAAGTATCTTTAAATGCTCTTTGGTCACGCAGTGATCGTAGGATTCAGGTGAAGGATCGTAACCCGCGACAACGATACCCGGCTTGACAAAACGCGCATTAAAATCAGTATGCCCATCGGT
Source organism: Candidatus Competibacteraceae bacterium (assembly GCA_036351435.1). Lineage (GTDB taxonomy): Bacteria > Pseudomonadota > Gammaproteobacteria > Competibacterales > Competibacteraceae > JAAUQA01. The sequence continues at coordinate 793 of JAZBPA010000148.1, forward strand.
AATATCTCGCCCTTTGATGCCCGGCAACCAGATTTTTTTCACTAACCTCAACAAGGGCATCAGCTGTTCTTCAAACTGTGCTTTTTATAGGCCGGGATTGCGATTATCGTTCAGCACACAGCTTTCAGTAATCACTGCTGTTCCCTGTCCGTCTACTTCTATACACCCCCCTTCCAACACAAATGACGTGTTGATCAGGTTAACGCCCGCCTGTCGTGCGACAAGACTGGCAACTTGGGCATCATTCAAGTGTTCTTGCTTCCCACCCCACCCATTAAAATTGAAATTGATAGCGGCTTTTTCTCCATCTTCATTGACTACGAAAACCGGGCCTGTATCTCGTACCCAAAGATCATCCAAAGGACATATCATCAGCTCCACTGATGAACTGAGGAGCTTGCGGGCCATTTCATAGTCACTTTCTCTCACCAGCATTGTGACTGGCTCGAACTGGACAATGGTATTGGCTATCTTGGCCAGATTGCGTCGTACTTCAGGTAATAGCCGCTTACCCCATATTTGCTCACTGGCGCCAAAGGCCATCCAGGTTCGTTTATGGCGTTCGCTTTCCTCTGGCATAAACCAATCGGTCTTGCTGAATCCAGCCATGACTGAACTCCATTTAGTTGCCCCTACTAGCGATGATGCGGATACAGATTAAATAAATTTGCGTCTTGAAATCATTTTGCCAATTTCCAAGCTTTTTCAAGTTACGGTTCTTTGACGACATGCAAGGGAAGGCGATTTTTTTAAGACTAATGATAGTATTTATCTATTAATTTTATAAAAACAATCCATTTCATTAATTTTTAGGTTTTCTCTAAGCTAGTCACTAATTTCGATAACTAAGCTCTTCCTTGGTATCGATAGACTTGTAACACTTTAAAGCTAAGAGGAAATTTAAACATGTCTGCAAATTTCGAAGGTCGGCGTATCCCCCAGGTTACTTTCAAGACTCGTCAGGATCATGAGTGGGTCGACGTAACCAGCGATGACCTATTTGCCGGTAAAACCGTAGTGGTTTTTTCGCTCCCCGGCGCATTCACGCCGACCTGTTCATCATCTCACGTGCCGCGTTATAACCAGCTAGCGCCTGCGTTCAAAGCGCATGGGGTTGACGAGATTGTGTGTATCTCGGTGAACGACACCTTTGTCATGAACGAATGGAAAGCCGAGCAAAAGGCCGACAACATCACCTTTATCCCGGATGGCAACGGTGACTTCACCGCCGGTATGGGCATGCTGGTCGATAAGGAAGATCTAGGCTTTGGTAAGCGCTCCTGGCGTTATTCGATGCTGGTGCGCGATGGCGTAGTCGAAAAAATGTTTGTCGAGCCCAATGTGCCCGGCGATCCCTATGAGGTGTCCGACGCCGATACGATGCTGTCTTACGTCGCGCCTAATGCGGCTAAGCCCCAAGACGTAACCGTTTTTACCCGCAAAGGCTGTCCCTATTGTGTTAAGGCTAAGGGGCTACTCCGGGATGCCGGAATCGTATTCGAAGAACTGGTGCTGAACCGTGACTATACGGACACCACGCTACGGGCGGTTGCGGGCGCTCAAACCGTGCCGCAAATATTCGTCAACGGTGTGCACGTGGGTGATTCCGTAGCTCTGGAAGATTGGCTCAATCAACGCAAAGCCGCTTGAGCGATTACTACGGGGCGGTAAACGCCGCCCCGGTTCTAAACTTCGTTTGGCAACGAACAGGAAAAAAACAATGACTACACAGTTTGATCTTATCGCCATCGGTGGCGGTAGCGGTGGACTGGCTGCCGCCGAGATGGCAGCTCAATTCGGCAAACGCGTTGCCATCGTAGACCCCGGTGAGTTAGGCGGTACCTGTGTCAACAACGGCTGCGTCCCCAAAAAGGTGATGTGGTATGCGGCCCAATTGGCGCATGCGGTTAACGACGCGCCCGGTTTCGGCGTAAGTGCGCAGGGCAACGGTATTGATTGGCAACGGCTGATTACAGGGCGTGACGAATACATCAACAACATCAACCAGTACTGGAGCGGTTACGTAGAACAGTCCGGTATCACCCGCATCGTAGGCCGGGCGAAATTCGTCGGACCACAATCAATCGAGATAAACGGCACGATCTATACAGCAGAACATATCGTGATTGCCACCGGCAGCCACCCGCGGGTTCCGCAAGTGCCCGGCGCAGAGTTGGGAATAACCTCAGAAGGTTTTTTCGCCTTAGAGACTCAACCCAAGCGCGTAGCGGTGATTGGCGGTGGCTACATCGGTGTCGAACTCAGTGGCATGTTGCGTGCGCTGGGGTCGGAGGTCACTTTAGTGGCGCTGGAAAATCGGCTGCTGAAGTATTTCGATGACATGATCAGCAGCACTTTGGCTGCCGAGATGACCCAGCAAGGCATTGCGGTAAAACTGCAGTCTCAGGTTGCGGGTTTGCAGCAAAATGAAAATGGTATCGAAGTCCATTCCGCTGCGGGCGAGGTTATTGATGGATTCGATACGGTGATTTGGGCGGTCGGACGTGCGCCTAATACGAAAGGATTAAGTCTTGAGGCTGCCGGCATACAAACCGAGCCTAACGGGGTGATACCAACCAATGAGTATCAGAATACCGCTGTTCAAGGTATTTATGCAGTGGGCAATGTAACTGGGCGCGAAGCATTAACGCCGGTTGCGATTGCCGCAGGACGTCGGCTGGCGGAACGCTTGTTTAACGACCGCCCGGATTACAAGCTGGACTACCACAATATTCCCAGCGTGGTGTTCGCTCACCCGCCAATAGCTACCGTAGGATTAACCGAACGTGGAGCCCGGACACAATTTGACGATGCGGTGACGGTCTACCAGACGGCATTCACACCGATGCGCTACGCATTGGCTGAGCATAAAAGTACGACTGCCATGAAATTGGTATGCGCTGGTCCCGAGCAGCGTGTTGTCGGTGTGCATCTCATCGGCGATGGTGCAGACGAAATGCTGCAAGGCTTCGCCGTAGCGGTGAAAATTGGCGCTACCAAGGCTGATTTCGACAATACAGTGGCTATTCACCCGACCAGCTCGGAGGAGCTAGTTACGCTGAAACACCCGGTAGTCAATTCCGAAGCCGGAGAACTGGAAGATGCAGCATGAAACCCTGGCCTCATAAATCTAGAACTTTTCATAAAGGGCGCTAAGAAGCTGTTTTAAAACTAGGATCGCAAACTTAGCTTGAGTGCCTGTTTCTCCAGTTTA
>JAZBPA010000149.1:0-3699 GCA_036351435.1 Candidatus Competibacteraceae bacterium
ACTGACATTGTGGTTTGTCATCTCCTTGATGGGAGTGGTGCGGACCGACTATGCCACCGTCGTGTCTTGGGTCAGTCATCCATTCCACGCCGTTTTGCTAGTGGCCTTTTTAGTCGCGACCTTTTATCACGCCATCTTGGGGCTGCAAGTGGTCATTGAAGATTACATCCACGATGAGGGTACTAAAATCGCCTCGTTGCTGTTCATGAAGTTTGCCTTGGTGCTGCTGGGAGGATCTGCTGTGCTGGCTGTTCTGCGTATCGCGATTGGAGGAATGGGAGGAACTCATGGCTGATGCTTACAAGCTCATTGAGCATTCCTATGATGTCATCGTCGTGGGCGCGGGTGGTGCCGGGCTGCGAGCAACCTTCGGCATGGCCGCCAAGGGATTGAAAACCGCTTGCATCACCAAAGTGTTCCCGACCCGCAGCCATACCGTCGCCGCGCAAGGTGGCATCTCCGCCGCGCTCGGCAATATGGGGCCGGATCGTTGGGAATGGCATATGTACGATACCGTCAAGGGATCGGATTGGTTGGGCGATCAAGACGCCATTGAGTACATGTGTCACGAAGCCATTCCGGCGATCATCGAACTGGAACATTACGGCGTACCGTTTTCCCGCACCGAAGAAGGGCGGATTTATCAGCGTCCCTTCGGTGGCATGACCACCAATTTCGGCGAAGGCACCGCGCAACGTACTTGCGCTGCCGCTGATCGTACCGGCCATGCTATGTTGCACACCTTGTATCAGCAGTCGCTCAAGCATGATGCGGAATTTTTCATCGAATACTTTGCCCTCGATTTGATCATGGACGATGAAGGCGCGTGCCGGGGCGTCATCGCCTGGGATCTGTCCGACGGCACTCTCCATGCGTTCAAAGCCCACACGGTGGTATTAGCGACCGGCGGTTACGGGCGTACCTATTTCTCCTGCACCTCGGCGCATACCTGTACCGGCGACGGCAACGGTATGGCGCTGCGCGCCGGTTTGCCTTTACAAGACATGGAATTCGTCCAATTTCATCCCACCGGTATTTACGGTGCCGGTTGTTTGATTACCGAAGGTGTGCGTGGCGAAGGCGGTTATCTGACCAATTCGCTGGGCGAGCGCTTTATGGAACGCTATGCACCTAATGCCAAGGATTTAGCTTCGCGCGATGTGGTCAGCCGTTCAATGACCATCGAAATTCGCGAAGGCCGCGGCGTGGGATCGATGAATGATCACATCCACTTGCACTTGGAACATCTGGGACCGGAAGTGATTCACGAGCGCTTGCCGGGGATTGCCGAGACCGCCAAGATCTTCGCTAACGTCGATGTGACCAAGGAACCCATTCCGGTTCTGCCGACCGTGCATTACAACATGGGTGGTGTTCCGACGAATTATCACGGCGAAGTGGTGACCCTGAAAGACGGCGAGCCTGATCATGTCGTGCCGGGTTTGATGGCCATCGGCGAAGCCGCTTGCGTATCGGTACACGGCGCCAACCGGTTGGGTTCCAATTCATTGCTGGACTTGGTGGTGTTCGGTCGCGCTGCTGCTAATCGCTGTGCCGAAGTCATCAAACCGGGCCAACCCGCCCGGTCGTTACCGGCTGACGCAGTGGATAAAGTGCTTACCCGCTTCGACCGGTTACGGCACGCCAGCGGCGGCACATCCACTGCCAAGCTGCGACTCAAAATGCAGCGCGATATGCAAAACCATGCAGCGGTGTTCCGCACCGACGATTCTCTGGCCGAGGGCGTCAAGCTGATGACCGAAAACTACGAAGCATTCGCCGATATTCAGGTGAGTGATCGCAGCTTGATCTGGAACTCCGATCTGGTAGAAACGCTGGAATTGGATAACCTGCTGGGCTCTGCCGTGGTTACCGTCAATTCGGCACTCAACCGCAAAGAGAGCCGGGGTGCTCATGCCCATGAGGACTATCCCGACCGGGATGATCAAACCTGGATGAAGCACACCGTATGTTGGTTGGATGAGCACGGCAAACCCAGTATCGATTATCGACCGGTGCATACCTATACATTGACCGATGCGGTCGAATACATCCCGCCCAAGAAGCGCGTTTACTGACGACACTCACTTACTACTAAGGTTAAGGTGACAAGATGGCTGAATTCAGGCTTCCCGTAAATTCCATCGTGGGTAAAGGCAAAACGCACTACGCCACGGGGGATGCCAAAAACACCAAGTCTTTTCATATTTACCGTTGGGATCCGGATAGCGGCGAAAACCCGCGCATGGAGACCTACGAAGTCGATTTGGACAGCTGCGGACCGATGGTGCTGGACGCGTTGATCAAGATTAAGAACGAAATGGACCCCAGCCTAACCTTCCGGCGTTCCTGCCGCGAGGGCATTTGCGGCTCCTGCGCCATGAATATCGACGGCACCAACACATTGGCCTGCACCCATGCCATTCAGGACAGCGAGGAAGAGGTCAAGGTCTATCCTCTGCCGCACATGCCGGTAGTCAAGGATTTAGTGCCCGATCTGACGCATTTCTACGCTCAATACGCCTCCATCAAACCCTGGTTACAGACGGAAACCGCTCCACCGCCGGATCGGGAACGGCTGCAGTCCAAGGAGGACCGCGCCAAGCTAGACGGACTGTACGAATGCATTCTGTGCGCGTGCTGTTCGACCAGTTGCCCTAGCTACTGGTGGAACAGTGATCGGTATTTAGGCCCTGCGATTCTGCTGCAATCCTATCGCTGGCTGGTCGATAGCCGCGATGAGAATACCGGGGAACGACTGGACGATCTGGAAGATCCGTTCCGGTTGTACCGTTGTCATACGATTATGAACTGCGCTAAAACTTGTCCGAAGAGTCTGAATCCCGGCAAAGCGATTGCCGAAATCAAGAAGATGATGGTGCAACGGCGCTAGCCGTTCTGTTGCTCTGCTAATCGGGGTGTGGGTGACCATGCCCCGGTTTTTCGCTGTATCGGATCGATAACGGTCAATTTCCCATGTCAGAATTATCCCGACTCCGCTGGCGTTGCCGGCGCGGTATGAAAGAATTGGATATCGTTATGCTGGCGTATCTGGAGCAGCATTACGAGACTGCTTCAGCCGATGACCAGCGCATTTTCGAGGAACTGTTGGAACTCCAGGACCCACAGCTATACGCCTATTTGCTTGGGCGGGAAACGCCTGCGGATGCGGCAGTTGCTGATGTCGTCAACCAACTTCGCGCCGTTCTTAGTTCTTGATTTAACGCCTTCCCGTTGCTTGCTGCTCGGCCTCAGTTTCTTTCACCTACTGGCGCTAGGCAGTTTGTTCATGGTGAGCTTGCCCTGGTGGGTCAAACTCTCGCTAGGCGTGTTGATCGGTGGGTCAGCATGGCTGAATCACAGCCGTTACGGCAACGCTCAAAGTCACCGTTTTATTACCCGAATTCACCGCACTGCAGATGGGCAATGGAGAGTGTGTCAGGCTGACGGGCGGGAACACCCGGCTGAGTTATCCGGCAGTTACGCACATCCCCAGCTGGTGATTCTCAATTTTGGGTTAGGCCGCTGGAACCGACGTTCCGTCGTTATTCTGCCGGATTCCGCGCCTTGCGAGCAGATTCGTCGACTGCGGGTTTGTCTGCGAACGGAACGGGATGATAATGAGGATACCGTCGAGTTTCGTTGACAATCACTCAAACCACCATCGTGTAACGTCCTATATTGCCCAACAACTCCACT
>JAZBPA010000150.1:0-11667 GCA_036351435.1 Candidatus Competibacteraceae bacterium
AACGATCTCAAGATGGCCTGGTCACGGGCACTGATGCGGGTAATGGACGCCGCGATTCAAGCGCCGTTCAACCGGGAATTGCCCGCATTACTAGACGATGCACGGCAAGCTATCGCGCAGGAAACCGAGCGCCAAACCCAATTGTTCACTCAAGGCCAGGATTTACCACCCGAGGCGCTACGTATCGTGCAACTCCACGCCTTGAATATATCAAGCACACTGTATGCGGCAACGCTGGTGCAGGTACATCACGAATCCGCGCGGATGATTCAGACCTACCAGGACCTCAATAATCAAGGCAAACCGGCCGAGGCCGACCAATGCGCATTGGACTACCAAGCCCGGCAGTTAGGATACGCCGGAGTGGCTCATCACTTTCACGAGCAAGCCGCGTTGCATGGCCGCCTGTTAACCGAAGCCACAAGCACCGTTCCGGTAGCGGCACCACCATCGTCCCAACAGCCGCATGACTCAAACGCTATAAGCCCTAGCTACTGAGTTGGGAGTTGCCCCAATGCCAAACACCCCTGCTTTCCTCATCGCCGATATGCTGGGTGCGCTGGATACTCTAGCGCGGATATTGAACGATATGGGTTTCCCCGACAATTATCTTGACCACCTCACGGAGCCGGATGCCCTGGATTGGCTGCCGCCGGCCCTAAAAGTCACCGCCGCCCTGTATTTGAACACGTTACCCGGCTATCGGCAGGGTGACCCGCACCGCGCTGGGGACCAACACGACTTGCGGCTTGCCTTGTGGCGTGGCGATGCGCAGGTTATTGATGAGGATGATTTCGCTGCGTTGGGTCTATCCGCCGATGCGGGCGAGGATGCGGTCGTTGAGTAGCGTATCGCTCTACGAGCACCAACGCGCTGTGCTGGATGCGATGCACGCCGCTGGCTGTGCGCCGGTCAAACCCGAGGTCATCGTCTTCGATGGCGTCCTACATCGTTTTCAAGTGGAGGGGGACAAGAAAGGCAGCCGCAACGGGTGGCTGGTTCTGTACGGCGACGATCTCCCCGCCGGCAAGTTCGGATCTTGGAAAACGGGCGTCTCGGTAGCCTGGTGCGCAACAGCGGTTCAGGAACTGACGCCTGCTCAACGGCGCGAGCGGGAGCGAGAAATTGCCAAAGCTCAGGCACGTCGGCGACGTGAGGAGCTGGCGCGGCAGGCCCGAGCACAAGCACGCGCGAATCGGTTATGGCGGAGAGCCAATCCAACAGTGGATTTCCGCCATCCCTATCTGGTAAGAAAACAGGTACCGGCGATTGGCCTGCGCCAGTTGGGAGACAACCTGCTGGTGCCGATACGCGACCCCGCTGGAACGTTGTACGCCTTGCAGTTTATCAACCCCCAGGGCGGCAAGCGGTTTCTCAAACACAGCGCCATCGAGGGCCATTATCACACGTTGGGTAATCCCAACGGGGCTGATACGCTCTTGCTGTGCGAAGGCTATGCTACCGGGGTGAGTCTGCACCGCATCACACACCTACCCGTGGTTATTGCTTTCAATGCCGGTAACCTGTTACCGGTGGCACAAACGCTGCGTCAGCATTTTCCACAGTCCCGGCTGGTGATCGCCGCCGACGATGATCGGCTGACCACCGGTAATCCCGGTAGAACCTTTGCCGAGGACGCGGCTAGGGCGGTCAACGGCGCGGTGATGCTGCCTGATTTCACCGGGCTGGATACGCGCACCGATCCCACCGATTTCAATGATTTGCAGGTGTTGGGCGGGTTGCCCCGCCTTAGAGTGCAGCTTGTGCGAGCTTTGCAAAGCACGCCGGTTATCCCGGCCCCTGTGGAATTCGCTAGCGGTCCCCCACCGCGTTTCGCCCGTCCTACGTCCAAGACCAAATCAATGAGTAAACCCGCCCGACAGCGCAAATCAACAGCTCGCCCGCGCGCTAATCTGTATCAAGACGTTACGGACCGTATTATCGCCATGATCGAACAGGGCACAGCGCCCTGGCAGCAGCGCTGGGATCAAGTACGGCACCCTAACGCACCGGCACTGCCCGTGAATGCCGTGACCGGTAAACCGTACCACGGCATCAATGTGCTGTTGTTGCTGGCTAGCAGCTTCCCTTTGGATGATCCGCGCTGGTGCGGTTTCCAGCAAGCCAAATCGCAGGGCTGGCAAGTGAAAGCGGGCGAACGTGGGACGACGATTGTGTTCTACAAGCGCCTGGAGATCGCCGATAACGCCGATGATTCAGCGCCTCATGCTGTGTTGGATGAGGATGGCCAGGCGGTTAAATTCATTCCGGTACTGCGTAAGCATACGGTATTTCATGCTTCACAGATCGAGGGGATACCGTCATTGGCGGACACCTACGGTCCGGTTGAGGCGCTGCCGGAACATCAGTGGCAGTCCGATAACCACTTGGACGCTATCCTGCAACGCAGTGGCGCCCATATCCATGAAGGTGATCGCGCGGCCTATCGCCCAGCCGATGATTTAATTCTCCTGCCGCCTCGTGAGCGGTTTCCCGACAGTGCCGCCTATTATGGCGTGGCGTTTCATGAGCTGGGCCATTGGACCGGCCACGAATCCCGCTTGAATCGTGGAGTTGCACTTATCAGGGACTCGTCGGCTTATGCACGTGAAGAGCTGCGCGCGGAACTGACCAGCGCCTTTCTCGGGGCCGAACTCGGTATCTGCCATGATCTGGACGAGCACGCCGCTTACCTGTCGATGTATCTTAATGTGCTGCGCCAGGACAATAAAGAGATTTTCCGGGCCGCCAAGGATGCCCAAGGCATCGCTGACCTCATCATGGATCGGCATCCCGATTGGCAACTGGAACACGGTGTGTGTGTGCAACGCACAGCGCCTTTACCTAGCACAACACCGCTAACCGAAGGCGGAAAACCGGCAGCGACCGCAGTGCCAGTGATTATTCCGGCAACGAAGGATACGCCCGCTGAACCAGCACCCGATGAGCCCGTTTCAACGGTTGTTCAGCAGTCGCCCTTTCATTGGCTGTCAGCCGCGTTGGCGGATGTCCACTGCGCTGGCGAAGACGATAGCGAACTGGGCCGGTTGTCCCGCCAGATCGATGCGGCTTTCGCGGGGGTGCCGCAGTCCGTCGATACGCCGCGTTCCATGGATTATCGCCATCCTGAGGTTTGAGGTATTTCCTATGTTACGACGCACAGTATTGAAAACGGGGGCGGCAGGCTTAGTGGGAATGAGCGGTACTCTAGCAAGTGTTTCCACAGCGTTCGCCGCGACGAAAATCCCGACCCGGAAACTTTGGGTGCATCGCGTCCAGTCCAAAGAGGAGGGGCGCGTCGTGTACTTCCAGGACGATAATCTGGTGCAGGACGGGTACTACCTGTTGTGTTATTTGTTGCGGGACGTCCGCGCTGAGCAGATCACTCGCATGGACCTAAGATTGATCCACTTGTTGTTTGGGATGCAAGCGTGGATGCGGGCCTGTGGTATCCGCCAGCCGCTCAGGATCAACAGTGGCTACCGGACCGCTGAGACCAACGCGAACACCGAAGGCGCGGCGGTCCATTCCCAGCATTTGACCGGCAAAGCGGTGGACCTCGCCGTGGACGGCATTCCGTCGGCGGTGCTGGCGAAATTGGCGAAAAAGTTTAACGCCGGGGGCGTTGGGACTTATTCGAGCTTTGTCCATGTGGATACCGGGCCGGTGCGATTTTGGAACGGTTAAACTCACGTTGTGTATCGCAAAAGCCGTTTTCTGATACACAAAAATAGTTGTGTGCTCTGCGTGATACACAAATTTTTTCACCTCAAAAAATGGCCGTCCTAAAGTGGGTGCACCCTCCAATTCGGGTATCATGAACCCATCGAACCAAAACCAAGCGACTTTATAAGGAGCGTACAGTGCAACCCATACGACGGTTCACGCTGATAATCGTGCTGTTTGGTTTAATCGCTATCCTTGGTCTGCCCAGCCAGGCCCAGGATTTGCCGCAGGCGGTTACCACGGATCGGGAGATGATCGTCACGGCTAATCCCTTGGCCACAAGAGCAGGCGCTTTCATCTTGCGCATTGGCGGCAGCGCGACTGATGCAATGATTGCCGCGCAAACCGTGTTGGGCCTGGTTGAGCCCCAAAGTAGCGGTCTTGGCGGCGGCGCGTTCATCGTCTACTACGACGCCAAAACGCAAACCACCACCACCTTCGATGGCCGGGAAAAAGCACCAGCAGCCGCCACCGAAGCGCGTTTTTTGGACTCCAATAGCGATCCGCTGAGCTTTTTTGTCGCTTGGCAAAGCGGGCTATCGGTCGGCGTACCGGGCGTCCCGCGCTTGCTGGAAGTCATGCACCAACGGTTTGGCCATTTGCCTTGGCCACGGCTGTTTGTCCCCGCGAAGGTGTTGGCCCAAAAGGGCTTTCGACTCACCGAGACCACCAGCAGCCAAGTGGCTACCCTATTGTCGTTCAATCCGTCGTGTGCGGACGGTGAACGACTGTTTTTCCGTGATCCTACCGCGTTCAACTACTTCGTGAATGCCGAGGATTGCACAGCCAAACCTGCCGGCACCAAGATTCGCAATAAAGATTATGCTAAAACGCTGAAAAGACTCGCTAAGCATGGGTCGGCGGGCTTTTACACGGGTGACTTGGCGGCCGACATCGCCGCTGCCGTGCAAGGGGACTTAACGATTCCCGGCGATATGATGGTGGCAGACCTTGCGGCTTATGAGGTCGTCGAACGCGAGCCGATCTGTATTGATTATCGCGGGCGCAACGTGTGCGGCATGGGTCCGCCGTCGTCTGGAGGGCTGGCTGTCGGCCAGATACTCGGCATCCTGGAGAATTTCGCTCTGGGCACCGATCCGCTGGCCGTCGATGCGGTGCACCTATTCACTCAGGCCGGCCGGCTAGCTTTCGCGGACCGTAATCTTTATGTGGCGGATAGCGATTTTGTGACAGTGCCCGCGCAAGGCATGCTTAATAAGGATTATCTGGCGTCCCGCGCCGCACTGATTGGTTTCAATGATCTCGGCACGGTAGACCCCGGCGTGCCGACCAGCGATTTCGACCCCAGTGCGCCTGATCCCTCTACCAAGAATACCGGGACCACACACATATCGATTGTAGACCGCTACGGCAATGCGCTGTCGATGACCAGTTCGATTGAAGCGCCATTCGGCAACGGCGTGATGGTCCCCGGTTGGGGTTTCCTGCTCAACAATCAGCTCACCGATTGCTCGTTCGCCCCCGAATCGGCAGACGGCACACCGATTGCCAACCGGGTTGAGCCTAACAAGCGGCCACGCAGCTCGATGTCGCCCACTATCGTTTTCGACGACCAGAACAACGTGGAGTTACTGACTGGTTCCCCCGGCGGTTCGCGGATCATTGGTTATACCGCCCAGTCGATCATCAATGTGTTTGATTTTGACCTTGATCCGCAGGAAGCGGTTAGCGTACCGCATTTCATGAACCGCAATGGTTCAACCGATCTGGAAGCACCGATACCGGGGGTGACCTTGGATTTTGGCGTGGACGCCCTGAAAGCAGCCCTGGAAGCACGCGGCCATCCCGTGAGCATTGTGGAACAAACGAGTGGTTTGGGGGTTATCCAGGTTACTGAAGAAGGTTTTATTGGGGGGGCTGACCCGCGGCGTGATACTACGGTGGGTGGGCAGTAGCACAAAAAAATGGGTTGGTGAAAACCGCTTACTCTCCCCCATGCTTGGCATTGCGAGTGATGTGGAGCGTCGTTGAATTATGATCGACTATCCTAAATGAACCGCCCCGAGTTTTTTGGAGACGGTTCAGCGTAGCTTAGACTTGGCTGAACCCTGAAGCTTTCACCGTTGTCTAGTTGAATCTATCCCCAAAACTTGGAGACCTCGCATGAACACTTCGACGGCTGCCATTCAATCCATTGTCAGCGAGGCCGAATGGGAACAGCGGGTCAATCTCGCAGCCTGTTACCGGCTGGTCGCCCTGTTTGGCTGGGATGACTTGATTTTTACGCATATTTCAGCGCGTGTGCCTGGACCTGAACATCACTTCTTGATCAATCCATACGGTCTGTTGTTTGGCGAGATGACCGCGTCGGAGTTGGTCAAGGTGGATCTGGAAGGCCATAAGGTCATGGATAGCCCACATGAGATTAATCCTGCTGGCTTTACCATTCACAGCGCGATTCATGCCGCGCGTGACGACGCCGATTGCGTGCTGCATGTTCACAGCGTCAACGGTGTTGCCGTATCGGCCCAAGCCGCTGGCGTGCTGCCGCTTTCGCAGCATTCCATCTTTGTGCTGTCTTCGCTCGCGTATCACGATTACGAGGGTGTAGCACTCAACGAGGATGAGAAACCGAGGTTGGTACATGACCTTGGGGACAAACGCTTCTTGATGCTTCGCAACCATGGCCTGCTCACGGTCGGCGCTTCCATTGCCGAAGCCTTTGTCTCAATGTACTTTTTCGAGGCCACCTGCATGATCCAGGTACGCGCCCAAGCCGGTGGTGAACTCATCCATCTCAGTCCACCCATTGTCGAAGCGGCTCAGGAGCAGTGGAAACAAGTCACCCGCGGTGCGGGCGGCAACCTCGCTTGGCCTGCCCTATTACGCAAGCTCGACAGGCTAGATCCCAGTTTCCGAACCTAGCCACACCTATTTAGGCCACTGAACTGTCAGCAATGGAGTGCACACTGAAACCGCACGGTTGGAATCACCGCAAATACCGGCCATCCGCCAACAGCACGATCCGCCGCAATGGATCGACCGCCTTTACCGCACCCAATGCTCTCAGGCGCTCCCCGGCGGTGACGGTCACCGCACTTCCTTTCGGTGAGCGCAGCCAAGCACGCTCGCCGCTAACTGCGGTGACCTTCCAACCCGCGACCGGCGTACCCGTCGGCGCAGCACGTCCGCGCATACCGTAGTTGCCGCGTTTCAGACGGGCTTCGATATCCTGCACATTGAGATATAACGCATCCAGTTGTTGGCGCGCAGCGATCAATCCTTGCTGCATCTGACTCTGGTGGCCTGCTGCCTCTCGTTGCTGCTGGTCGGTCTGTTGTTTCAGCCATCGGACCGTCTGGCTCAAGTTGCCCATGACCTCCGTCAGCCCATCCAGTTGGCCCTGAATCGCGCCCAGTCGCTTCATGGTTTCCGAATCGAGGTCGGTGATGAAGTCGTATTCCTCGCCATCGCGGATAGCGAATTCCGGGAGATTCTTGGTCGGCGGCTGCGGCGGTTGATCGCGCAAGTTGATCGACGCCAGGTCCGCTGTCGGTTGTTGCGCTGGCGTTTTCGTTTGGCCAGACGATGCAGCGGGGGCCGCACCGTTCATCCGTTGCAAATCGACGATTTCCGGTTGCGGCGCCCACCACGTGGACACGTCGTAAATGCCAGTCACCCCGAGAATCTGGGTAGCCCCAAACAGGACCACCGCCGCCAAGACGAGGAACGCACCCAGTGTCGTGGGGTTACTAACCGCAAGGCCCTTGCGTTGCTCGGGTTCAGGGTGAGATTCCGGGGCTGATGACTTGGCTTGGCCTTCAGCAGCGGTTTTTTCCAGGTTCGGCAGGTCAGCGGCCATGACATTTACTCGCGAGTGGGGGCTGTATTGGTGTTGTACATCGGGGAAACCGGCGCACCGTCAGGAAATAAGGACGAGCGATTTCGGCGACGAGTCACGCGTGAGGCATTTGGCGCAGGATCACGCGATTCGCTAGCCGCGTTTTCCAGCTCGCTATCGGTGGACGCGACGATCAATACCCCGATGCCGGTGCCCGCATCGACCATGATGGTGTTCGGTCGCCGGAAATTCTCACCGACGGCATCGGCTAGCCGTTCGCCAACGGTGCCCAGGGCTTCGCGCGCGATTTCCTCATCGTCGATGTCATCTTTAGGAACGGTGATGACATTGCCGAGCGGCCCAACCGTGGTGATCCGATTACTATTGCGCACGGCACCGCCATAGCCTTCCAGGAAACTCGCCGCAATCAGCGCACCCCAGCGTGACAGGTAATGATGATCGACACCGGTGGCTAGCGCGGTGCGGGCTGTGTCCAGATCAATGGCGTAACCGTCAATCGAATGAGTGACCCTATCGGTGGTGGTCAGGTAGTTGAAGGACACCACCACGCGTTCCGGGCGGCTGCCCACGACAGGCGCCAGCTCGTTCAGGCTACCCAGTAATATTGCGCCCTTGAATCGCTCGCCGACGATTTTGGCGCGGACCGGTCCCGGCTCATCGCTATTGATCGCGGTTTGCATGACCGCATAAAGAATATCACCGGGTTGCAGTAACCCACTCCGGTCACGTGGACCCACGACGCGACTGGCATTCGCTAGCTGCTCGGCGCGGTGTTTCGCTTCTTCCTGCTCCCGTAAGCCACGGGTATCCTCATAGGTCGTCATGCGCGTCGGGGCGGGACTGAACAACCGATCGCGATGCTCGATCAAGCGTTGCGCCTGGGTTTGCATGTCGGCGGCCATCTGCCCGATCAACGGGTTGATGCGCGGCGCGGCAGGCGGCGGAGGTTGTGCCGGGGCGGCAGGCGCCGGTTGTGCCGGGGTCGGCGTCGGTGTGGATTGGGAAACCGGCTGACCCGTGTCTAACGGATCAAGTGTCGGCGGTGTCGGCACGGCACTGTCACCCGTGGCTTCGGCCCGCGATGCTCGTGAACCGTCCGCCAATACTTGCAGGCGGTTGTAAGCTGGCGTTTGCTGGCCGCCAGGGACGGATTCGACCGCCTGCATCCCCGGCGCGCGCGCCTGTCCTGCAACCGAGATGTCCTGCTCCCAGTTCAGCCAAATGTAAAACACCAGACTAACGATAATAACGCCCGCTAGAATCAACAGTTGCTTATTGGGCACAGGAAGCGCCATAGAATTACTCCTGAGTAATGATCTCAGTCATGCTGCCGTTGAAGCTGACCAATAATACGGGGACGTGCGGTAGTTTGTAGGCGTGCAAAAGACCATTGGGATTGCTGGCCCGTTGGCTGTACTCCGGACTGTAGACTTCGGCAACGGTGCGCAGGTATAGATCGTCCCCGACCCGCCAGGCCATGGCCTCGGGTTCCACGCCATGGACCTCGACTTGAATCGCCGACGCCACGGGCGGCAACCCATTCAGGACATTCAACAAGGCCGGCTCGATATTGCGCGGGCTGACCGCCTGATATTCCGGTTCGGCATTCGGACCCGGCAACGGTAACTTGTACTCCTTGCGGACATCGACCACCTGCTGCCCCAAGGCCAACGTCAACACAATCGGCGTCTCCAGCCCTTTCAGCGTCACCACCAAGTTGCCCGTACCTTGGCTGGCGAGCGGTTGCACCACCAGCACACTGGGCAGATCTTCCGGATTACCGCTAATCGAATTGGCCGTTACCGAAAATAGACCCTCATTGAACCCCTGATCGCCCGTCAGCGGCCATACCCGACCGGTGCGATCGGTAAATATGATGCTGGTACCGTACCCTTGCACGACCCGTAAAATCGGCGGTTGCGCGGCGTTCAGATCCAGCGGTTCGCTGTCCTGGTTCATTTCCGGTGGCGTATGCATGGACGACAATGCTTCAGTGGTCTCCAGCGATTCGATCAGCGTTTGCAGTTGATCCGGCGTCATCGGCATCAATTGGTCTTCGGTGGTCTCGAACGCTTGTTCACGGGCGTCCTCGCGTAGGGTTTGGCGACCCGCATTCTCGGGGAGCTCCCAAGGCGGTACAGGTGCGACCGGCTCGTTACCGAGTGCGGTTGATGTCAACAGCAATGCCGCCAACATCAGCAGGAATGAGACGATTCGCGGCACCAGGGCTTTTTTAGGTCTACAGAGGTTGGGCGTGACCATAGGCATTATTCTCGGCCGCTAGCTTGTCGGGTAATCATTTGATGAATGGCATAGCCTCTGGCGAGTTCATGGGTAGGAATCCGCACCACCAGCACTTCAACCACATTCTTTTGTGGCTGGCTTTGGCTGCTGCCACCTTGATAGCTGACTTGAATCGGTACTTCGATGCGCCAGGAGAATCGATTGCCGATGCGCCCGAGGTTAGTAATGATCGGGGGTGCCGTTGCGACCACCTGAGTCACCAGACGGCGTTTTTTGACCGCTTCCAGAATACCGGCCTCATCCAGGGCATCCCTGTGTTTGCGAAAACCCCGTGCGGTAAATAGCTCGCGCATTTCCGAGAGTTGTTGTCGGAAATGCACGAAATCAAGGGTGTAGGCTTGGGTGACCGACTGTGTGACCCAGGTCAACATCACTTCCGGAGCCACATACGGCTCGCTGATCGGGACCAGCGGAATCAATCGGCCATCGGCGGTCGTGGCGAAATACTCCGGGACCGGCGGGTTAAATACCGACCAGACATGGCCGGTCACACTGCACAGCAGTGCGATGCCCAGGACGCCATTACCCAGTAATGACCAATTCAGTTTCAGCCGGTAATCGTCAAGCAGATTGTGGACCGGCGCGGCGCCCCGTATCCCGCCTTTAACGATACCGCTTGGTGGCGGGACAACGCACTCGTTCACTGAATCAGCCATGGGCATCACTCTTCAAAAGCGTAGAAACGGATTATCACTGTGCTATGCTTAACGCTATTAATGTTATGTTATATTTATTATATAACAAATATATTATTTATTAATAACCCGAGTTTTTTAACCATGAGCACGCCTGACCTTGATGCTTTGGCAACCCTCCAGCAGCTCCCGCAAGCCACACACTGCTTAGCGCGCATGGGGAGTTGGTTGGAAGAGCTACTCGCGCGAGATCGCCGGGGCGAATTGGGCGGTGGTTTGAGTGTGGCTCAACACCTGGAGCGGTTGCGGGGTTTTGGGGCTAGCGAGATCGGCACGCTGGTAGGAGAACATCGCGGGTTATACAACCCTTTCGATACGGCGCGCGAGCTAGTCGCCCGCAAGTTGCTGCTGGATTTACCTGAACCCGGCAATGCGCATCTGCGCCGGGGCGTTTCGCTAGAGCCACTGATTCGTGCTGAGTTTCTGCAGCAGAGCGGGGCGATCCGGCGGGAGGATCTCACCCAGCAATTGGCTGCACACCGTCCTTCCCAGTGGCCCTGGATGCAGGCGACGCCGGATGATGTGGTCGAGATCAACGGGGTACTGGGGGTGATTGATTACAAAGCCCCGGCAGAACCGATCAGTGAGGTGTCACTGAGCTACCACTGCCAGTTGCACCAGATCGGTTTGCTGGCCCAGGACGCTGGATTACCGCTGGCATTTCGGGCTGTCGTCGCCTGGAACATGGCGTCCTGGTCGCCCGATGTCTTACCATGCCCTCATGATCCGGCGTTGGAGCAGGAGATCATCGCAGCGGGCAGCCATTACTG
The DNA here is from genome assembly GCA_036351435.1 of Candidatus Competibacteraceae bacterium. Taxonomy (GTDB): domain Bacteria; phylum Pseudomonadota; class Gammaproteobacteria; order Competibacterales; family Competibacteraceae; genus JAAUQA01. The sequence goes on from JAZBPA010000150.1 coordinate 11,319, forward strand.
GACCCACCACGTACTAACCGGTGAGTTACCGCCGTGGCCAACCACTCCCCGGCTGAATCTGAGCTTGGCCGAGGTGACCGTTGAAGCCAAGCAGGAGATCGAAGCGTTGGCCAATCGTTTTCTGCGCTTGGAAATGCTGGCCAAAGAAGCCAAAACCCTCAAAGATGAAGCCCGCGAGCGGCTATTTGCCCAGTGTCACACCCACCAATTGGGTCAGGATGTCGCCAGTGGCGCGGTCAAGCTGACTCCGCAATCGAGCTGGGACAAGGACGCCGTTGAGGCCCGGCTGAGTGAGGTGCAACGCGCCAAGTTCACCATTGCTCAATGGGACACCGCTGCCCTAGTGCAA
>JAZBPA010000151.1:0-25895 GCA_036351435.1 Candidatus Competibacteraceae bacterium
CGATAGAATTCTATATCGCGAGCTTGTAGGTATCGTCAGTGCGTATCATGAATCCTACGATGCGATGTTTTTCTCAAAAATTGAGAAAGTTCGGCCTGATGGCTCGATCGAAAAGAGCATCCTCTAAATAAATCGCTCCAACCAGGTAGGGTACGCATCGCGTACCTTTTTTGGGATTGTAAATGATGCAATGGTACGCAATGCGTACCCTACGATTATGGCGGATTATCGGCGATATTATGTGCCAGGCGGGTCGTTTTTCTTCACTGTGGTGACGGAACGGCGGGCGACTATTTTGGCTATTGACCGGGCGCGGGATGACTTGCGTTGCGCGTTTCGGTATTGCTGGCGACTTTGGCCCTATTCCGCTTTTGGGTAGCAAAAGTGAGTAGCCTGCGGACAGCATTACAGCATGGACAAGATTGATGAGACTGTACCTCGATAATTGTGCATTTAACCGGCCTTTCGATGACCAAGGCTATATTCGTATTCGTTTGGAGGCAGAAGCAAAATTGTATATCCAGGGGCGTGTTAAGGATGGAACCATCGATCTGGTTTGGTCGTATATCCTGGACATCGAAAACGACCAGAACCCATTTCAAGAAAAGAAAAGCGCGATAGCAAAATGGAAAAGGCTTAGCGTCGTCGACATTGAGGAAACCGAGTCGCTTAAAGAAAGGGCAAATTCATTAGTGGCGTCTGGAATCAACGCGAAGGATGCGCTGCATGTCTCGGCAGCAATCGAAGGAAAGGCAGATTTCTTCATAACAACTGACGACAAATTGCTAAAGAAGCTTGCCGGAATCAATGGCATTCGGGCCGCGAATCCAATAGATATTGCCGGAGAGATAGATGAATACGATCACTGATACCGAAATCCGGATTAAAGGCATGGAGGCGCTTATCTCTGCATTGGGAGAGGTTCACGCAGAAAAATTCATTACGCTCATCATGCGAGAACCGTTCGACTATACAGAATGGCAACGAGCGCTTTGGAACGATAAAAGCGTTGAGGAACTCAGTAAAATGGCGATGGATCGGCGCAAGAGGACGAATGGCTAAACAGATGCAATGGTACGCAATGCGTACCCTACGATTATGGCGGATTATCGACGGTGTTATGTGCCCGGCGGGTCGTTTTTCTTCACTGTGGTGACGGAACGGCGGGCGGCTATTTTGGCTAATGACCGGGCGCGGGATGACTTGCGTTGTGCGTTTCGGGATTGCCGGCAACGCTGGCCGTTTCGGGTGGATGCCTTGGTGATCATGCCCGATCATCTTCATGCGATCTGGACCTTGCCGCCGGATAATACCGACTACTCTAAACGCTGGGGCGTTATCAAAAAACACTTTACTCAATCCTGGTTGTCGGCAGGTGGTCAAGAACAACCCGTAGCTGATTCCCGCCGCCGTTACCGACGACGTGGCGTTTGGCAACGGCGATTTTGGGAACATACCCTGCGTGATGAACACGATTACATCCGCCATTTCGACTACTTGCATTACAATCCGGTGAAACATGGCGTGACGGATTGCCCACGACTTTGGCCCTATTCCAGTTTTCATCATTGGGTGGCAAAAGGCGCATACGACCGAGATTGGGGATGTGCAAGTGACCAATCACTGGATTTCACTGATTTGGCTGGAACTGTCGGTGAATGAAGGTACGCGTTGCGTACCCGACATTTATTTGAAGCAGCCCGGAGGATACGGTTCCTCGCTCACCGCTTCCTACAAGAATTGGTCATTGTGAACGTTTGATTGCTCGCTCCGACCTGCTGTTTGATTGCGTGGTGGGATATTGCTGTCGTGTAGGTTAAAATCCTACTTGTTTACCGGAGGAGCTTTCGGTAGAACAAAATTTCATTCAACTAACAAGGGTATTTATACATGAAATTATTTTCTGTTCGCCTTTTGGGATTTCTGTTGACCTTACTGATCAGCGGTGTTGCGTTCGGCCAGTTCCAGGATAAAACCGAATACTTTGCCGAGCCTGGAGCAGGCGACAAGATGCGTGAGTATATGTTCGTCGTACCAGAAGGGTGCACCATCACGACCCCGGAAGGCGCCACGATCAATGCCGGCGAGACTCTTGCTATACCCGGCAGTCTTATCACTCTGATGGGCAGAGAAGAGGCTGAAAAGGCCGAAGCCGCGAACATGCCGTTCAATGATAAGGGTACTTACACTGCAGAAGAGCTTTCCAGTCACGTGATGATCTCTTTGGCCGTTCCCGAAGGGTTCACCATTAGCCATACTGATGGGCGGACCGTTGAAGGTCCAAATGATCTGATGCTGATCGTGCAAGCCGATGCTGTGAAGCACTCCGAGCCGCTGACCAACCAGCCCTCGCTGTTCCGCGGTTTAGGCACCATGTAACGGTTGTTTACACCAAGCCGAAGAGGGCCAACCCTCTTCGGTTCTTCTTTTACCCCTCCCAGCAACCATCGACCGCCATCCAATCATGAATAAGACCGAAACAATCACAGTGCCCGACATCGGTGATTTCAAAAACGTCGATGTCATTGAAATTCTGGTCTCGGTCGGTGATTCTGTCGCCGCCGAGGATCCGTTGATCAGCCTGGAAAGCGACAAAGCCAGCATGGAAGTTCCCTCACCTAAAGCCGGAACGGTCAAGGAAATCCATATCAAAAAGGGCGATAAGGTCTCGGAAGGCGATCCCATTGTGCTGCTGGAAGTGGCGGAACGACAAGAGTCACAAGCGTCCGAGCAACCTGCATCGTCCAATGCCAAACCGAGTCCTACGACAACGGCGGGCAGTTATAGCGGCAAAGCAGATGTCCAAGCCGAGGTGGTGGTGCTGGGGTCCGGCCCTGGCGGTTACAGCGCCGCGTTTCGCGCTGCCGATCTAGGTCGAAAAACCGTGTTGGTGGAACGTTATCCCACCCTTGGCGGTGTGTGTTTGAACGTCGGCTGTATTCCGTCCAAGGCATTGCTGCATTCCGCCAAAGTCATCGACGAAACCCGTGATTTCGCTAAACATGGTCTGAAATTCGCCCAGCCCGAAATTGACCTCGACGCGTTACGTAGCTGGAAAGACGGCGTCGTAAGCAAACTGACCGGTGGTCTCAAGGGGTTAGCGAAACAGCGCAAGGTCCAAGTCGTGCAAGGCGTGGGACAATTCCTTGACCCCAACCACCTGGAAGTCACGGACAATGACGGCAAACCTACCGTTATTCATTTCGAACGGGCTATCATCGCCGCCGGTTCTCAGCCGGTGAAACTGCCGTTCATTCCCGATGATTCCCGCATCGTCGATTCCACCGGTGCTTTGGAGTTACGCGATATTCCCAAACGCATGTTGGTGATCGGTGGCGGCATCATCGGTTTGGAGATGGCTACGGTCTACTACGCCTTAGGTACTCAGATCACCGTAGCGGAAATGTTCGATGGATTGATGTTGGGGGCGGATCGGGATATTGTCAGGCCCTTCCAGAAACGAGTCGAAAAGCGCTACGAACAGATTCTGCTCAAAACCAAAGTCACCCAGGTTGAAGCGCTGGAAGAGGGTTTACGAGTAACCTTCGAAGGCAACAAAGCGCCTGAGCCGCAGCTGTACGACATGATTCTGGTCGCGGTGGGCCGCACCCCCAATGGCAAACGTATCGGCGCGGAAAAAGCCGGAGTAGACGTAGACGAACGCGGTTTTATCGCAGTGGATAAACAGATGCGTACCAATGTGCGGCATATCTGCGCCATTGGTGACATCATCGGACAACCCATGTTAGCTCATAAAGCGGTGCACGAGGGTCATGTGGCCGCGGAAGTGTGCGCGGGCATGAAAAGCTATTTCGATGCGCGGGTGATTCCGTCGGTAGCCTATACCGATCCGGAAGTCGCCTGGGTCGGCGTCACTGAAATCGAAGCCAAGGAACAGGGTATTAAGTACGGCAAGGGGGTATTCCCGTGGGCGGCCAGTGGCCGTTCGCTGGCGTTGGGCCGTGACGAAGGAATGACCAAGATCATCTTCGATGAAGACAGCCATCGGATAATCGGCATGGGCATCGTCGGTCCCAGTGCCGGTGATCTCATTGCGGAAGGGGCCTTGGCCATCGAAATGGGCTGTGACGCCGCCGACATCGGCATGACTATCCATCCTCATCCCACTCTTTCCGAAACCATCGGTATGGCGGCTGAAGCGTTCGAAGGAACGATTACCGATTTGTATATCCCTAAGAAGAAAAAGTCAGCCTAAAGATAGCTCATTCTCGGAGTTCTTGGCCTAAGCGGTGGCTTTGAACTCCGCTCTGTACCGGATGTCCGACTGGCGGTTAGAGAACTGTTTTGCAAACCGATGCCATCGCATCACCTGCAGTTCCCTTGTCAACCGGATCTCAAGCTATGACTGCCAGTCAATCGATCTCTTCTGTTCTAACGCTGTTTCTTTCCCTCATTGTTAGTTCTGTTCTTTCCCCGGTGTTGGCTGCTCGGCCACCGACGCCGGTCATTGTCGCCGAAGCCAGCATCCAGCCTATTGACGACCGAGTCGAAGCACTCGGCACCCTGCGCGCCAACGAATCGGTCAATCTGACCGCTTCCGTCACGGAAACCGTAACTGCGATCCATTTCGACGATGGCGATACCGTCCCGGCTGGCAAAATTTTGCTGGAGATGACCAGTGCCGAAGAACACGCGTTGTTGAAAGAAGCCCAATCGCTAGTCACAGAGGCCCGCAGCCAGTTTCAGCGGGTGCAGTCGCTGGCTACTCGCGGTACTGCATCACGCTCGCTATTGGATGAACGACGGCGGGAATGGGAAACAGCGCGAGCGCGGTTAACCGGCATTGAATCCCGTTTGGCCGACCGCTTGGTGAAAGCGCCATTCGCCGGCGTGCTGGGGCTACGCAATATTAGCTTGGGCGCGTTGGTCGAACCGGGCGATGTTATCACTACCCTCGACGATATCGACCTGATGAAACTGGAATTTCCCGTTCCCAGCACTTTTTTGGAAACCCTACAAACAGGGCTATCCATTACGGCTAAGGCCAGAGCCTATGGCGATCGGGAGTTTGTTGGCAAGGTTACGAGCATCGATAGCCGGGTAGACCCAGTGACTCGTTCCATTCTGGTGCGGGCAGTGTTGCCAAACCCTAATCGCATTCTCAAACCGGGACTGCTGATGCGGGTGGAATTGTTAAAGAATCCCCGCGATGCAGTAGTCATTCCCGAAAGTGCTCTGGTGCCGTTAGGTCAAGCTCAATATGTACTGATTGTGGACGAATCCCAGGATAACCTGGTCGAGCGGCGGGAAATCCAAACCGGCACCCGGCGGCCCGGCGAAGTTGAGGTCATTAGCGGTCTGCAAGCCGGTAACAAAGTGATTACCCACGGTACTACCCGGGTTCGGCCTGGCCAGAACGTGGTTATTCAAGCCGTGGATGATGGCACCCAAGATCTGCAAGCCATGTTAAACGGGTCGGCGGACGGTGAGGCTCAACCATGATTCTGTCGGATGTTTCGGTTAACCGTCCGGTTTTCGCTTCGGTTCTTTCGTTGCTACTCATTGCTTTCGGCTTAGTGGCCTTCGACCGTTTGCCGCTGCGCGAATACCCTGACATTGATCCGCCGGTAGTTTCTATTGATACCGCCTATCCGGGTGCCGCCGCCAACGTCGTTGAAACACGCATCACCCAGGTTATTGAAGACCGAATTGCCGGCGTGGAAGGCATCCGTTTTATCTCCTCGGAAAGTGAGGACGGTCGTTCGCGAATCAACGTGGAATTCGCCGTGGGCCGGGACATCGAAGCGGCGGCCAATGACATCCGCGACCGAGTATCTCGTGTAGCCGATGATCTCCCAGACGAAGCCGATCCACCGGAGATCCAAAAGGTGGATAGCAACGAAGACGTAATCATGTGGCTCAACCTAGTGAGTGAGCGCCTAACCGTGCCGGAGTTGACCGATTATGCCAACCGCTTTCTGGCAGATCGGTTTTCAGTGTTGGATGGCGTGGCGCGGGTGCGCATCGGTGGGGCACAGACTTATGCCATGCGTATCTGGATCGACCGAAATGAGCTGGCGGCGCGGGGGCTGGCCGTGACTGACGTGGAACAATCCTTACGCGCTGAGAACGTGGAACTACCGGCAGGTAGTATCGAATCCCGTGACCGGCAGTTCACCGTGCGGGTGCCGCGCGCCTTTCGCAGCGCTGATGATTTTGCGCAGCTGGTATTGTCCCGGGGGGAAGCTGGATATTTGATCCGGCTGGGCGATGTCGCCCGCGTGGAGCGCAGCCCGGCTGAAGATCGTACCTTTTTTCGCGGCAACAGTGTACCGATGGTCGGTATTGGCGTCATCAAGCAATCCACCGCCAACACGCTGACCGTGGCTCAAGCCGCCAAAGCTGAAGCGGCGCGGCTTGGTCCTACCCTGCCTGAAGGTATGGCAATCCGACAAAGTTTCGACGCTTCGGTGTTCGTGGAACGAGCCATCTCTGAGGTCTATAAAACCCTGTTTATCGCCGTCGGGCTAGTTGTCCTGGTGATTTATCTGTTTTTAGGCAGCGTGCGGGCAACGTTGGTGCCTGCCGTAGCCGTGCCGGTGTCGCTGGTAGCGACCTTCATCGTGCTGCTGATGCTTGGCTTTACGGTGAATCTGTTGACTCTCTTGGCCCTGGTGCTAGCGATCGGTTTAGTCGTTGATGATGCCATTGTGGTGTTGGAAAACATTCACCGGCGCATGGAAACCTATGGCGAATCCCGACTGGTGGCGGCATTTAAGGGTAGTCGGCAAGTCGGTTTTGCAGTGATTGCGACAACTTTGGTGTTGGTCGCTGTGTTTGTCCCGTTGGCTTTTTTACAGGGAGATTTAGGCCGGTTGTTTTCCGAATTCGCGTTGACGATGGCAGCGGCAGTGGTTTTCTCCAGCTTTGTCGCCTTGTCGTTGTCACCCATGCTGGCATCGAAGGTGCTGCCCGATAGCACCCACGGCTCCATTGTCAGCCGTGCCGTGGATCGCGCATTCAATGCGTTGCGGCGTGGTTACGGTGTGCTGCTGCGGGGTGCCTTGTCCCATAGCTGGGTGGTGGTACTGCTGTTCTGCGCCGTTTTGGCGGGTGCCGCGTGGTTGTTCCAGTCCTTGCCTAGCGAATATACGCCTAAAGAGGATCGGGGCGTGTTCTTTGTCCTAGTCAACGGCCCCGAAGGGGCTTCCCACACTTACATGCGCGATTACATGGATGAAATCGAGCGGCGGCTAACGCCATTGGTAGAAAACGGCGAAGTGACCCGGCTGTTGGTGCGCTCGCCGCGTTCCTTTGGCAATCTGACCAGTTTTAACAGCGGCATTGTCATCATGGTACTTAATGATTGGGGTAAGCGCCGTTCCGGCTGGGCGATGATGGACGATGTACGCGGGCGGCTGGGTGATTTATCCGGGGTACGCGCCTTCCCGGTGATGCGCCAGGGCTTCGGTAGCCGCACCCAAAAGCCGGTGCAGTTCGTCATTGGTGGCGGCACTTACGAGGAACTGACCGATTGGCGGGACATCCTGCTGGCACAGCTTGAGCAAAACAATCCGGGCTTGAGCGAAATCGACTGGGATTACAAGGAAACCAAGCCGCAGTTAGAGGTGAATATTGACTATGATCGCGCTGCCGAACTGGGCGTAACGATTGGCGCTATCGGTCGCACGCTGGAAACCATGTTGGGGTCACGAAGAGTGACCACCTATATTGAGGCCGGTGAGGAATACGATGTCATTGTCGAAGGCGAGCGGGATGCCCAACGTACCCCGGCCAGTCTCGAAAACATTTACGTTCGTTCCGAGCGCAGTGGTCAGTTGATCCCGCTATCCAACTTAGTGAGGGTTAGTGAGTCGGCGGATTCGGTTAGTTTGAATCGCTACAATCGGGTTCGTGCTCTCACTTTGGAAGCCAATCTGGCAGACGGTTTGACCCTGGGCGCGGCGCTGGACCATCTTGAGAACCTAGCTCGTGACACTTTGCCCGGCAATGTTATCATTGATTACAAAGGACAATCTCAGGATTTTCGCGGTGCAGGAAGTTCTATTCTGTTCGTTTTTGCGCTGGGGTTAGTGGTGGTGTTTCTGGTGCTCGCCGCGCAATTTGAAAGTTATCTCCATCCATTCATCATTATGCTCACTGTGCCGCTGGCGATGGGCGGCGCTTTGCTGGGTCTGCATGTCTCCGGTCAATCGTTGAATCTTTACAGTCAGATCGGGTTGATCATGCTGGTGGGATTGGCGGCCAAAAACGGGATTCTGATTGTGGAGTTTGCTAATCAGTTGCGGGATGCGGGGCGGCCGTTCGAGGAGGCGTTGCTGGAAGCCGCCGAGGTACGCTTGCGGCCCATCGTCATGACCGGGATTACCACTGTTGCTGGATCGGTTCCGTTACTGCTATCAGCTGGGGCAGGATCGGAAACCCGCGCGGTGCTGGGTAATGTGATTCTGTGGGGCGTGTTTGCCGCGACGATATTCACTGTGTTCGTAGTGCCGGTGGCTTATCACTTGTTGGCGCGGCGGACTGGTTCTCCTGGGGATGTGCGCAGGCGGTTGGAAACAGAGATGGCGCAAGAGGTGACCAGGTAGGCGCTAATCCGCTTGCAATACCATAGCCGCGCCGATGCCACCCGCCGCGCAAGCCGTCGCTAAACCGACACCGCCGCCACGGCGGCGCAGTTCTCGGAGGGTTTCCAAGATAATCCGCGCACCCGTAGCGGCGAATGGGTGGCCGTATGCTAGCGACCCACCCAGCACATTGAATTTATCCCAGTCGATTTCGCCGATGGCTTCATCCCGATCCAATTGATCACGAGCGAATTTCTTTGAGGGCCAATTTTTGATATTGGCTAAGGTTTGGGCGGCAAAGGTTTCGTGCATGGCGATCAAATCCAGCTCCTTGAGTTTAAGTCCGGCACGGTCCAGCTTGGTGCGACACTAAGCGGGGATTTGCCATATCAGCACTCAGGCAATTTCTGGACGGATAACCGTTGTTAAGAAAATCGCCTAAGCGTGGATTTCTTAAGCGGTTCAAACTGTCGTTCCCTAAAGCAGGTTGGCTCATACCAACAGGTGTGTTTTGCCTTTCTTGGACACCAGAACACCTGTGTTAAATTTGGAGTAATTCCACCCTCTACAGCTGTACCACTCCATCCTGAGATTTGCACACCATTACAGTGCTTAAGCTATTGAGCTGATTAGGTCTGAATGCTTTTCAGGATTCTTCGTCGATAGATTCTCATAAACATCTTCAATCTCATCAACAATCAACTGCATGGTAATCATGACTTTATCATGTACCCTCTGCTGCATTGTGAGCAATTCTGGATGGTGGCGTATAGCCTCTTCAATTTTTGATGCCATTCTACTGAATGCGCTAATCAGTTCATTTAATCCAAACCCTTCTTTAAACCGATTTTGCGCAAGTGTTCGCGAGAAACTCAAGGTATGCGTTCGGTGTCCATTAAGAATGGCTATTTCAAGTATTTCGTACATATAGGTAGCTCTTGAAATTAGCTCTTCTTTATCAAGTTTCTGGTAATTTGGATATTTATTGTTATTTTCCGGTGATGAAATATGAGCAACATGCTCGGCGATAATCTTCTCTTTCATTGAGAGCATGACATTGAATATTTTCAGGCCTGGTCGCTCTTCTTCATGCTTGATGGCCATCGCGATGTTCTTTCTTGTCCATAATTGTGGATTGTATTTCATGTTTTCAATCAGAAACAGCAATCTTCTTTTTATGTCATACCTTGGTTTCGGCTTCCAATCTAATATTTCATGCGATTTTGAAGGATCCACTTCCATGCGCTGATCGATATATGTGAGCATCCATAATTTCTCAAACGGTTCCTTGCGTAGCAGTTTCCCAAGAAGGTTAATTCCTATAACACCAATGGAGGCAAGAAATACCGGCATGTACACTGGGTAGATAGTCTCCCCGTAAAAATATTTACTAGAAACATCAAATAATCTATTGTGTGAGACACAACCACGATCACTGGCAATGAGAACATCGCAAGAACCAAGCTGGTCATGTTTCTCAATAATTTTTAGCATGAAATTATTGAGATCGACAACATGCAGGAATGGAATGCCGGTTTTCCCTCGGCCAACCACTATTTTAGACATCCAGCCTTTTTTGAGCCATGCATTGAGCAAGGCATACAGCGGACCGTATTCACACCAATCACTGTAAATAGCCGCTAGGCGTACTATAGTGCAGGGGAATTTGCTGGAGAATTGCTTAACCAGTTCTTCAGCTTCTCTTTTGCTGGTGGCGTAAGGATAATCAGCATCGGCGGGGCTGCGTTCGTCTATAATACGATTAGGATCAGAAAAATCAGTAATCGCTAATGAGCTAGAAAAAATAAACCGCTTTGGTTTTAACGATTCTACGCCCTTTAAAAGGTTTTCCGTCCCTTGTACATTAGTCCGATGATATTCAGGGACGTCTTTATAGGTAAAATCATAGTACCCAGCGAAGTGAAAAACAAAATCGACAGAACCATGTTCTTCTGAAATGACCTTTATCGCACGAGCGACTTCCTTTTCTTCTCCAATATCAAGTCTCATCCAGTTAATATTGGGATGATCGGCCACTTCGGATTTTCTTTGGCTACGCCGTGCTATGGCATAGATTGTATAGTCGTCTTTAACTTGTTCAATGAAATATCGCCCGACGAATCCAGAAGCGCCGGTTACAATAATAACCGGTAGTTTTTGCCGGTTTGAATCGCTCATATTAACTCTCGTTGATTACACTGAATATTTTGTGGGGGCTGCAATGACCATCTTAAGGCATTGCTTTATCAAGCACTGTCCAGGTGGCTGGCGCGCATAACCATACCCCTTATGGTTATTTATTTATAATTAGTCGGTCCGATAGCCTTCACGCACCATATCGTTCAAACCTCCCCGGTTGGTGATTTCCTGGTAACCCAGCTGGCGTAGTGTCTGTTCAGCAATGCTGGAGCGGCGACCGCTCCGACAATAAAGAACTATTGCTGTGTCGGGGTCGGGGGCAAACGCATCAATACGAGCAGCAATTTCGTCATAGGGTATGTTGATGGACTGCCTGACATGTGCCTGTTGGTATTCCCCAGCAGTCCGTACATCAATCACTAGTGGTTGGCCGGGAATGGGCGCACCGCCATGATCAGCGAGTACACTCATGGAAAATAACCCTGCAACCAGCAACCCTACGCTTGTTTTCATGCCGTAACCTCTCAGTCGATGTGTCGCTTGATCAGGCGCTGTGCAAGAGACGGTGTTGCTGCTGCTCGGGCGATCGCTGATCATCTCAGCCATTGTCTGCACCTGCTGGTTGTGTTTCAAGCCGCCAAACTGACCAAGTGAGCCGTTTGAATTGCACTGGGTTTACTGCCTCACTCCAGTGCGAACCGGCCTCGTTGACAATCAAAACAGTGCCTTCGTCTTCAAATATTCCATCAGGTTCAGGCCGGAGTAAATCGCCACCGGCTTGACCCGCCTGTTCGCGTAAACTAGCGAGAAACCCTTTGTGGAAAGGGTCGGTTGGAGGCAAATCATCCGAGTCAGAACGATAATCCAAAAACAATGCTTCTTTTTCCTCTTCTGGGTCCCAGAGTCGGGTGATGAAACCGATCTGTTTATATCCTTGCTCTTCGAGCTCAGATACTGAAGATGCGGTCAGCTCTGCAGGTTGATCCCGGCTTGGAAAACCTCTCCCCTCTGGATAATAAGTGCCCTGACCAAGGCCACAGCCAATGATAACCAAACAATATGCCAACACTAGGATCATGAAGGCGTATTTCCTGAAAAAAAATGGCGTGTTTATCGGAGTCATCTCTACGTTATTAGCAGCATCAAAAACTGATGAAAGGCGGCGATATGTAGGTACGATACGTTGTCGCTGGGTTGGTGCCCAGGGTAGCACCGAATCAGGTTGGATGGTAGAATCGGCCCATCAGCAACCCAATCTACAAGCACCCATTACAGCGGTATCCGGTTGCTTTTTCAATAGGCTGCATCTCCCAATGCCCCGGTAGCTCAGTTGGATAGAGCATCCCCCTCCTAAGGGGAAGGTCACACGTTCGAATCGTGTTCGGGGCACCAACTCAAGCGCCGCGGATTATTGGCTAGATAAAGCCACTTGTGGCGCTTTGCGGTTCGGTATTTCAACCTTGAAGGTTGCTCCGACGCCCGGTTCGCTTTCCACCCAAATCCGTCCGTTGTGATGCTCCATGATTCGTTCGCTGATAGCGAGACCTAAACCGGTGCCTTTGGGTTTGCCAGCGCGTTGATCGCTGACTTGATGGAACTTTTCGAAGATAAGCCCTTGCTGATCGCCCGGAATACCGGGCCCATTATCTTGCACTTCGATACGGACATGCTCACTGTCAGCTAGCACGCGGATCACCACCCGGCCACTTTTTTCAGGAGAAAATTTAGCCGCATTAGATAACAAATTGATTACGACCTGAGTGAGGCGGTCATAATCACCCGCCACCATTGATGGCCCCTCAGCCAACTCCTCTATCAGTTCAATCGATTTTTCGCAAAACAGTTGGCTTGTAGCGTTGATCGCGTCGTGAACTAAGCCTTTTAGGTCTACTTGGTCGATATTCCAGTTAATTCGTCCTGAATCTAGCTTAGCCAGATCGAGCACATCATTAATGAGGCGAGTCAGACGTTCGGTCTCTTTGACGACAATGGCGAGAAATTCGCTACGTTGGGCGACCTCCATTTCTGGATTAGCCAGCAATATTTCTGAAAAAGCTCTGATGGAAGTCAGTGGCGTACGTAGCTCATGGGTCACGGTCGAAATAAATTCGTCTTTGAGCCGGTCAAGTTCCTGCAATTGGGCATTGACCTTGCGCAGTGCAGCGGTTGCAGCTTCCAGTTCTTTGGATTTCTGTTCCAGGCGACGACTGTATTCAATGGCTTGAGAACTTTCATCTAGAATTGTCATCACTTCATCAATGCTGAGCACTTCTCCCATTACCACCGAGGAGACCATGACGCGTGCCGATGCGGAACCAATAGCGCCTGCGAGCAACCGTTCCGTGTAGTGAATCAACCGGGAATCGGCTTGTAGTGCTTGTCCCTTCTGCTGACGCCGGGCATAGTCGGTAAAGGCTTTATCGGCCTGTTGCGGGCCGATGAAGCGGGCTAATAGATCGCGCAGTTCTTGTGCTTCGACCACGCCGCGCCACAGGAGGGAATCACCGTCATGTCGGTCGCGATCAAAAATATCGACGAATTGACTAGCTTGTACCTGCTCTATAGCATCTTGACGGCCCAATAACGAACCTAACACGATACCGCCGATATTGATCAACATACTCCAAAAGACTGCATGGGTGTAAGGGTCCATACCCTGAATACCGAGCAATTGATACGGTTTTAACAAGGCGATACCGAACAAGCCATGTTCTAAGAAAGCGGAGCTAATCCAACCGGAACGGGCAAAAGCAGGCAGCAACAAGGTATAAACCCAAATCAGAAAACCGCCGCCTAGTCCAAGCAGAGCACCTAACCGATTCGCTCGCTTCCAATAGATGCCCAGCAAAATTGGCGGTGCGAATTGCGCAGCCGCTGCGAAGGAAACTAGTCCCATAGCCACCAAGGCATAGGATTCGCCGATAAAGCGGAAATAGAGATAGCCAAGCAAAATCATCAAAGCGATACTGCTACGGCGTATGCCCAGCAACAGACCACTGAGATTGCTGCGTTTGGTCAGGTTTAGAAACCTGATACGCAGCAATACCGGCATGACCAGATCGTTGCAAATCATGGTCGATAAAGCCACAGTTTCGACGACGATCATGCCGGTCGCTGCTGATAGCCCACCCAAAAACACCAATAGAGCAAGTGCCTGCTGTTTTTCGGTCATGGGCAAAGCCAGCACGAAGGTATCTGCATCTACCGTCGCACCATCGAATAGCAGCAAGCCGGCAAAGGCAATCGGCAACACAAACAAATTGATAATCAGCAGATACAATGGGAACAGCCAAGTAGCCTTGAGGATATGGGCTTCATTGACATTCTCTACCACCAATACCTGAAACTGCCGAGGTAAGAACAAGAAAGCCATCATGCACAGGAAGGTCAGCGCTAACCAGTCGATATAACCGCTTCCCGGGATCGCCTCGAAGCTCATCAAACGAGCTAATTCTGGATGGGCTGCCGCTTGGCCGAAAAGATCGCCAAAGCCGTTGAACATACCAAAGGTCACAAAAAAACCCACGGCCAAAAACGCTAGCAGTTTAAGCATCGACTCGAAAGCGATAGCCGCCACCATTCCTTCATGGCGCTCGGTGTTATCGATGTGGCGGGTACCGAATAGAATCGCAAAGATAATCAACACCAGCGCGACATAAAAGCTGGTGTCGACCCACACCGGCTGAGTAACAGAAGCGGCGGGCATGACCACAACCGGATATTGCAGCAAAACGTCCAAACTGATTGCGATCGCTTTCAGCTGGATTGAGATATAGGGCATGATGCCGAGGACCGCAATTATGGTCACCAAGCCGGCTAACAGACCGCTCTTACCGTAGCGGGAAGCAACGAAATCAGCGATGGACGTGATGCGATGGACTTTGGTGATCCGGACAATCCGGCGGAGTACGAACCAGAACAACAAGGCCACTAAAGTCGGCCCTAAATAAACCGGCAGAAACCCGATCCCGCTGGAAACGGCCCGTCCCACGCTGCCGTAGAACGTCCAGGCAGTGCAATACACGGCTATGGATAAGGTGTAAATATAGGGATTGGCGATTATTGAACGGCCGGTGTCGGACCGTTTATCGCTGTAGTAGGCAATGGCGAACAGCAGCCCCAGGTAAGCCAGGGCGCTGACAAGAATGATCCAGTCTTTAAGCATCCCGAGATTCGGCTTTCTCGTCGCTGTGCAGGTCTTTACGTTCCACGATCAGCGCCATCAGCACAATGATAACCAGCCATACGAGAAAAATATACAGATAAAGCAACGGGATACCCAAGGGCAGCAGTAAGTGGTCGGCGCTAGAGATCAAGGGATAATTTAACGCCAATACACTGGCGATAAACAGGACGACTATGTTTTCCCGAACGCGATGTTTCATGGTGGTAGCCACTCAATGCACGATAGTGAGTTAAAAATGGGCTTGTGCCTTGCGTATCTGTACCATCTTCTCCGAGGCCGCTAATGCTTGACCTAGCGTATGAACACCCCGAGCTTCCAGCAGATCCAGCAATTTGACAAATATCTCGGCAGTGACCAGGGTATCACCCATTGCGGTATGCCGTCCGTACACATCAACCCCTAAGCGTTCGGCTATCGCGTCCAAAGTGTGCTGGCCGGTATGGTCATGCAAAAATCCCGATAATAACAAGGTATCCAAAACCGGATTGGGAAATAGCACGCCGGTAGTCTGTTCCTTGAGTCGTAGCAATTTCATGTCGAAGGCGGCATTGTGGGCAACCAGTATCGTTTTATCTCCGCCCACAAAAGTTTTAAATTGCGGCAAAATTTCCTGGATATCCGGTTGATTTTTAACAGCATCGTCGGTGATGCCGTGAAAACGGATCGACGCTCTGGGAATCCCTCTGCCTGGATTGACCAGCCGATCAAATATTTCACCGGTCAAAATCCGTCGATTGACTACCCGCACCCCGGCAATTTGAATGATTTCATCGCCCTTGGAAGGTTCAAGACCGGTAGTTTCCGTATCAAAGATGACATAATCCAAATTGGCTAGCGGTTGGTCCGCCAATTCGCCGAACGCCGCGGTATCGCGGACCAGCGAAAAATCGTACAACTCAGGGCGTTCCGGCAAGATCTGTTCAGTTTGCCATTGTCGTTTAGAGGAAGGCAGCGGTACGCGCAATAGGGCGTGTCCGGTGCGCCGATAGGGTTGGCTCCAGAGTTCACTGTTGTGGCGGTTCAATACCTGTTCTACAGTGGCTGCACCAACCAGGTCCTGTACAGTCTGCTGCAAGTGGTACTCTATGGTCTGTGCTGGCACCGGCAGTCCTTCCCAAATGATATCCAGATAAATCCGCCGGTTGCCCAGCAGGCATTCAATCTCAAAGCGATTGCTGCCTGTATCAATTTGCAATTGTTTAATTAAATGCTGCAACAACAACATGACCGAGTGGTTATCCACGTGCAGCCATAGTGGTGTGCCGATGTAGCGAACCTCGGGGCCTTCGTGGTGTTGCAAATAATGACTTACGCTCCCCACGAGATCGGTGGAATAAACGTCGTTCATCGGCCATTGGGTTGCCGCCAGACTGCGTAGGTCTTGCGCCATCGCCTGCAATCGTTGGCTCAGGGTCTCGCTTTCAGCAACGATAACCCGCTGAAACACATCGCGTTGCGCTGGATCCATATCGGTGAAATGAGTAATGTTTTCTGCAGCTGCCCGCAGGTTCGCCAACGGTTGGCGCAGTTCCTGAGCAGACGAACGAAGGAGCGGGTATTCGCTATTGGCCTGTTCGATTTGATTGGTGATGTCGCGAAAAGTGATGACGAAAGCGGATTTCAGCTCCGAAGTTGCTGGGAGCAGACTCATTCGACACAGTAAGGTGGCTTTTTTATCAACGGTGGCGCAGACAAATTCGGCATCGCTGGTGAAAGAATGGGATTTTTCGTTGCCCTGTTGCCGATACCGCAGAAATTCCAGCGTATCCTCGATAGGTGCGCGGGTCCATAACTCGTAAATAGAGCGCCCTAAGCCAAGCACCTCGCGATTAGGTAGCAGTTTCAGCGCAGCAGGGTTGTAGAGCAAGATGCGCCCCGCTGTATCACAAACCAATACACCTTCGGAGATCTCTCGCAAGACAATCTCCAAGCGGGATTTTTGCTCTTCGGCTTCGCGGCTCCCCATCGCCATGGCGACCGCCACCTCAGAACGCGCCTTATGCAAGGCCTCGCCAAGTGCGGATAGCGTTTCGGGAAAGTGCCCCAATAGCGTAAAACCGGGAATTTCTAACGCATGGCCAGGATTGCTGCTGGTCATGATTTGCGCGCCGCGCAGCAACGCGCCCAGTGGCATGAAACAGGCCCAGTCGACGAGCGTCCATACCAGGACAATACTCGTGAGTAACAGCAACCCGCCGAACAACGCAAACAGTACGGCCTGAAAATGTAATCGGGTATCTGGCACAAAATTCGGGAGTTGCCAAATGGTTATCCCGACCAATGCGCCTAACAACACCAGCGGGATCAGCGCCAGTAACCAGAATGTGACCCGATTGCTCATAGCGAGGCTGACGCTTACCTGAAGACTCTAGAGAGCGCTCGGACCTTCAGCGAGTAATTCTTTCACCCTCTCCACGACTTCTTGAGTCGCAAACGGTTTGGTAATGTAATCATCAGCACCTAGAGCCAAGCCTTTCTCGCGCTCTACATCCCGTCCTTTAGCGGTCAACATGATAATTTTCAACCCTTGCCAAGTCGGATTTTCGCGGACCGCTTGACAGACTTCATAACCGTTTTTACGCGGCATCATGACATCCAATAACACAAGGTCAGGACAGTCCTCTGCGATGATATCCAAAGCTGCAGCACCATCCGCTGCCGTGCGGACCTGGAAGCCGGCTTGTTTCATCAAAAATTCCAGCGACAGAACGATATTGGGTTCATCGTCTACTATCAGAATCTTATTGGTCATCGCAACTCCCAAAGCAGGTGAATTTCTGTATTGATTAAGGTTATTTTTTATCAACTTGTTCCGAATCGTCCTGCGCGGGCTCATTGGCCTTGGCGAAGGTGTCCCAGAACGTCTTTTGCCAAACTTCCAGGGGAGTTTGAGTGGATAAAACCGGTTTCATCAAACTCAACGGGTCAAACCCGGTCACGCCTTTTTTCATATTATCGCGAACCGTTTGGAGAATTTCCTGTTGTAGCGGTTGCACATTAGGCAATCCAAAAAATTCTCGCAACTCCTGGGCGTTGGCTTCAACGCTAACATTCACTTTCATAGATCATCCTCAATACAGGGGGAAATCGAAGAGTCAGAGTGTTCCCTTGACCAATATGCATAAAGCATAGCAAGGGTTGTGACACTCTTCTGCTGAGGAATGCGCATTCATGAGGGAATTAAAGGGTTGAACCACGTGCGGTCGCACAGGTTTAAGCGGGAACCAGAATGTGGTCGGTGAATCGTCCTTGAATGCTGTTCTGCTGTGAGTGATTATGCTCCCGCCTCAATGAGACGGGCAGCACTTAAAGTACTTGGTATAACAAACTCGGCGTTTGCATAACGTTAGTCGTTAGCTCGCCGGCAGCCCAATCCAGATCCCCCGGACGGGATAAGTTAAACAGTTGGCGATAATTATTCTCAGCGAAATGATGAGCAACCGCATCGACATGATAGATGCCGCCATAACCATCGTCGCCGTCGACTTGCACTGGGCGACCAACTTGCAACACGTGACCGTACTTTTTGCTATCCAACTCGCCTTCTGCCGTGAGGTACTCAGTGTCATCCCGCATGTTGTGGGAGCGGTGCACCGAGAAGTACCCACAATTCGCATGGGTGCCCGCGATCATTATGCTGGGTTGGGGTGTGGTAAGTAACCGCGTGGGGCCGAAATAAACACTGCCTGCATTGAAAAGCAATTCGTAACGGTTGGCTTCGGCGCGTTGGCGCAGGAAATCGAAATCAGAGGCGTCTTGCACCAGGATCTCGTGTTCAGCGCCCCACGCACTATTCGAATCAAGCGTCAATCCATACTTTTCCAGAATAGCGGAAACAACCCACCGATCACGAATTTGGCTGTCGCTTTTCCAAACCGTATGGACAGGCTGCTGTTGGAGCGGCCACGATTCATCCTGGCATTCGACGACAATTTTGAGATAAGTATTGCGGTGTAGATTCTTTACCCGCAAATTGCCCACAAAACCGCGCATGATTTCTTGTCGTTTCGGTCCGAAATCCGCCTCAATGTGTATCGTGTCTCCGGCCACGACGGTTCCGGTTCCCTGTAGTAACGACCAAGCATCGGAATCGTCGATGCGAGCTTCCAAGGTTAAGCTAGCGGTGGCTGTCTGGTTGCTATGCCTAAAAATAGTCCCTGCTTGTAACTGCGAATATAGCGCAATTTCTTCTCGCTTTTCCGAGCCAATACGAATGACGCATCTAACCGGTCGTCGTCGGGTATTACCTAATAAATGCAGTGCCATGATGGTACCTCATCACTTGGGCCGGGATCACCGATCCTGTGTCATTAAAGCTTACAGATTGAAAGCGTTGCTGTGGCTTTTGAGACCGGTAGTTATCTCCTAGAGCCTTGCACCGAAACACCTGAATGAAAGAATAAAGCTATTGATCAACGCTATTTATTGACTTGCATCATTCATTGACTTAAATCAAAAAAAATAGCTTTTTAGCAATAGACAAAATTACGATTACAGCATTTTTCCAAAAAATTAATGGAAATAGTTATGTTTTTCAGTCGCTTATTATTTTATACGAAGTATTTCTCGACAATGCAGTTATAGAGGTAAGTTAACCCTGCATAGTTCCCGCCCCAGGAAAATTTTTATCTAATGGACCACAAATATGCTGATTATGCAACAAAATTATTAAAAAGCTGTGATTTCTAGATGACATATTTTTGTTGTTTTTTTGCAATATACTTTTTGACATTAAAAAAGGCGGCTAGTAAGCCGCCTTTTTATCGTTCTAAAGCGATTACAGCGTCTTAATATGTTGAATTAATTCCGCCGCCACTTTTTGGCCGTCGCCATAGACCATATTGGTGTTATCCAAGAAGAACAGCTTGTTTTCGATCCCTGAGAATCCAGTACCCTGACCGCGCTTGATCACCAGCACGTTCTTCGACTCATCTACATCCAGAATCGGCATACCGTAGATAGGACTACTCTTGTCGGTCTTGGCCGAGGGGTTGACCACGTCATTGGCCCCGATCACCAGAGTCACGTCAGTGCTGCCGAAGTCGCTGTTAATTTCCTCCAGGTCGAAAATCTTATCGTAAGGCACACCCGCTTCGGCTAATAGCACATTCATATGGCCGGGCATCCTGCCTGCTACTGGGTGGATAGCAAATTTCACCTCCACACCGCGTTCCTCTAGCAGTTCGGTCATTTCCCAAATTTTATGCTGGGCTTGAGCCACGGCTAGCCCATAACCGGGCACAATGACCACTTTGCTGGCGAAGGACATCATCACTGCTGCATCCATCGGCTCCATCGCCTTCATCGCGCCGGTCACTTCTTCCGCTTCGCCCCCGCCAGTGTCACCGAACGCACCAAACAACACATTGCCGATTGAGCGGTTCATGGCTTTGGCCATCAACTGAGTTAGCAGGGTGCCCGCTGCGCCTACCACGGTACCCGCGATAATTAACGCCGAGTTTTGGAGCACAAAACCTTCGAATGCCACCGCCAAACCCGTGAAGGCATTGAACAGAGAAATGATTACCGGCATGTCAGCGCCGCCGATGGGCACCGCCATCATCGCACCGAACGCCAAAGCCAATACGAAGAACACCAGAATCACACCCATACTAGGATGATCGCTGAAGGTAATGATTAGGCCGAATAACACCATTAGCACAAATACGGCCGAATTTACTTTCTGTTGGCTGGGAAAGCGAATGACTTTATTCATCAGCCCTTCGAGCTTGGCGTAGGCTACGCAGGAACCCGAGAAGGACACCGTGCCAATCATCGCGCCCAAGGTTGCTAAAAACACCACAAAAGTTGAGTGATGAGCTACTGCTTCTGCGGCTTCGCCGGCAACCGGTGCGCCGCTCAATTTGAGTAACTCCACTGCTGCGATAGCACCAGCTGCGCCGCCGCCCATGCCATTATAGATGGCGATCATTTGTGGCATATCAGTCATGGCGACCCGCTTGCCAGACCACCAGGCTACGCCGCTACCGATGGCAATCGCCACGATCATCAGGAAATAATTACCGGCAATCTCGGGATGTGCAAAGCTGACCACGGTGGCCAGCACCATGCCGCCACCGGCCCACCAAATACCGCTACGGGCGGTGGTGGGATGGGACATCCGTTTGAGCCCCAGAATGAATAAAATGGCAGTTAGGAAATAACTAATTTCGATAATGACGCCCATGAATTATTTCCCCTTACTGCTTTTGAACATTTCCAGCATCCGTTCAGTGACCACATAGCCACCCACGGCATTACCGGCTCCCAGTAGCACGCCGAGAAAACCGATCGCCTGCTCCAAACCGGTCTCGGCATGGCCCAAAGCCACCATTGCGCCGACTAAAACAATGCCGTGCACGAAGTTGGAACCGGACATTAACGGAGTATGCAGAATCACCGGTACCCGACTGATAATCTCGTAGCCAACGAAGCCGGCCAACATGAATACATATAACAGCGCAAAACTTTCAATCATGACGCACCTCGCAAACGTCGACCGGTGGGTTCGTGTTTGACTTCGCACTCATGAGTCAACACGCTTTCTTTGATGACCTCATCTTCCCAATCCAGCTTGAGTTCACCTTCTTTGATCATCGGCGAGAGAAAGTTGTAAAGGTTTTTGGCGTACATCTCTGTGGCATGCACCGGGATCAGGCTAGGAATATTAATCGGTCCATGAATGATCACGTCATGATACTCGTAGGTTTCTCCCGGTTTGGTGACTTCGCAGTTGCCGCCTGATTCGGCAGCCAGATCGACGACCACAGCGCCCGGTTTCATCGCTTCCACCATATCCTTGGTGATGATTATGGGCGCATCCCGGCCTGGTAGTGAGGCGGTGGTGATCACTGCGCTAGCTGCGGCGACATGTTTCGCCAGCACCTCAGCTTGTCGGCGTTTTTCGTCCGCCGTCAAGTCACGGGCATAACCCCCCTCGCCTTCGGCGCTGACGCCGGTGTCGATGAGCTTCGCTCCCAACGATTCCACCTGCTCTTTGGCGGCGGCACGGATATCGTAGGCTTCCACCTGAGCACCCAGACGCTTGCACGTGGCAATAGCCTGTAGGCCGGCTACGCCCGCACCCACAACCACTACTTTAGCGGGTCGAATGGTACCGGCCGCCGTAGTCAGCATAGGGAAAAAGAAACTGGCCAGTTCCGCAGCCATTAACGCCACTTTGTAGCCCGCGATAGAGGCTTGTGAGGATAAGGCGTCCATAGATTGAGCGCGGGAAATACGCGGCACTAACTCCATTGCAAAACTGGTAATTTTTTTTTCACAAAGTTTGTGCACCATATCAGGGTGCAAATGTGGTTTCAGAAAGCCCACTAAGACAGTGCCTTCTCGCATCAAATCCAGTTCATCCAAGGTGGGGGGCTGGACTTTGAATACCACATCAGCTTCAGCGTAGAGCGCTGCCGCGTCGTCGACTAAACGCGCTTTCTCTTCATAGGCCGAATCGATGAAATGGGCGCCTTTCCCGGCCCCTTTTTCCATCAGCACCTCGACTCCCATTTTGGTAAAACGTTGGGCTGTACTCGGGTCGAGCGCAACCCGGCGTTCGCCCGGAAAGATCTCTTTCGGGACTGCCAAGCGTAAAGGCATGTATCGTTCTCCCCAATTGCGAAACCCAACTTTCCCCGTGGTTGGGCTGTTTTGAAAAAGTCACCATAACGTAACGACTGATTGTTATTGTTGCCTGAACGCGCACGGGGTATGCGTCCAGAAACAGTAATAATAACCTATATTTGCGGCATCGCACAAAGAATGGCGCATTATTAATGCTGCTTTGCCAAGGATTCAACCGGTTAGGGAACATCGTTGCACTGGCGACGTCTTTAATCTGTGGTTCACACGGATGCGAGAAACCATTACATTGCGTAATCAAGCTCTGCAAAGAGGAGGCGACATCCATGCATGGTTTGGAACAGCAGGTCCTACGTACCGACGTATCGGGCATGCCTTTGGAATGGATCGATTATCAGGAAGCGGTCAGGCTCTATCACCTGGAACAGGTGGCCTATGCCTGCGGAAGCCTGCTGTATCGGGTCCATGGAGGAATTAACGCGCGTAGCGGTGAACGCAGTATCATCGAGGTCAATTCCATCATCGCGACCCAAGGTGGAACCTATGCGCTGATGAAATCACGTCATGATTATGTGCCACCTTTATCCAATGTGGCCTTGTTCCGACGCGATTTCAATATGTGTTTGTACTGCGGCGGTACCTTCTCGGTACACGATTTATCGCGCGATCACGTGACCCCGATGGTACAAGGCGGGGTCGACCAGTGGAGCAACGTGGTCACCGCCTGTAAGCGGTGCAATCACCACAAAGGTGGCCGGACCCCGGAACAAGCGGCGATGCAGTTGCTTGCAATTCCGTTCATTCCCAACCATGCGGAATATATCTATCTGCAAGGACGGCGCATCCTAGCCGATCAAATGGATTTCCTGCGCGCCCATTTCCCGCGCTCCAGTCCGTTACATGAACGTTTGGCCCGAATGGCCTGAATTGAATGTTGCGAATCCGTTACCCGTTGTTCTGGCGCTGTAAGGCACGTATCCCTTGATCCAACCCTTCCAGGGTTAGGGGATACATTCGATTGTGCATCAGTTCGCGAGTGATCTGGATGGACGGGGTATATTCCCAATGCTGTTCGGGTTGCGGGTTTAACCAGATGGCGTAGGGATAAGCGTCTAGCAAGCGCCCGATCCATGCGGTGCCGGCTTCTTCGTTGAAATACTCAATACAACCGCCCGGATAGGTGATCTCATAGGGACTCATGGTAGCGTCGCCCACGAAAATCAATTTATAGTCGCTGGGGAAGGTATGAATCACATCCAGGGTTGGATAACGTTCAGTGTGGCGGCGAAAGTTGTCTTTCCACACTCCTTCGTAGAGAAAGTTGTGAAAGTAAAAATATTCCAGATGTTTGAATTCGGTCTTGGTGGCGGAGAATAATTCTTCACACACCCTGACGTGATCGTCCATTGATCCGCCCACATCAAGGAATAGCAACACTTTCACGGCATTGTGCCGCTCCGGCACCATTTTCAAATCCAGATACCCAGCGTTGCGGGCGGTGGAATAAATGGTGTCGTCCATGTCTAATTCTTCGGCGGCTCCACTGCGTGCGAACTTGCGTAGCCGGCGCAAGGCGACTTTGATATTGCGGGTGCCGAGCTCGACGGTATCGTCCAAATTGCGGAAATCGCGTTTATCCCAGACCTTGACTGCGCGCCGGTTGCGCGAGCGGTCCTGGCCGATGCGGATCCCTTCAGGGTTATACCCATAAGCGCCGAATGGAGAGGTGCCGCCAGTACCGATCCATTTGTTGCCGCCCTGGTGGCGCTCCTGTTGTTCTTCCAGGCGCTGGCGAAGGGTTTCCATGAGTTTTTCCCAGCCGCCCATCGCCTCAATCTGTTTTTTCTCCTCGTCGCTGAGCATCAACTCCATTTGTTTGCGCAACCAGTCTTCGGGAATTTCCCCGATAACCTCATCGAACAATTCTTCCATCCCCTGGAAGTGCGCACCGAAGACCTTATCGAACCGATCATAATGCCGTTCGTCCTTGACCAAAGCGGCACGCGACAAATAGTAAAAATCATCCACGCTGTAACCGGCCACCCTTTGTTCCATCGCGTTCAGCAACGTCAGGAACTCGGTGATGGATACCGGCAACTTGGCGTCCTTCAACTTGTAAAAAAAATCAATCAGCATGATTCACCCTTTCGCGCGCTGAAGATATAGGCGGTATTACTCTCAAACTCGCTTGCGTCGGCTCATGAACAGCAACCGCTCAAATAAATGCACATCCTGCTCGTTCTTAAGCAAAGCGCCGTGCAAAGGGGGGATAATCTTGCGTTGGTCGGTACTGCGTAATGCGTCTGGGGGAATGTCTTCGGCTACCAGCAGTTTGATCCAGTCCAGCAACTCCGAAGTTGAAGGACGTTTTTTGAGCCCGGCCACTTCGCGAATTTCGAAGAAAGATTCCAGCGCTTCGTTAAGCAACTGCTTCTTCAAATCCGGGAAATGGACTTTGACGATTTCTTCCATGGTGTCCTTTTCCGGGAAACGGATGTAATGGAAAAAACATCGCCGTAGAAACGCATCCGGCAACTCTTTCTCATTATTGCTGGTAATGATAATGATTGGTCGTTGCTGGGCTTTGATGAGTTTCTGAGTCTCGTAAACGTAGAATTCCATGCGATCCAGTTCCTGCAACAGATCGTTGGGGAACTCGATATCGGCCTTGTCAATCTCGTCTATCAACAACACCGGCTGTTGGTCGGCCTCAAAGGCTTCCCACAGTTTGCCTTTGATGATGTAGTTGCTAATGTCGTGCACACGATCATCGCCGAGTTGGGAATCGCGCAACCGAGACACGGCGTCGTATTCATAAAGTCCTTGTCGGGCCTTGGTGGTGGACTTGATATGCCATTGAATCAAGGGATGGTTTAGGGCCTTGGCGACTTCTTCGGCTAGCATAGTTTTGCCAGTACCGGGTTCGCCCTTAACCAACAGCGGTCGGCCTAGTGTGATGGCGGCATTGACAGCCATCATCAAATCGTCGGTAGCGACATAGTTGTCGGTACCGCTAAAGCGTGCGTTTGCCATGAATGTCCTCGTCGTGACTGATCAGAGAGTGAGGCTGGGGTATATTGTAACCCAGCTCAGCTACTCCTGTCAGACAGCGCTGGCTAGGGCAAATGTTCCTTGGCTAGATAATTGAGTCCCTATTTTGCTGTCAGATTACCCATCTGTTAGGTTCAGACGGTTTTTAAAGCGATTTTTTGGAGAGCGGGAATTGCTGAACAAGTTGCAGTGCACCGCTGTACCAATTTTAGACCATCGCCTTATCCGCTAGCGGCTTGACTGTAGTAATTACTCAGCGCCGCGAATTCGGCCAGCTCCAGGGTTTCCGGACGGGCAACTGGGTCCACGCCCACAGTCGTTAGTGCCTCATCGTCGAGCAATCCGCGCAAGGTATTTCGTAAAGTTTTGCGGCGTTGACC
>JAZBPA010000152.1:0-3250 GCA_036351435.1 Candidatus Competibacteraceae bacterium
AATATTCTGCCCAGACTGCAGATTCATCGCTGCTTCTCGTTATTGCACGATCAGAGATGGGGCTTCAGAGCCGGCAGCAAATCCATGAAGGTTCGGCCTTCGCCTTGGTCGCCAATGGCTTGCACCCGCCAGTCACCCTCGTGACGGTATAGTTTAGTCATAATCAGTCCAGTGAAATGCCCTCCTTCCAAGGATAAATTGAAGCGGGCGATCTCCTTACTGCTCTTATCATCCACCACCACGCAGAACGCGTTGGGAATCCCTTCGAACGATTCGCCGCTGAAGCTATTAACGGTGAAGATCAGGCTTTTGACTTCGCTAGGCACCTGATTAAGATCAATGGTGATACGTTCGTTCTCAACATCTGCACTACCACCGCCGGCACGATCATCGCCACTATGCTGAACCGAACCGCAGTTGCTTTGCAATTGCCGGAACCAGACTTGATCAGTCAGATTGCCACCGGCATCAAACATCAAACAAGAGGCGTCCAAATCAACTGCAACCTCCTTGGTGCCACCACCGAAACCCAGAAAACCCTTACTCTCGGTTTTCTTCATGCCCCAACCGAGGCCCATGTAAATGCGATCCAGACTGGCACCGGCCTCTTTAGAAAGACTGATGCGCTGTCCCTTTTGCAGGTTTATGCCCATGACGTTACCCCCTTGTACGGAAAACCGTTGCGTTAAACGAAACCGATGAATCGGCCTATTGGACTAAATAGGGATTGCAAGAGACGTTTTAAAGGGAAAGTATACTGTTGTTAAAGGCTATTGGTTGTTAAATCGGTGTGACGCTTTACACCAGCAGTAGCAAAATAACCGGCAAAGTGACCATTGAAGCGGCGGTTTCTACCGTAACGATTGCCGCCATAAGCGGCGCGTCGCCGCCCAACTGACGGGCCAAAATATAAGCGGAAGTGGCCCCCGGCAGCGCTGCGAACAGCACCAAAATAGCTAATTCCAGATCGTTTACCCCTACTACCCAAGCCAATCCGCCAAACAACGTCGGCATAATCAACAACTTGAACGCACTGGAAACCAGCAACGCCCGCATTTGTGGCAGCGTGCCGCTGATTTGCAAACCAGCACCCACCGCCAGCAAACCTAACGGCAACGCCGCCCGCGCCAGAATATCCAACACTGCTGCAGAGCCTAACGGTAGCCTCAAACCACTGACGTTGAGGAGAATGCCGAGCACACAAGCCAATAACAACGGATTACGCAGCAACTGCCCCATAACATGGAGGGTCCCAGTCGCACCAGTCGCGTGGGTCAGCACCCCCACACAAAGCACATTGATCAATGGAATCAAAACAGCCATAGCCAACGCGGCAAGTGTAGAACCTGGAGTATGAAACAGCGCGCTTGCAGCGGCTAAACCGACATAGGTATTAAATCGAATACCACCTTGATAAATCGAACTGAACGCCGGACCATCGACGCCGATTAACGGTCTGAGCAGGAACAAAATCAGTGTCGCCAACCCTAAACCAAGGACTATCACACCGGCGAAAGGGCCTATCGCATAGTTGCCCAATTCCGCCAGCGCCAATTTATTGACCAGCAATGCGGGCAGCAGCAAAAAATAAGTCAATTTTTCGGCGGCAGGCCAGAACGCCTCGCCGGGAAAACGGTATACCTTCAGTCCATACCCCAGCAGGATAAGGCTAAAAATCGGTCCCAAGGCGCCGACTATGATCGCCCCGTTTTCAGCAATGCTCATGATTTACCGTATGTCTATCAGCTAATCAAAACCGTGACTGATCAGTGCGTATCGCGCTTCAGGAAAAAAACTGACGAATCAAAGGTAGATTTTGAGTCTATAGTTTTACGTCAAGTCATCCTATCTCAAACCGACTTGCATAGTCGAACGATCCCAAAAATCCTCTGGACGCAGTTGAGGCTGTTACCACCAAACGAGGCATGTCACGATGAATGACAATTATAACGATGTGGATTCCCTGGAAACCCGGGAGTGGTTGGAAGCATTGGAAGCGGTACTAGAGCGTGATGGGCCGGAACGGGCCAATTTTCTGCTCCAAAAACTACTAGATCGGGCGTATACCGGTGGGGCTGATATGCCCTACAGCGCCAATACCCCGTATCTGAACACCATTCCTCCGGAAAGCGAAGAATACACTCCCGGCGATCCCGCCCTGGAATGGCGGATTCGCTCAATCATTCGCTGGAATGCCATGGCGATGGTGGTTAAGGCCAATAAAATCACCTCGGAACTCGGCGGACATATCGCCAGTTTCGCTTCCAGCGCGACGCTCTATGACGTGGGTTTTAATCACTTTTGGCATGCCCCCACTGACACGCGCGGCGGCGATCTGGTATTCACCCAGGGTCACTCCGCGCCCGGCATTTACTCGCGGGCGTTCCTGGAGGGCCGGATTAGCGAGCAACAGCTCAATAACTTCCGGCAGGAGGTCGACGGTCAAGGACTGTCGTCTTATCCCCATCCGTGGCTGATGCCGGATTTCTGGCAATTCCCTACGGTATCGATGGGGTTAGGGCCCATCATGGCTATCTACCAAGCCCGTTTCATGAAATATCTACATAATCGCGGCCTAGTCGACACCGAAGGCTGCAAAGTGTGGGCATTCATGGGCGACGGCGAAATGGATGAACCGGAATCGTTAGGTGCTATCGCCCTAGCTGCACGAGAAAAACTAGACAATCTCATCTTTGTGATCAATTGCAATTTGCAGCGTCTGGATGGGCCGGTGCGCGGCAACGGCAAAATAATTCAAGAACTCGAAGGCGATTTCCGGGGCACCGGGTGGAATGTTATCAAGGTGATCTGGGGCTCGTATTGGGATCCGCTGCTGGCTCAGGACCGGTTGGGCTTACTGCGTAAACGCATGGAAGAAACCTTGGACGGCGAATATCAGACCTTCAAGGCTCGGGGTGGCGCTTATACCCGCGAACACTTCTTTGGCAAATATCCGGAATTACGGGATATGGTCAGTCATCTATCCGATGACGATATTTGGCGGCTGAATCGGGGCGGGCACGATCCGCACAAGGTGTATGCCGCGTATGCCGCTGCAGTCAAGCACACCGGCCAACCCACCGTGATTTTGGCCAAGACGGTTAAAGGTTACGGCATGGGTATCGCCGGCGAAGGGCAAAACATCACCCATTCGCAAAAGAAAATGGGCCACGATGCGCTGAAAGACTTCCGCGACCGGTTCCAGATTCCCGTCCCGGACGAGGAGTTGGATGCCGCGCCGTACTATAAA
>JAZBPA010000153.1:0-7639 GCA_036351435.1 Candidatus Competibacteraceae bacterium
AAATGAAAGCGCTCACGAATCACGCCTTCGCTCAGACCCAAAACCTCTTTCACGCCCAACGAAATTTCGTGGGCGTGAAATTCCCGCTGCAGGCCGGTCTTTTTCGCCAGGAAAGAATTGGACCCGTCGCAAGCGATGACCACCCGGCCACGTACCTCGCCTTGTTCACGGCGCACCCGCACGCCGACAATACGGCCATTTTCCCGAAGCACATCGTCCACAACCGTAGAGGTCAGCAAAAATGCGCCCGCCGCTTCCGCTTGCGCTGCAAACCAGCGGTCAAATTTGGGACGCAGCACGCTGAATCCGTTGTAGGGTGGCTCGGCATAACCCGACCCAGCAGAGCGAAAATCCAGCGACACGGCTGTCGTCGGCGACATCATCGCGACATCCCGACGACAGATATAGCGTTCGACCGGCGCTTGCAGCCACCAGTTGGGAATCAGTTTATTGAGAATTGCGCTGCCGTAAAATGCCGCGCCGGACACATTTTTCGCGCCTGGATATTCGCCGCGTTCCAACAAGAGCACCTTGAGGCCGGCGCGCGCCGTGATAAGCGCTGCCGCGCTACCGGCGGGACCTGCGCCGACGATGATGACATCGAATTGTTCAGGAGTGGAGGATGGTGTCATGACAGTGATCCGGATGGCAAACGTATATTGCGTGTCATCAAGGCGATTCCAACACGTGCGACTCAGATTCGGCCTGACTTGATGAGCCAGCGCCATCGGTCTTGTTATGCGGTATTTGTTGCAACTTCTTGATCAGTATGGGTACGATTTCGTTGAGATCGCCGACGATTCCCAGATCCGCCATTTTCAGTAACGGCGAGGTGCGATCGATATTCACCGCAACCACGGTATCGCTACCGGTGATGCCGGCGACATGTTGCCCGGCTCCGGAAATGCCGAAACCCACATACAACTTGGGCGCGACGATCTTGCCGGTGGTGCCGATATAGCGTTCCTCAGCCAGCCAGCCTTTGTCGGAAACCACCCGGGTGCCGCCCAAAGCGGCGTTCAACAAATCGGCCAAGCGTTGCAATTGCTGCATCCCGTCCGGACCGCCTACCCCCAGGCCGCCGGATACGATACGCTCGGCCTCACCGATGTCCACGGTACGTGGATCGGCGGGTAACGTTTGCAAGGTCCGGTCACGAAAAGTCTCGGGTTGCAACTCCGGAGTGATCTGCTGCAATTCGGCATGACGTCCGGGTCGGGGCATCCCGACACCACGCACTCCCGGCGTCAGCAAAGCGGCAACCATGCTGTCAACCGGCCAGATCAGCCGTTCCTGACGGGCGCCGTTATGGGTGCTACGGATCATCTCGGGGTAGCCGTCTGCGATGATCTTCACCTGTATGCAAGCACTGACCATGGGCACCCGCCAGCGCGCCGACAGCCGTGGCAACCAAGCGCGGATATAACCGCTATCCGGAGCCAGCACCAGAGTAGGATTGGAATCATGCAGCAGCGGCCCCAAGGCCGCCAGCCAGCCGTCGGCACTGAACTGCTCCAGCGCCTCGTGTTCGACCACGGTGACCGTATCGGCGCCATGCGCTGCCAGAGTATCCGCCAGCGGCGCTACACCGTAACCCGGTAGCAGCACCCGCACCTTAGCACCCAGGCTGTCGGCTACTTCGCGGCCTTCCTCGACACATTCCAAAGTGGGTAAGGTCAGTTCGCCATGCTCGGTTTCGGCGATGACCAGCACTGTTTTTGTCATATCGCCCTCCCGGCCTTCTCGCCTTCGATAATGGCCGCATGCGCCCGCCGCGGTGACACGCAATCACCGATCCGATGTAATGACCTCACCCGCCCTTTCAATTGGTCATAAAGTCCGTGTTCAGCGCGCCGATGAATGGCCAACACAATGGTGTCCACCGGGCCGAAGTTCACCATTTGTCCGCTGTAGTTGTGTAATGCCATGACCGTGCCTTCGCTAATACTCAACACGGAATGGTTGGGGGTACAGCGAATGTTCAACCGGCGCGCCAAGCGATACCAGTTTTCCAAATCCAGCGTTACGCCGAGATCTTGACCGACATACAAGGTCGGGGTGACGACTTCCACTTCGCAGCCCTGTTCCGCCATATACTCGGCCACGCTGGTTGCCTCATGGAAACCCAGGCGGTCGATCACCAGCACCTTTTTGCCGGGTTTAACTTCGCCGGATAGGATATCGATGACGTCAGCTACCTGCGGCCCATCCGAGCCGGGAATAGCATTGCGGTCTGCTGTTGAACCGGTGGCGACCACCACGGCATCAGGTTTTTCAGCCAACACCACTTCCGGGGTTGCAATCACTCCGGTGCGCACCTCGACGCCGAGCTGTTCGATCTCGTGCAGCAGATTGCGGACGATATCGCCGAATTCAGCGCGGCTGGTGACCCGTACTGCCCACACTACTTGGCCGCCCAACAGCGGTTCCTTCTCCAGCAGTACCACCTTATGGCCACGCCGGGCAGCGATAGTGGCGGCTTTCAAACCGGCTGGTCCACCGCCCACCACTACCACCTTTTTGGCAGTCTCTACCGGCTTTAAGGTACCGACGCCGTAAAGCTTTTCTTGGCCTGTCGCCGGGGTCTCAATACAGCCCATCCAGCGGTTTAGCCCCATCCGCCCCACGCATTCCTGGTTGCAAGAGAGGCATAGCCGAATATCTTCAGCACGGTTCTCGCGGGCCTTGCGGGCGAATTCCGGGTCGGCGATCTGTGCGCGCACAACGCCCACCAGGTCGGCATGGCCTTCAGTCAGAATACGTTCGGCTTGAATGGGATCCTTGACCCGCCCGACGCCAATGACCGGCAGCCGCACCGCTTTGCGGATCGCCGACGGAATAAACAGGGCGTAATTGGGCGGAATCCGCATCGAGGCTTCGATCATGTACAAGGTTTGCGTGGCCGTACCGATGCTAGTGTTGATGCAATCGATATGACCATCGGCCTCCAGAATGCGGGCCACTTCAACAGTCTCGTCGATGGTGATGCCGTCGCGAATCAATTCATCGCCACATAGCCGCACGCTGATCACATAGCTTCGCCCGACCACCGCGCGGATCGCGGCGATGATCTCGCGCAGCAACCGCATACGGTTCTCCAAACTGCCGCCATAACCGTCGCTGCGATGATTGGTGTTGCGGGACAGGAACTGCCTGACGATTGATGAGTGCGAACACTGTAGCTCGACGCCATCGAAATTCCCTTGCTGGGTGTACTCGGCGACTTGCGCATAACCCGCAATAATCTCAGCGATGTCGTCATGTTCCACCGCCTTGGGGACTTCCCGGAATAACGGGTCGGCTAGCGCTGACGGCGCCCAGGCCGGCAGCCGGGTGAACATGCCGCTGCTCTGACCGCCGTTATGGTTGATCTGGGCCAGAATCGGGGTATTTTCGGCGTGGACCAAGTCGGTGATCCGCCGGTAGTAAGGGATCACCTTGGGATGAAAGGCGTGAATCAGCTTTTCATAGGGATGATCAGTGGGATGGGTCGATTGCTCCTCGGTGATGATCAGACCGACCCCGCCTCGCGCCCGTTCCCGATAGTAGTAGGCGTGCCGTTCGCTGGGCAGAAAATCCTCGGCGTAGTTGGTCAAATGGGCCGAGAACACCAGGCGATTCGCCAAGGTCAGATTGCCGACCTTGAGTGGCGTAAACAGCATACGAGCTTGTCCGCTCATGGTTATACCTCCCGCCCGACGCGATAGCCTTCTAATATCGCCTGCGCCATATAGCGCGGCGCGATGGCGTCTCCGGCTCGAAATACCCGAACACCAGCCTGCTTTAAGGCGAAGTAAAGCTCTTCATTAGGGGCCTCGTTCGCGACATCAATGACCAGATCGACGTCGTCGATGGTGATTTCCTGACGGTCGAAGATATCGACGCCGATCACCGTGTGCGCGGTAACCCGCTGCACCTCAATCTGTGGCCTAAGCGCGACGCCTTTGGCGCAGGCGCGTTGATTCCAGGGAGTCAGTTCCAGCGAGGCGGTCAGTTTCTGGCCGACAAACATATCGCTAGTCACTACCTCGACTTGCCAGCCGCGTTCGGTCAGCCATTCCGCGACGCCCATGCCGATGACGTCACCGATCGCATCCAGAATCACGGCCTTGCCGGCCTCATCCGGTACCTCGCCACTCAATACTTGACGCGGATTGACTAGCGGTGCGGTTTCCTGAAAGAGTCCCGGGGGCCGCTGTCGGGGTTTACCGCCGAGCGTAGCAATCACCGCTTCCGGGGCGATTTTCTGAACCATTTCGGGCGTGACTTCAACGCCGGTTTTTATCGTCACGCCGAGTTTACGTAGCTGTTTTTCCAGCCAATCGACAGCCAAGGCCAGTCGCTCGCGACCGGGTGCGGCAGCAGCCAAACGCACCGCACCGCCCAGGTGATGGCTTTGTTCGTATAGCGTCACGGTATGTCCACGCAAGGTGGCCACTCGCGCGGCTTCCATACCGGCCGGTCCGCCCCCGATAACCATGACCTGATGGGGCACCGGTGCGCGAGTCAAGGGCGCGAACTCAGGGTCGCCCTCGTAACCCGCTGCCGGATTATTGACGCAACTCAGCCGCGCGTTCTGCACGATACCGATGATGTTGTCCTGATTGGAGAGCAAACAGGGGCGAATGTCGTCTACCTGACCTTGCCGTAATTTATTCGGCAAGTCCGGATCTGCAATCAACGCACGGGTCATCTCCACGGCATCGGCTTTCTGCTCGTTGATCAAAGCAGCCGCCATCTCAGAATCGACGATGCTGCCCTGGGCGAATACCGGTAATGATACGGCTGCTTTGATCTGGGCGGCCAAATGGGTAGCGAAACCGGGTGGCATGAACAAGCCGGGACGGGTAACGTGCCCGCTGTAGATGCTGCCGCTGGTGACACTGATAAAATCGATCTGGCCATCTTTGGCCAGCGGCTGGGCGATGGCGACGGCATCTTCCGGTTTGATCCCCGCCCAAGGCGCGTATTCATCGCCGGACAGGCGTAGCCCGACGATAGCCCCGCTTCCCACTTGGCCGCGCACCGCGCTGATCACGTCGCGGACCAAGCGCAAGCGATTGGCCAGATCACCACCGTATTCGTCACCGCGTTGATTAGTCAACGGCGACAGAAACTGACGCAACACACTGTCTTGACCGGCGTTGATTTCAACGCCATCCAATCCGCCTTCTAGTGCCAGCCGGGCCGCTTGAGCAAAGCCGTCGATCAGCGCGTTGATGTCCTCAGGTTCCATCTCCTTAGGCAGTTCACGGCTGTTGACTTCCGGTACCGGTGATGGCGCCCACAGCGGCTGTTGCGAATAATGGCTGCTGCCCTGCATACCGCTGTGGGTCAATTGCGCTAATACTAATGCGCCGTGCCGGTGAACCGCCGCTCTGACCAGTTGGTATCCCTCTACCACTTGCGGATCGTAGCCGGCAATGACGTACTCGTAAGGGGTGTCCGATACATGCACAACGCTGCCTTCTAACACGATCAGGCCTACGCCACCGGCGGCGCGTGCCGCATAGTAATCGGCATGACGCTTTTCGAAACGGTGGTGCACAGCGAAGTTGGTTTGATGGGCAGCAAATACGAAGCGGTTAGGCGCGGTCTTTTTGCCCAAAGACAGCGGCGCGAACAACCCTTCGAATGGCATCGTGGAATCATTACTCATGGTGTGACCTCATCCACTAAGCAGTGTCTAGTCAACATCAGCCTGTGCCACAACGGTTTCGACCAGCGGCGCTGAGGGAACGCTATCCGCTTGAAAAATGCAATCGGGATCGGGCGCATCGACGGAGCGGCCAGTGAAGTGCTTGACGGCAATACAGCCGCCATGACAACTCTCATAGGCGTTACAAGTCGAACAGCCGCCACCCACCTGCCAGGAGCGCAGATGGTCAAATACCGGCGAATGCCGCCAAATATCGGTAAAGCCGCCGGGCTGGCGCACATTACCGCCGGAGAACTCCGGGTCCAGCAAGAAGGGGCAGGCGTACACTTCGCCCACCGGATCGACGCAGCAGACGATCCGCCCCGCACCGCACATATTCAGGCCTTCGATGGGTTCTCCATAGGCCGACAGATGGAAAAAAGAATCCCCGGTCAGCACATCGGGGTGCGCCAACAACCAATCGTATATGCCGCGA
Organism: Candidatus Competibacteraceae bacterium; assembly: GCA_036351435.1. Classification (GTDB taxonomy): domain Bacteria; phylum Pseudomonadota; class Gammaproteobacteria; order Competibacterales; family Competibacteraceae; genus JAAUQA01. The sequence continues at coordinate 6,135 of JAZBPA010000153.1, forward strand.
TTCTGCTCGTGGGTGGGGCGTAGCGCATCCCACACGTCGCCGCCGCGACCGGTGGGGCGCAACCGAGTCAGGCGTAACTCCGCACCGTAGCCTTGCGCCATGGCGTAAAAGTCATCAAGCTGAGCATAGTTCCCGCGGGTCACGGTGGCATTGATTTTAAAGGGGAAATGGTGTTTCGCCAGCTGCTTCATGGCCCGATGGGCGCGTTCATAAGACCCTTCGCCGCGTACCGGATCATTGGTTTCTTCGGTAGCCCCATCGACGCTGATTTGTACGTCCAGATAATCGTTGGACGTGATCCAGGCAGCGGCATTCTCGTCGATCAGCGTGCCGTTGGTGCTGAATTTGACGCCGATGCCGCGCGCCAGCGCATAATCCATCAACTCGACGAAATCACGTCGACTCATGGGTTCACCACCGCCGACATTGATGTAAAACACCTTCATCTCGGCCCATTCATCAATCAGCCGTTTGGCCTCCGAAGTGCTCAGTTCGTCGGGTCGACGTTTGCCGGAGGACGACAGACAATGGACGCAGCGCAAATTACAGGCGTAAGTGATTTCCCAAGTCAGACAGATCGGCGCTTCCAAGCCCTGGCGGAAGATTTCATAGCTCATCAGCTACCTCTTTGGAACGGTGGCGGCGGCACGGGGTCGCAACAGATCACGCTTCAGCGGTGGTGGGATCGATACCGGCCTTGATTTCCGACACGCGATTGGCTGGGAAGCCACCTTGCTCGGCGTGTTGTCGAACCATATCGGCATTGGGAGCGATATAGACGCAATAAATCTTGTCGTCGGTGACGTAGCTTTGCACCCATTGAATCTGCGGACCCAGATTGCCGAGCACGCTGCAAGATTTTTGTGAGATACCTTGCAGTTCCTGGGCGGAAAGATTGCCGGCACCGGGTATTTCGCGTTCGATCAGGTATTTGGGCATGATGTACTCTCCTCGGGGTGTTATGGTTATGAATTTAATCAATGTTGCTGAGGGCGATCGACGACTAGCCAACCACCGTGATCTTCAAAACAATCGTAATCCCCTCCCAGTTGTCGCCCCAGGGTTTGCAGGCGAAGGCGGTCGAAAACCTGCCGATGGCCAAAGCGGGCATCCGGTATCTCCTCAAACGGCACGGCGACAATCAGTCGCTGTCCGGTCAGTCTCCAGAGATTAGCAAGGGCTTTGGCAGTTTGCTCGGATTCCAAATGTTCCAGCAGATGAATCGCGCAAACCACGTCAAAGGATCGTTCCGGCATGTTGTCCGCCAGAATGTCGGTAAGCTCGAAACCAACTTCGGTGCAGCGTCTTTGTCGAGCAAAGTCATTGGCCAGATCGACCAGAGCCGGATTGAGATCCCAGCCGACCACTTCGGTCAGGTTTTCTAGTGTGCTGACCCGCTGTTGTGCCATGAGTAGCGGAAAGAAACCGAAGCAAGTAGCTACATCCAACACGTTGAACGGCCGCATCGGTCCATCCGGTAACACTTTCATCAACTGCATAGCCCG
>JAZBPA010000154.1:0-2569 GCA_036351435.1 Candidatus Competibacteraceae bacterium
GGCTTGGAGGGATAGATCGGGATTAATTAATGCGGGGGATGGGACGCGTCTCCAAGCATTGCGTCGAGGGGTTGCACTGTGCCTAGATAGTTGCCTTGCGCATAATCAACACCACTGAGTTTCAGCGCTTCCAATGCAGCGGCGTTTTCCACAAACTTGGCAATTGTTTTTTTGCCCAACCGGTGGCTTAGCTCATTTACGGAACGCACAATATCAGACGCGATGGGAAGCGTGGAGATGTTTCTCAGAAAGGCACTATCTAATTTCAGATAATCCACCGACACATTATTCAGGTAGGAGAACGTAGGTAGCCGGCCGCTGAAATCATCCAACGCGAACTGAAACCGCAGCGGTTTGAGTGCATTGATAAAATCGATGACATCTGAGGATTGACTGAGCATCGCCAGCTCGCTGATTTCAAAACATATTTTATCGGCAGGCACAGCGGTTTGCTGAGCTTTATCTTGCACAAAGCGAGATAAATTCTTATCCCGCAAGGATTGATCCGCAAGATTGATGTTGCATAACCGCGTCCTTTGGGTCTGTTGCGGGTGGGCAGCGAGCCATTCGAAGGTATGGCTGATTACCCAACGATCCAACTGCAATAACATTTTATAGCGTTCGGCGGCGCCCAGAAACGCGTTGGGAAGAACGAGTTCGCCATTTTCGTCCTCTAACCGCAACAGAATTTCATGATAGACATTCTGCTGATTCCGAGAATCCAGCGGTACTATCAGTTGGGAGTAGAGACGTAACCGATCCTGTTCCAGTGCGCTGTTAATCCGGGAAGCCCATTGCACCTTTTTGTATTGGCGGGCGCGGCCGCTGTTTTCAGGGCGATAAATATGAACCCGATCACGTCCTTCGTCCTTGGCCATGTAGCATGCAGTATCGGCAGCTTTCAGCAATTCAGCTGCCCCTTCCGAAGTGGCGGTAATCGGCACGATACCAATGCTGACACCGATTCTGAAACTGTTATCTTGCCAGATGAAACAATACTCTTTAACTGCTTGCCGAATCGCGTTGATCACACGATCTGCCTGTGTCAGGGAGCAATTTTCCATCAACAAACCAAATTCATCGCCGCCCAAACGAGCTAACGTATCTCCCCGGCGAATCAGCCCCCCCAGCAACGTACCGATTTGGCGCAATAATCCATCGCCGGCCATATGACCACCGACATCATTCACGCTTTTGAACTTATCCAGATCCAGATAGCACAACACATGTTCAGACTGTTGCTGACTGGCCGTCGCGACAACCTGATAGAGTTGGTGCTCGAACTCACGCCGGTTGACTAAACCGGTCAAGGGATCGTGGGACGCGTAGTAGGACATTTCCTGAACCCTGTTACGCTCCAGAGTGATGTCGCGAAATACCAGCACCGACCCCATGCCTCGTTGCTGCTCGTCCCGGATAGCGGTTAGGGATACCTGGATCACATAACGACTACCGTCACGATGGAACAGCACCAATGGGTTATCCAGCTGATTCTGTTGCTGGAGTGAAATGGGGTCTATAGCTGTCTCGTCCTCATTACTAACCCGGAAAATATCAGCTAAGCGCTTGCCACGAACTTCGGCGAGAGGCCAACCGGTCAGATATGCCGCTCTAGGATTAAGATAATCGACTCGATCCGAAGCGTCAGTGGTAATGACAGCCTCACCAATCGAATGTAAGGTAACTCTTAAGCGTTCTTTTTCCCTTTGCAAGGCCGCTTCTGCGAGTTTTCTCCGGCTGATGTCAGTTTGAGTACCTAACATTCTGAGTGGCTGGCCATGCGGGTTACGAACGATCACTTTGCCGCGGTCCAAAACCCACATCCAACCGGTCTGGGAGCGAATACGGTACTCCGCTTCATAGATGGGCGCTTGTCCCTTGAAATGCGCCTGAATGGCAGCAAAAATCAGTTCCATATCACTAGGGTGTAACAAGTTGCGCCAATTTTCTTCTGTCAGCACTGTGATGTCTGGCGTATAACCGAGCTGGGTCAAGTAGCGGCTATTGATCCGTATAGAGCCCTTTTGAAAGTTCCATTCCCATATTCCCTCATTAATGGCTTCCAATGCGGCACTCAGGTGCTTTTTATTCTCTAAGACAATCGACCAGTCAAATCGAGAAGCCCCTGCATATTGGCGCCTAAGTTTGTAGATAAAAGTTTTTCCGCTAACAATGGCGACTACCAGAAAAGCGATAACGCCAACATACATCCAATAATGAATATTTGGCAGCACGGGTTCAAGAGTGACCCCCAGGGCAGTAGAAGCCTGCTGTGTGGGCAAGTTCGTTGAAGTTGTTACAGACTCAATGGGTTGCCCAGCGAACAGTATCGCTGACTCAGCGGGCGTGCTTGCCTGCGCTTGAGCCATACCTAGCGATACGAGAACCGAAAACGCTGCTACAAACCTTATTGAGGGAAGCTCCATCTTGGCAATTTCGTGTAGGCAGGTAATGGAATAAGAAGATTCTAGCAAAATACTAAGCGGATGCTATGTAAACTACTATTGTCAAAGATATGGTTTTTTATGCAAGGCTTAATTGATTTGTGAAGTTGTGAAGTATTTCACAA
>JAZBPA010000155.1:0-2664 GCA_036351435.1 Candidatus Competibacteraceae bacterium
CCACGGTCACGGCACTAGGCGGCGAGCCCAAGCTTTGCGCCAACTGGGTCATGGGCGAGCTGTCCGGCTTCTTGAACAAGGAGGGTAAGGAACTCAACGCCAGCCCGATCAGCCCGATGCAATTAGCCGGGCTGCTGAAACGGATTCAAGACAACACCATTTCCGGCAAGATTGCCAAGGATGTGTTTGAGGCGATGTGGAGCGGTGTAGGGGATGCCGATTCGGTCATCGAACAGCGCGGCCTGCGCCAGATCACCGACAGCAGCGCCATCGAACAGCTGGTCGATGAGGTCATCGCCTCTAATCCCAATCAACTGGAACAGTATCGGTCGGGCAAGGATAAATTGTTCGGCTTTTTCGTCGGTCAGGTGATGAAGGCGTCCAAGGGCAAGGCCAATCCGCAGCAGGTCAATGAACTGTTGACCCAAAAGCTTAACGGCTGATGGCTGGCGATACGCTGCACCGCTTTCTGTTCGAACAGCTTGCCGTGCGCGGTGAATGGGTGCATTTGGATGCGACTTGGCAAACCGTCTTGGAACGACGCGACTATCCGCCGGTCATCCGCCGAGTCCTGGGCGAGGCGCTGGCCGCAACGGTATTGCTGTCGGCCACGCTTAAAACCCAGGGTTTATTGACGCTACAGCTGCAAGCCCAAGGACCGCTGCATCTACTGGTCGTGCAATGCAGCCATAATCATGAGCTACGTGGTCTGGCGCGCTGGCAGGAAGAAGTAGACGAAGCCCCGTTACCGACTTTGTGCGGTGAAGGCACGGTAACGATCACCTTCGAACCTGACGACGGGCAAGAGCGTTATCAAGGCATTGTCCCGTTGACAGGAGATTCGTTGGCCGATGCGCTGGAAACCTATTTTGCCCAATCGGAGCAGCTGCTTACCCGGCTATACCTCAACGCCGATGACACTGCCGCTGCCGGACTGTTATTGCAGCGTTTACCCAGCCAATCGGCGGATTCGGACGCCTGGAACCGGATTGAACAGTTGGGCAACACCGTTACCGCCGAGGAATTGCTGACGTTAGATGCACGGACGCTAATTCACAGGCTGTTTCACGAAGAAGACGTTCGCCTATTTGGAGCGCAGCCCGTGACGTTTCGTTGTACCTGTTCCAACGAGCGCACAGAATCACTGTTGCGCGCCCTGGGACGTGAAGAAGTGCGGTCGATTGTGGCGGAACAAGGCCGAGTCGAGGTAGCCTGTGAATTTTGCGGTTTGTCTTACGATTTTGATTCGGTAGATGCCGAAAACCTGTTTGCTACCCCCGGCCTACCGGGTATTTCGACCACCCGGCATTAACATGATCGCCCTGTTCAATCTGTTTCTGGATATTTGCCTGTTACGTAAGGGACCGCAGGATGTGCCGTCTTCAGCGGCATTGTTGCAACTGAGTCTGTCGATCTACATCATTGCCGGACTAGTGCTGCTGCTGGCACTTGAGAGCCAAGTAGGTCCAGCGCTATTTTTGGTTTTATTAGACCTGGGTTTGTTGACGGGACTAACTTATGGGCTTTTAAACATGCTAGGGCGAGGCTCGCGTTTCGGCCAAACCTTGACAGCTTTGGCTGGCACAGGCGCTTTGCTGCAATTGATTGCTTGGCCGTTGTTGGGCTGGCTGAATCAGACCGACGTACAACAAGGAACTGCTACACTACCCAGCTTGTTATATTTAGCCCTGCTAGGCTGGAATATTGTCATCACCGGTCATATTCTACGTCACGCACTGTCCACGACTCTGGCATTCGGCGTGCTGTACGCCTTCGGCTATTTAATGTCGTTCTGGGTACTTTCTGATTGGCTGGTGCCGACGGGGTAAACATGCATATCCATATTCTCGGCATCTGCGGCACGTTTATGGCCGGATTAGCCTTGCTGGCTCGGGAAGCTGGCTTTACGGTCAGTGGTTCCGATGCCAACGTTTATCCGCCGATGAGCACGCAATTGGAGGCGGCGGGTATCCAGTTATCGGAAGGCTATGAACCCGCCCATTTACAACCGGCTCCGGATGTCGTGGTGGTCGGCAATGTGATGAGCCGGGGCCGACCGCTGGTCGAATATCTGCTCGACAGCACCATTCCTTACACCTCAGGTCCGGCCTGGTTGGCTGAGCATGTATTACGTGAGCGCTGGGTACTGGCAGTGGCAGGGACTCACGGTAAAACCACCGTGTCCAGCATGTTGGCCTGGATCCTGGAACACGCAGGCTTGCAACCGGGATTTCTGATCGGCGGCATTGCCCAAGATTTCGGTATCTCAGCCCGCTACGGTAAGACGCCATTCTTCGTGGTGGAAGCCGACGAATACGACACCGCGTTTTTTGACAAGCGTTCCAAATTCGTCCATTACCGACCCCGCACCCTAGTGCTGAATAATTTGGAATTCGACCACGCCGATATTTTTCCCGATCTCGCAGCTATTCAGCGCCAGTTTCACCATCTCATTCGCACCGTGCCGGGTTCCGGAAAAATCATCAGCAATGGCGGCGACGACAATCTAGCGGAAACCTTGGCAATGGGTTGCTGGACACCAGTCGAGCATTTCGCTGAAGGTGATTGGCAGGCGCATGCCATCAGCCCCGACGGTAGCGCTTTCGATGTGGTTTATCAGGATCAGCCGCAAGGCCGCTTATCATGGTCGCAACTCGGGCTGCA
>JAZBPA010000156.1:0-18802 GCA_036351435.1 Candidatus Competibacteraceae bacterium
ATGGGTCGCTGGACGATCTCAAACAACACTGGCATCGGGATCGGCGCTGTGATCCGCAGTTGAATCAAGCGAACCGTGAGCAGCTTTTGCAGGGTTGGCACAAGGCCGTGAAATGTACTCTGGAGTTTTCAGCAGAGTAGTATCTTACTGACAAAGCAGATTCTAGACTACTGATTTTCATTGATTTGTGGAGCGCATTTTGATTCAGGTTACTAATTGTAAATCGATTGAAGAAATCCGAGAACACATCGATCGCATAGACAGGCAGATTGTCGCCCTACTTGCTGAACGGGGTGGCTACGTCAAACAGGCGGCCATGTTCAAGAAAACGACGGATGATGTGAAAGCACCTCAACGCGTCGAGCAAATTATTGCCAAAGTAACCGCGCTATCCGAGGAATTTGGCGCAAATCCATTAGTCATTGAACAGGTTTATCGGGTAATGATTTCGAGTTTTATTAATGCGGAACTGACCGAGCATGCTGCCATTCAATCGATCAAATCCTAAACTCAAGAGCGCGAGAGATGCATAAGATGCTTAAATTCAATAACGTGATGTTTTCACTACTCGTGCTGCTTGCAGGAAGCCTCAAAACCAAAGTTTCGACCGGTATCGAACCCTCTCTACCGGCCAGGATTTCGTTCATGCCGCACTTACCTTCAAGCCAACGCGGCGGCGAGATCGGCTTTAGCATCCGTTCCGGTTAACTTGAGGTCAAAACGATCCTGCAAAGCTGCAAACACGCCAGGGGTCAGAAAAGCTGGAGGTTTAGGCCCGATAGTGATGCCCTGCACATTCAACGCCAGCAAGCTTAGTAATACCGCCACTGCTTTCTGCTCGAACCAACTGACGACCAGTGTGAGTGGTAGATCGTTGATGCCGCAATTAAACGCATTTGCTAAGGCTAGTGCGACTTGAATGGCGCCGTAAGCGTCATTGCATTGGCCCATGTCCAGCAAGCGTGGAAGGCCGAGATGATCGCCGTAGTCCTGCTGATTTATGCGGTATTTACCGCAACCTAGAGTCAGCATAAAAGAATCGGTGGGGGTTGCCGCAGCGTAGTCGGAGAAATAATTACGCCCTGGTTCCGCACCATCGCAACCGCCGATAACGAAAAATCGACTGATCTGACCAGCCTTGACCGCTTCCACCAGGGTATCGGCGGCATCCAGCAGTACGGTACGATGAAAGCCGATCTTGAGGGTACTTGGGATAGACTCTGCTAATGGCTTACATTGGTGGGCTTTATCCAGTACGGGGGTGAAGTCGTTATCCTTGAGCCTGGTTCCACCCGGCACAGCGGTATAGCGGGTGGTAAAGATTCGCTCTGCGTAGTCCGGTCTTGGGTTGAGTATGCAGTTGGTCGTTGCCACTACCGGTCCAGGAAATTCGGGAAACTCGACCTTTTGTTTTTGCCATGCCCCACCATAATGCCCAGCCAAGTTCGGGTGGTCGCGCAGTTTGGGGTACATGTGCGCGGGAAGCATTTCACCGTGTGTATAAACTTTAACCGCGGTCCCCTCGACCTGGGCGAGCAGTTCCTGAAGATCGACTAGATCATGGCCGGTTATCAAAATGCCGGGACCTGCCTGGGTGCCGCAGCGGACATCAGTCGGTTCCGGTTTGCCGAATTGCTCGACATGGCCGGTATCCAGCAACTCCATGACGCGGAGGTTCTTTTGACCCACTTCGAGGGCGATTTCCACCAGGCTTTCCAAGTCGAAATTTACGTTCGTCATGGTCGCAAACAGCGCGTCTTCCAGAAAGGCGTTCACAGTTTCGTCGGTCTTGCCAAGGCGTCGCGCATGACTAGCATAAGCCGCCATCCCTTTCAGACCATAAAGGATCAACTCTTGAACCGATTGCACATCGGCGTTTTTGCCACAGACACCGACAGCGGTCGAACAGCCAACGCCATGCGCGGTTTGTTCGCATTGATTACAAAACATATGGACATCTCCGAATACAGAACCCCATCGCGCAAGTCGCGACCCTAAGCCGGTCCGCAAGCATGCTGCCTACGTCTCGGATGGCTGCTATATTCGGCGAACACTTGCCAATGAGTCCTTGATTCAAATCAAGCCGCTCCTGGCGGCTAGCCGATCACTCACCGCTTGCTGTACCTTTAGCCACAACCATTTCCATAGCAGAAGCCGACTTGTTCTATGAACGCTGAAGCCATTTTGCACGATTGCAAGCTGTTTTCTCGGGTGACCGAGCCGAGCCGTTCGAACCTTTTGGGTATGGCTGTGTTACAGCATTTCCCGAGTGGCACATTGATATTTCGTCAAGGTGAACACTGCCCCGGTCTGTTCCTGGTGGGGGCAGGTTTAGTGAGGGTTTTTGTGCTGTCAGCGACGGGAAAGCAGCAGATTTTGCATCAGGTCGTCCCCGGCGATACGTTTGCCGAGGTCGCCACGATCGGTCAGTTCGATTGCCCGGCATTTGCGGAAGCGGTGCTGGATACGGATTGTTTACTGCTGCCGAATCACCTCTTTCAACACGCTCTCAGAGAGGATCATCAGCTATGCTTACAATTGCTTGGCGGATTGGCGGGGCGGGTGCATCATTTTTTTGAACTGGTAGAAGACATTACCCTGCGTGATGCGGCGGGCCGGGTCGCACGTTTTATGCTGAATGCGGCTGATGACAACGGTGATCGGGTGTTGTTGCCGGGATTGAAAAAAGACCTGGCGAATCAACTCAATCTGACCAGCGAAACCTTTTCGAGAACACTACGGCGATTGATTGATGCCGGGATATTGGCAACTACTGAAGATCAAGCGCTACGCATTGTGTCGCGACAGCGCCTGCAACAAATCAGCGATGGATTGTTCCCCATTTTCTAGCACCATGAAGCACTCCTGCGATGTAGTAGTCGATCAAGCGGTTGTGTAACGCTGGACGAGAAGGTATGAAGAGGGTTTAAAATACTGTGGTCAAGCCAAGCAATTCAGCACTATCCAGCCTTCCTCAGATACTGTTCGAACCGTTCAAGGGATTCGGGTAGATTCTTACGACCAAAGCCAATACGGAACGCATTGTACTCGTCGCCATAGAGAGTTCCCGGAAGCAGCAAGACACCTGCCTTTTCAACCAAGTCAGCGCAAAACTTATCAACCTTGCCTTGCAGTAACATCGGGAATGCAATGGACCCTGCCTTGGGACTGTGCCACTTGAACAACTCCCCATGGGCACTAAAAAAAAGATTGAGCCGATTGAGGTTATCGCGAATGATCTGCAGGTTCCGTTCGATAATTTTTACTCCATGGCGCAATGCCAGAGTAGCGAGAAACTCACTGGGAGCGCTGTTGCAGATGGTAGTGTAGTCCTTGAATGCGGCGAGCTTACCAAAGAGTCGGTCATTACGAGTCGCAATCCAGCCGATCCTCAGTCCGGCAAGGCCATACGCCTTTGACATCACGCCTAAGGACACCGCACGCTCATTAATGTCGGCAATAGCCGGTAGTCGATCAGTCGAATCAAATTCAAGGCCGCGATAGACTTCGTCAGAGAATAGAATGAAGCCGTGTCGTTCTGAAAGCGCTGAAAGTTCTTGAACAAACTTTGACGTGGGCAGAAAGCCGGTTGGGTTATGGGGGAAGTTAACCACTACCACTTTGGTACGGTCAGTAAGCTCGCTTTCCAGGTCATCAAGATCGAGTGCCCATCCGCGCTCTGGATGACCGCGCCATTCAGTAACTTCGGCACCGATGTTCCGAGCTACTTCTCCAAGAGACTGATAGTAGGGAGCATGCACAATGACATGATCCCCAGCATTAACAGCGACTTGCATGAAATTGAAAATCGCCTCTTCGGCTCCTGAATGCACGAGCACCTGATTCTCTGCAATGTGCTCATATACCTCGGTGATAGTCTGTCTCAGCGCCGGATGGCCGAGTGAATCCGTATAGCCAAGCCATAACGAAACGAATTGCTCTTGTGAGCCCGGTTCGAAGGCCAACAGTTCTCGCACTTCCATGCTTTCGCAATCCGAGGAACACAGCAAATAAGGCGCAGCGAACTCATGCTTGGCGAAGTATCGTTCCAGTCTGAACGGATTAAGTCTCATGGTCGACGACAGCATTCTTGCAAGGGGCGTAATCCCAAGATCTATAGGATTATTAGGAGTAATGAGAGGCTCAGTCTTGCTTCTCACAGTGAATATTGCAGGCCTTAAAGTCCTGCTGACTGGGGTTGCGTACAATCTTGGTATAGGCTGTGGCGGCGCAGGACGCATCGTGCTCGAACACGTACTCTTCCAATACTGGAAACTGGTTATCAGACACTTTTGCAGTAGCTGTACGTAAAGTCTTACCCGTTAAAGCACCGATCTCTACTTCATGGAAATCGTTACTGCCACTGATCTCACTTCGATAAAGTTCGGTTTTCGCACCTTCAATTTTCTGGATCACGTCTACTTCACCCGTGACAGGTATCAACTCAGTACCGCCATCGCTGGTGCGGACGACACATTCCCCAGCACAGTGGTATTCACCTGCAACGCCACTGACAGTGAGGCACCCAGATTCGGTTGCCCCAAGCTGTGAAACACTTGCCAATATTAAGACGGCAAAACCACATAACACATTATTGAGGGTCATTATCGCTGTCCTTTGTTGAGCTGATTTTGAGTCAATTTCGGCTCCGGTGGAGTTGAGTTTAAACCCAGTGGATGGGGCGTGTGGGGCAATTGCGACGTTACTGCTCCTTGGGCCAGTACCGCACGCGTTTTCGGTAGTGCATCCGGGTATTCCCGCTGCAAGAATTCGATGAATTTCTCCCGCACAAGGCAACGCAGATCCCAAGCAATTGAAGCGTCTGCGGCACTCATTAATGCCCGTATTTCCATAGTTTGTGCGGTGGCGTCGGTGACTTGTAACACACAGACTTTCCCGTCCCATAGGTCACTATCATCCAAGATACGTTGCAACTCCTGACGGCCTTCTGCAACTGGAAACGTGTAATCGACATAAAAGAAAGCGGTACCTAACAAGTCGGAACTGGTGCGGGTCCAGTTTTGAAAAGGCTGAGTGTTGAAATAGTTTAACGGCACCACTAACCGCCGTTGATCCCAGATGCGAACCACTACGTAGGTCGCGTTGATTTCAGCAATTTTGCCCCATTCGCCCTCGACGATAACCACATCGTCAATTCGGATTGGTTGAGTCAGACCGATTTGGATGCCGGCAATAATGTTTTCCAGAAATGGCCTTGCCGCAACGCCTGCTACTAATCCGGCTACACCAGCGGATGCCAGCAAACCCGCACCCAGTTGACGGATTTTGGGGAAGGTCATCAACATGGCGGCGATCACGATCAGATACACGGCGACCACCACGATGCGGCGCAAAATACGCACTTGGGTCTGCACTCGCCGGGCGCCGAAGTTGTCCTTGGCATCCAATCGGTAGCGTTGCTCGACAACCTCTTCTAAGCTGGATACTAGGCTAACGATCACCCAGCCCATAGCACCGAGAACCACCAGGAGCAGAAAATGGCGGATACTCTCTACTCCGACACCTTCCATTGAGGTCAAATGAGGCGCAGCCAGCAATACCGCCGTGGTTGGCAAAAGCAGCACCAAAGGCTGGCGAGTATGGCGAATCAGAGCATTACCGGTGGCACTTTGAGCTTGTGCCACGAAATACCCGGCTGCGATGTAAAGCGCAACGCAGCCGAGCAAGGCGAATCCCGCTGCCAGTAGCAGGGGTTGCCAGGTCGTATAGAAATGTTCGTAGGCATTCTGCCAACCGTATATCCCGAACAAGGTGAGCAAAGCCGCTATGGTAATCAGCACGCGAAGCGCTAAATGCAGTGGATTAATAATCTCCTGGGTCCACAACAAACCATAACTGGAATGCGCAATCGCGTAGTTTTTCAGGACAAGGGCTAGATCACCCAATAGCCCCCGAATGACCCACCAACCGGCCAGCATTAGCATGAAAACACCTAAATACCAAGCGATGGTCCAAGCTAATGAAATGTAACCCACCAAGCCTATTAATGAAGCGCCCAATAGAGAGACCGGCAAACACATAGTTAATAAGCGCAGGCTGATAAACCAATACCGACCGGCATAATGGGGTGTCAACAGCGCAATGTAGTAGCGCCTGGCCCTTAGCACCGGGCCATTGATCAGCAATAAGTAGAGCATGCATAACCAATCGAACACCCTGACAACGTTATCCGGCATGTCGCTTAAATGAGCCAAGATGGTAGAAATGGCTAATACGCCTCCGATTAGAAAGGCCATGACGCAGCGACGATACAGGGTGTAATCCTGACGTTGGGTAGGCAAACGAGGCGAGACTAGCAGCCAGCCAGCCAGATCAATGGCGAGTTTGGTGCTCACCCCTAGCACTGCCACTGTGGTGATAATGCCCTGCCCTGGTTGTGGTACCCGAAAAATCCACACGGCGAGCAATAGCGTGATGAGCACGCTGATCGCAACATAGTTCTTTTGCAGCAGCTCCACGCTGCCCCGGACTAATTGCCCTAAGTAGCTGCCCTCGGGTTGATGTTCTAGGCCCGTTAATACTCGTCTCAGTCCATGCCGCGCGACTGCCAACAGAATCACCAGTCCCGGACCCAACGCTAGGAATCCAGTCCAACGCCATGGATTGGTATCGTCCACGATGGCCTGATAGGCCGATACCAAACTCAGCTTGGATTGGTAGAACAGCGCGCGCGGTGCACCGGCCAAATCGGTCAACAATTGTTGCCATGCCGCAATCGTGTCAGGTAGTTGCTCTCGGGTAAGTAAAGCTTCGCTTTGGGCCTTACGGAAACGTTCGGTCAAATGAGTTTGCACGATATCCAAACGGGCCAGCAGGGCTTTGACTTGGTCTTGGCGGGTTTGCAGCTCGGTAGAAAATTGGGTCAACAGCTCGATTTCTTCATCCTGCCAGCGACGGTTTTCTCCCGTCACGCCTTGCCGCTGTTCGCGAACCAGTTGTTGCTTTTGTTCAGCCCAACTCAGTTTGCTTTGCAAGGAATTACGATGATTTTCCAATTCGCTGAGCAACTTACGTAGTAGCTCTAACCCTTCTTGAAGATTCTCTAACTGGACAATGGGATCTTCCGCCAGAATTTCCAACTGTTTTAAGGCGGTTTCAATTTCGAACAGATTGATATCCAACTGTGCCAACTTAACCTGCTCATCAGCGGCCATTGATTGGGCTTTCAGCCGGAGGCGGGGAAATCTAGACAGACTATCGCCCTGGGTCTCAAGTTGTTGTCGCAGCGCTCCAGCTTTTTCCTCGTATTCCAGTAATTTCTGTTCTAGTCGCGCTTCAGCGGCTTTATGGTCTTGTTCGAGATTAAGCACACGCTGCCGGTTGTATTCATTGGCAACCCCAGTCGACCATTTTTGAGCTAAAGATAGCTGTTGGGCAGCTAATTTGAGCTCTTGCCGGAGATTTTTTAGATCAAGAACTTCCTGTTCTAAGTCCTGGCGGCGTTCGGCTAAATCCTGGCGGGTTACTCTCAGTTGCTCAGCCCGCTCCGTATCAGACAGCTCGTCTTGACGCGCAGTATTTTGCAAAAGTTGCGCGCGGGTCTCCAACACCTCAATTTGTTCCTTGAATTCGCCGATACGCCGTTCCGTACTGGATATTTCGGCTTGCAAGTCATCCTGTCGCAACTGCGCCGTATCTACATCGGCTTGGGCCTCATCCACCAGGATCCGACTGACCGAGTCGTTCTGTAGTGCCTGCAACCGCCTAGGCAACTCAGCTTCGCGGGCTCGCAGCTGTTGCTCTTGCAATGCAATGGCCGCTTGTTCCTCTGAGATAGGCTGGCTGAAGTCAACTTCATCAGTGGAGTCCGGCGCCGCAGATGGCGCAGCACCTTGAGCCCACACGCTGATCCAGCTACACAGCAACAGGAAAACAAAAAAACGACCGAATAACGATGAGGTGCAATTCGCGGTTAAACGCATAAGCAGGTCGGTAACTAAGGAATTTAAGAATTGAAGGTTTCTGGATGTAGCGATTCCCAGACCCGCTCAGCATACCCAACCCCGGCTTCGCCATAATGATTGAAGGTCAGATTGCCACCGGCGGCAAGAATAGGCTCGGCTTCGTCATCGAAAGTGACTGTCGCACTAATTAAACCTTCATAGCCCCGCCGCCGCAATTGGGTGATGGCGATTTTCTTAGCTTCCGGGTCCGGCATAGCTAGCATAATCCCACGCAATTTGCTGACATTGAGATGCTGCCAGAAAAACGGGTCTTCGGAATCAGCGTACAGGACCCGACGGCCTTGCTTGAGATGTCGAGCCACTCGGTCTGGATCGGAATCCAGCCCGACAACCCGTTCATGGCGCTCAGTGAGAAAATCATAAGCCCCGGTGCCGACCCGTCCCATGCCCATGATCAAGATCCCGGCTGTACCGAGGGCAAGCGGTTGTTCGTCACGATGCCGTTCATGGAGTTCAAAGGGCGTCAAGCGCGGTTCCAGTCGTTCATAAAGACTGTGCGCAATCCGATTGATAGGGGCGGCGATAATAAAGGAGGTGGCGATGGTCACAGCCAGCAACACCAGCCAATCCTGGCTCAGCAAGCCTTCTTTGGTAGCGAGTGCAGCGACAATCAGTGCGAATTCGCTATAACTGGCCAGGCTGAGTCCGGTCAGAAATGCACTGCGGGCGCGTAACTTGAAACGTACCAGAATAAAGAAAAATAATGCGGCTTTTAGGGGCAGTAACATCGCAAGTAACACTGCAAATCCCAGCGCAGACAAAGTGGGTAGACCGGCCAGACCGATTTGGAGGAAAAAGCCGATCAGAAAAATTTCCTTGATGCTCCACAAAGCGTGGGAAAGTTCGCTCGCGCGGCGGTGTTCGGCTAATAACGCACCCATCAGCAAAGCGCCCAATTCAGAACTCAAGCCTACTGACTCAAAACCGAATCCGCCGACTACGATCGCTAGTAGCAAACCGAATAAAATCAGAAGTTCTTCGTGACCACTGAATTCCAGTAGCCAATTCAAAACCGGTCGTAACGCGGGCAATCCCAACACCAATAGAGCTAATGGCGAAGGGCTATTCCCCACCGCTATACTCAACAGCGCTACAGCGACGAGATCTTGAAACACTAACACGCCGATAGCTACTCGTCCGTGAAAAGCGCGTAACTCGCGCTTTTGTTCCAAGACCTTGGCTGCCATCACGGTGCTGGAGAATCCCAGGGTAGTAGCAATCAACAGTGTGACTGGCCAGGACAGCCCGGCCAGCAAATAAATCGGTCCACTCAGAATGACCACGCTGATTGTCAAGTGCACTAATGCGGTACCCCAAACCTCGGGTTGTAAAATGGTTCTCAGCCGCAGTTTGAGACCCACCGCAAACAGTAGCAGCAACACGCCGAGATGGGCCATATGCTCCAACACTTCCCCACCGTCAAGATCGAAGCCACTCAACGCGAAGCCGGCGACTAAATAACCGACTAGGGGCGGTAGCCCAAACTGGCGAAATACCAGACCAAGGACAAAGGCTATCGTTATCCAGATTGCCTCCATAAAGGCTATCGTTATCCAGGTTGATTCCATAGTTTTATTGGTAAGTTAGTAATGGAGATATTTTCCCATTCCCGGAGCGGGAGCTGGGGACGAATGCTGATAGAACAGAGCTAAAAGAATACATTTAAATCCATATCAGAGTACAAGCTTGCTACTTGTTCCGCATAGCCGTTAAAAGGCAGCGTTTCACGGCGGAAAAACTCGCCGACCCGGCGCTCCTTTTGCTGGCTCCAACGCGGGTGATCGACTGCCGGGTTGACGTTGGCATAGAAGCCGTATTCCGATGGGCCTTTTGTAGCCCAGCTGGTCCTCGGCTGTTGTTCAGTGAAGCGAACAGTGACAATGGATTTGATGCTTTTGAAACCGTACTTCCAAGGTACCACCAGCCGTAAAGGTGCACCATTTTGATTGGGCAGCACCTCACCGTACAGACCGACGGCGAACAGGGTCAAGGGGTGCATCGCTTCATCCATCCTTAGACCTTCCCGGTAAGGCCAATCCAGGGCGGCGGTTTTTTGACCCGGCATTTGCTCGGGATCAAGCAAGGTGACGAACTCTACATATTTGGCCTTCGATGTCGGTTTAAAGCGCTTTAAAACTTTGGCCAGCGGAATGCCGACCCATGGAATCACCATAGACCAGGCTTCCACGCAGCGTAACCGATATATCCGTTCCTCCAGTTGATGCGGTGCCAAGAAATCCTCCAGCGCATATCGTCCTGGGTACTCGCATTCACCCTCTACAGCCACTGTCCAGGGTTCGGTGCGTAGCGTGTGAGCATACAAGGCCGGATCGATTTTATCGGTGCCGAACTCATAGAAATTGTTGTAGTTGAGCACATCATCATACGGCGTTTTTTCTTCATCGGTACTGAACGGGCCAGGAACGACATTGGGAAATTTGGCACCGGCCTGGACCTCATGAGGCAGTGGCAAAACTGCACCTGCAACAGCTAGCGCTGAAACTTGGAGAAAACGACGACGGTCATGGTAAACGTCGAGCGGAGTTATTTCGGACGGGCTAATATCGACAGGTTTTTTGATCAGCATAGCAGTGACCCTGGTAACTTGATGATCGATAAGACCCTAGCCCCTGACGGGATTTTAGGTCTTCTTTTGGGGTTACTTTGATTGGCAATTATTGGCCGGGAGGCTATTTTTAAGTTTGCCCTGAAGTCAGGGTTCCAACGTATTTACTTGGCCCTCAAATTGTCGTATACGATGGGTGTTCAAACCCGTGTCACGGAGCTTTTGCAGAAAACCCCTTTCTAAAGAATCCAAGCAAACCGGTTCACATAAGGAGCCAACAATGAGCGACGATGATTTTGTTGAAGATGATGAGATCCTCGACGACGCGACTGAAACCAGTGCAACTATTAACGAAGTCTCCATCAAGCCTTCAAAAGCATGGCGGTCTATTGAACGCTACCGCGAAATGAAGGCGCTGCGCAACCAGTTGGACGACCTCCTGTTTGAAGGCAATCCTGAAGATTTGAATGAGTTGCGTTGGTAGAATCAATCGGCCAAGCGTTACCATCTCCGACCGGCGTCGCTCAGCCCAGCCAAGCTCGGGCATTGCGGAACATTCTCAGCCAAGGACTTTCTTTCTGCCAATCCGGTGCAGACCAGGATAATTGGCAAGTGCGAAACGCCCGTTCCGGGTGCGGCATCATGATTGTGAATCGGCCATCTGGAGTGGTTAACCCGGTGATGCCAAGCGGTGACCCATTGGGATTAGCCGGATAATCTGCTGTGGCCACCCCGCGATTGTTCACAAATCGCAGCGTTACCATACCGGCTTTCACCAAATCAGCAGCTTCGGAATCAGTAGCAAACTCTGCCCGGCCCTCACCATGCGCAACCGGAACCGGCAAGCGTGATCCAGCCATATTGGTTAGAAAAAGCGAAGGTGAAGGTAACACCTCAACCAAACTCAGTCGCGCTTCGAACTGTTCGCTACGGTTGCGCACGAAATGCGGCCATTTCTCCGCTCCTGGAATCAGCTCATGCAAATTGGAAAACATCTGACATCCATTACACACCCCTAGACCGAAGCTATCGGAACGGGCGAAAAAGTCAGTGAAAGTCTCGCGAGCTCGCGGATTGAACAGAATGGATTTAGCCCATCCTTCACCGGCTCCTAGCACATCCCCATAAGAGAACCCACCACAAGCAGCGATACCGACAAACTCGGTCAATCCAGTGCGGCCGTGCAGGATATCGCTCATATGAATATCCACAGCTGTAAATCCGGCCTTGTCAAAAGCCGCGGCCATTTCGATTTGGCCGTTTACGCCCTGTTCTCGCAGAATAGCGATACGGGGGCGTGCGCCACGAGCTACGAATGGCGCGGTAATGTCTTCGCTTGGTGAGAAATTCAGATGAGCACTAAGACCGGGATCGGTATGGTCCATTAGTGCAGTGAACGCTTGTTGTGCACACGCCGGATTATCGCGTAGCGCTTGCATGCGATAACTGGTCTCCGACCACAACCGGCGTAGCGCAACACGGGTTTCGTCTAGCCAGGTCTCCTGTCGAGAACGCAGTTGCAACCGGTCTTGGTCGTTTAGCACGCCAATCACATGGCTGCACTCCCCAAGCCCCGCCTTCGTCAGCCGGGCCAGCACGTCATCGCTTTGGGCTGTACGCACTTGAATCACTGCGCCTAGCTCTTCATTGAACATCGCCGCTAAAAAGTCAGAACCAAGGGCATCCGGCAAATCTATCGTGACGCCGGTGCCGCCCGCGAAGTTCATCTCGCACAGGGTAGCTAGTAAACCGCCATCGGAGCGGTCGTGATAGGCCAGTAAACAGCTGTCTTCATTTAATTCCTGTATAACAGTGAAAAAGGCTTGCAGATCGGTGCTGGAATCCACATCGGGCGTTACATCGCCCCATTGTCCATAAACCTGCGCTAAGGCCGAGCCACCCAAACGATTTTTCCCGCGTCCCAAATCAATGAGTATGAGCTGCGTCTCGCCTTGATCAGTGCGCAATTGTGGAGTCAATGTCGCGCGAATATCTCGGACCGGCGCAAAGGCGGACACGATTAAAGACACCGGTGCGGTCATGCTGCGTGATTCCCCGGCTTGCTCCCAGACGGTTTTCATGGACAGGGAATCTTTACCGACCGGGATAGCAATACCCAGCGCTGGACACAGATCCAGTGCAATCGCCTGCACTGTATCGAACAAAGCGGCATCTTCGCCGGGATGGCCAGCGGCGGCCATCCAATTGGCGGATAATCGCACCGCGCCCAGTTCATTGATGCGGGCAGCGGCGATATTGGTTAACGCTTCACCAATCGCCATCCGACCCGAGGCCGGAGCATTTAACACCGCCAGGGCCGTGCGTTCGCCCATCGCCATCGCTTCACCACGGTAGCCGCTGAAACTACTGGCCGTGACCGCCACGTCCGCCACCGGCACTTGCCAGGGACCGACCATTTGATCGCGGGAAACCAATCCCCCCACCGTGCGATCACCGATGGTGATCAAAAAGGTTTTATCGGCCACCGCCGGTAGTTGTAAGACTCGTTGGACTGCTTCTTGAAAGTTGATACCCTGTGGTTCAAGCGCATGAAAACTTCCTATTATCCGCTGCGCATTCTGAATTAATTGCGGCGGTTTACCCAACAACACAGCCATGGGAATGTTGACCGGCCGATTTTTGAACCGGCTGTCCTCGACAATCAACTGCGGCTCTGCGGTGGCTTGTCCTAGCACGGCATATGGACAACGTTCCCGTTCGCAAAGGGCGCGAAAAAGGTCTAACTGGTTCGGATCAATAGCCAGTACATAGCGTTCCTGTGCCTCGTTGCACCAGATTTCCCTTGGCGACATGCCAGGCTCATCATTGGGCACGGCGCGCAGTTCCAACTTTCCTCCGCGTCCGGCATCGTGCAATATTTCCGGTACGGCGTTGGATAATCCTCCGGCTCCGACGTCATGGATTGATAAGATTGGATTGGCCGCACCGCGTGCCCAACAATCATCAATGACTTGCTGACAGCGTCGTTGCATTTCCGGGTTGTCGCGTTGCACCGAAGCAAAGTCCAGTTCGGCAGCGCTGCTGCCCGCCACCATACTGGAGGCCGCTCCGCCGCCTAGACCAATCAGCATGGCTGGACCACCAAGCACTACGATAGGGGTGCCGGGCGGGATGGTTTGCTTTTCGACGTGTTCCGTGCGGATATTGCCCAAACCACCGGCGATCATAATCGGTTTATGGTAACCACGCAGTTGCCCGTCAGGCGTGGTTTGCTCCAGCGTCCGAAAAAAACCGGCGAGATTTGGGCGACCGAACTCATTATTGAATGCGGCGGCTCCGATGGGACCTTCCAACATAATATCCAGTGCCGCGGCCAGGCGTTCAGGTTTACCGTAATCATTTTCCCAGGGCTGAATCAGGCCCGGGATTTTTAGATTGGAAACCGAAAACCCGGTCAATCCCGCTTTCGGTTTTGCGCCACGGCCGGTGGCGCCCTCGTCGCGGATTTCACCGCCCGACCCGGTCGCTGCACCGGGAAAGGGAGAGATGGCAGTGGGGTGATTATGGGTTTCCACTTTCATCAGGATCTCGATGTTTTCCTCGACATAACCGTAACGGCCATCTGCTGGTTTCGGGAAAAAACGCTCGGCTCGCCATCCTTGGATGACCGAGGCGTTGTCATGGTAAGCCGATAATACGCCATTCGGCGCACAGGCATGGGTGTGGCGGATCATCGCGAACAGCGAGTCAGTGTGCTGTACACCGTCGATGGTCCAGGCGGCATTGAAGATTTTATGCCGGCAATGTTCGGAGTTAGCCTGAGCAAACATCATCAGTTCGACATCAGTGGGATTGCGGCCCAGCGCGGTGAAATGCACCAGCAGATATTCCATTTCCTGTTCGGAAAGCGCCAAACCCAACAGCCGATTCGATTCGGCCAAGGCCGTCTGGCCACCGTTGATAATATCAATGCTACCCAGCGGTGCAGGATCAGCTCGGGCAAATAACTGACCATCTACCGACCGTAGTACGGTTTGGGTCATGCGATCGTGCAATAGCGGCTGGATAACCGCAAGGTCTACTGAGTTGATCTGGGGTTGGAAGTAATAAGCAATACCCCGCTCGATCCGTCGGATCTGTTGTAATCCACAATTATGGGCGATGTCGGTGGCTTTGGAAGACCAGGGAGATAAGGTGCCGAGGCGTGGCACTACCTGACAATCGGGTTCACGATCGGGTGAGGGTTGAAACTTGCGCGATCCATAGTTCAACAGACGTACCAACAGAGCGTGCTCCGGTTCAGAAAGCGGCGCATCGGTTGCAATGAAATGGACGAACTCAGCATCGAGAGCGGTGATTGATGGCAGGCGCTCTTGCACAGCGATCAGCAATTTCTCTCGGCGGAATGCCGATAACGCGGGGCTTCCTGGTAAGCGGATCATGACCGTTCTCGTTAGACACTGTTAGTGGGAGGTAAGGGAAACGCTGTTGTGCGTACGCCGGCAATAAAAAAACCCCGCAGCATCACATGCCTGCGGGGCTAGCATTTGTGCGTATTGGTTTATTTATACATCGAACGCTTAAATACGCGGTTCAGGCGCTCTTCATTTGCTCGACAGCAGGACAGTGACTCGCTGGCCATAGAGCGGGCTTCGTTAGCGGTGGCTAACGCAGTTTCTGAAGCGGACTTGGCGTCGTTGGCGGTAGCCTGGGCTTGCAAAGCTTCGGCGCGAACTTTCTCCAAGTCGCCAGTGGTCGCGCAACCCACGCTTAAACCGGCAACCAGAGCCAAAGCAGAAATTTTCATAAATGGCTTGAAGATCATAGTTAGACTCCTTCGAATGGAAAATAGTAAACAAAACCGCAAGGCATTGACATAAACGCAACGTGACGTTACCCAATGGCAACATTACCACAAAACTCGTGAACTAAGCACGATCCAAAACTCTTTTACGGGTATTCCGGGGTAATAGCAAGAACTATTCTAGCCGCGGATTTTTACCTGAGTACCGATGCGTACCCATTTAGCGAGGCGTTCGATTTGGGCATTATCCAAGGCGATACAGCCAGCAGTCCAATTAAAGTATTCGTGGACTTCGGGATCGCCGGCACCGACGCCATGAATACCGATCTGACCACCCAGTGGGGTATTCTGGGGCGGAGTTTTACCCTGTTCCAGGGCATTGATAATACGGCTATAGGTTGCCGTATTGATACGACCCTGTTGATAAGCACGGTCGGCATATTCCCGATTAGGGTAATCCAAGCCGAAAAACAGCTTAAAGCGGCTCCTCGGATTCACCCAGCCGACTCGGAAGGTGCCCACGGGAGTGATCTCATCGCCGCGTTGGTGTTTAATCCCTGCACCCCGAATCCCCAAGGCAATATTATCGAAAACTTCTAAAGTACGGTTGCCTTTCATCACGGTTAAGGTGTCCGCCTTGGCGTCTACCAATAACCAGGGTTCAGCGGGTACGCCGAGCTTGGGCTTGGCTGGGGGCAGCGGTGGGGAGACAGCTACCGTTCCGCTTTGTGGCACAGCGCAAGCCGCTAAAAAACCAGCAAAAATCAACAGAACAACAATGCGGGTTGGGTTACTCATTGTTCAATTTCATTCCAGTTTCACGTCGGAGAGCTGAGATTTGGATAATATTATTGCAAGGAAAATCACGGATGGGAATCAGTGCAACAGCTCAACTTTGAGTTGAATACGGCGTTGCTCCTGGCGGCTTGCATTACTGTAATCGGTTAATGCACGGGTTCGCGCGCTGCTTTGCTCATTACTGGCACCGATTTCCAACCATTCCCCTAGCCGTCCTGTAACCGTTGTATACATACTATGAGTCTCAATTTGCCCGCCGAATCCCTCGCGTTGGCGGTTAGGTGAGACCTCCAAAGTCACGCGATTGCCATGTAAGCGCGGGCGAACATAAAACCCACTGGTCAGCGGTTGATAATAGGTCGTGGAATACTCACGTCGGCCCGCGCCATCACGAACTGTGTAGCGTTCTTGGCGGGGCACTTGCGCGCCGACTTGGATATAGGCCTCACCACCGTCCAAAACCTGCACTTGTTGGGCGATCCGTTCATTCCGCCGGCGATGATCGCTGTCAATACCTAGCTGCACTCCTTGGCCGGGAACGCCACGACCAATTTCCACCCGTCCGTGGCTTCCCAAGTCTACCGCTCCCGACCATTCGCCTGCGCTACGGTCACGTTCAGTTTGACCTAACTGTCTGACACTGATTAATAAACTGTGTCGTGGTGTGTCCAGCTGATTCACGACCGCTTGAATTTGTTCAAGCAGCCGTGGTGTTGTTCGTACAATAAGCTGACTACCGCGCCCGGTGACTACGCCTTGCCCTTGTAGCACTGGGCGTAACATCGGAATTATTTCTTCTGCGCTACGGTGGCGTAGTTCGATAATCTCCAGACTGTTTGCCCAGGTCGGTAATGCGATGAAAGACAAACCAATTAACCAAAGCCTAAGCCAATAGCTGGACAAGGAAAGCATCACAACACTATTCTCCCAAGGCGGTTCTGCAGCGGCATGTGTACGATTACTTTCGTTTGAGATACCGATCCGACCATTTGGCCAGCGAGTATATGGGGTAGCCGATTACCACGACGGCTAGCAAGATAAACAGAATCAGCGTCAGCCAACTCGGTAACACCGGCCAGAGGTTGCGTATGAAATACACTGCACCCCAGCCCAAACCCAGGGTAACTAACAGCGCGAATACAACAGCGCCCAGATCGCTTTTTAAAAACATTTTTCGACCATTGACTGACAAAATTTAGATGCTTTATCGCAGCAAAATTACTATCTAATCTTGCTCTTCTGGTCCTGATGGGCTAAATAGGTTCACCAATCTTCCAAAAGTGTAAGCCAACCAGCATCATTTTTCCGATCCCCATTGCTTTCCCTGCCGCCTGCTTGCCCCACACCGCGTTGTGGCGTGGCAAGTTCAGCGGGGTTCTGGTTTTACAGGTGGCGCAGAAATTGGATGACACATCCCGTCCATTCACACGGCAAGCAGTCCTACCCGGAGTGTTGCTGAAAAGATAACCAGAGCACATAACATGATCTTATGACTCTTGATCAAGCGCTTATCCTGATCGTTTTGTTCGGCACCTTGGGCTTGTTTATCTGGGGTCGTTGGCGGTATGACGTAGTAGCGTTGTTGGCATTGCTGGCGGTGGCTATTCTGGGCTTAGTGCCCTCTAATCTGATCTTCTCCGGTTTCGGTCACCCGGCCGTCATTACCGTAGCTGCCGTGCTGGTGATCAGTCAAGCGTTGACCAACTCCGGGGCGGTGGAAAAAATCGGCAAAAAGCTCGCCATGTTGAGCCATCGACCGATTTCTCAAGTCGCGGCATTGACCGGGTTGGTTGCGTGTTGCTCTGCGTTTATGAATAACATCGGCGCGCTGGCGTTGTTTATGCCGTTGGCGTTACAAATGTGCCAACAAGACAACCGTCCAACTTCCGAAGTGCTGATGCCGCTCTCCTTCGGATCGCTGTTGGGCGGCTTGATGACCCTGATCGGTACCCCTCCCAATGTCATCATCGCCACTTATCGGCAGGAATTGACCGGCGAACCCTTCGGGATGTTCGCCTTCGCGCCGGTTGGTATGGGCGTTGCTTTGATGGGCGTGGCGTTCATCTCGTTGATTGGTTGGCGGTTGCTGCCGAACCGGATGGGGGCAAAACCCGGTACTCTGTTTGATATCACCGCTTATATCACCGAAACTCGATTACCGGAAAAATCCAAACTAGTGGGTAAGGAATTGCGGGAGATTGAACGGATCGGCAAAGGCGACGTGTCCATCCTGGCTTTGGTGCGGGGTAACCGGCGGTTACTGGCTCCCGGTCAATTCGAGTTGTTGAGGGCTGATGATCTGCTGATTTTGGAAGGACACTCAGACGCGTTGAAAGCACTGGTCGTTGAAGCAGGTTTGGAAATCGGTGCGGGACAGACCGTCACAGCCGAAGATTTGAATTCGGAGCGGGTCGGTATTTTCGAGGCTGTGGTGCGACCCGGGTCACGCATTGAGGGACGCAGCGCCGCGCAAATCCAGTTGCATGAACGATTCGGCGTCAATTTAATGGCGCTATCACGGCAGGGCGAGTCCATGCGCCAACGGATCAGCCGCATCACGTTCCAGGTCGGGGATGTGCTGTTGTTACAGGGTGAAACCAAGACCATCGCCGCCAACCTCAATCTGCTAGGCTGCCTGCCCTTGGCTCAACGCAAAATCACCTTAGGCCAGCCTCAACAACTCATGCC
>JAZBPA010000157.1:0-5807 GCA_036351435.1 Candidatus Competibacteraceae bacterium
ACGTGATGATAACCGCACCAGGGCATGAACGGCAGGGAAAAACCATAGCGACACAGCGCAATCCGGTCAACAGTGCGCTCCGCCAAGAGATCCAGATCACAAGGCCGAAAACGCCCGCCTTGACGTTCTCCATTTTCCAGAATCAGCGTCCACTCGAACTCTTGTTCGGCCTGATCGGCAGCAACATGCAATGCCATCTGCGGCGCACCGCCCATCGTCTCTCTTACCACCAAGACCGGTGCCAGCAAGCGCCGCCAGGGGCGCACCTCAGCCTCCTCTACCACCGCTTGCAGATTGGTCTGCTCGGTCACAGCCACACCCATAGCCTGTAGCAAAGCCATCCGGGTTTCCACTGGAACCGGGTGCTGTTTGTCCCAAACATCGGTGTACTCAGCGGCAATACCATAGATTGCGCAAAGCCGATCCAGCATCTGCATATTCATCATACCAACTCCTTACGGGTCAAACGAGTAGAGGGAGCGGCGTCATGCGTTCGACAGATCCACTATTGAGACGGGGCGATTGCATGCCAGCGCATGTTCCTGAGCCAGCATTATGCTGGTTGGTATTCCAGGGACCAGACCACCGACCAAGCCGGTAATACCTGCTTTTCCAACGAGGCCAATACTGTCGGATCGTTGTCGTACAAGACCTCACCAGGCAAAGCAGCTACCTTGGCGAGAGCGTCATCGCCCAGATTCGCCAATAGATGCAGCACGCTGCGATCCGCCAGCGGCCAATGCGCACTCAAGCCGCGCTCGCCGAAGGTCTCGAAACTCGCTTGACCACCCGGCATACCTGTCAGTCTCGGGATGATTTCCTGTTTCCGAATAGCCAATAGTTTTTTGTACAACTTCAGAAAATCAGCATGGGGTTTGCGTTGCAGGCTATCCCAATCGAGCTTGCTTTGCTGGAAGGTCTTGGTGTCGTTCGGATCGGGGATACGCGCCTGTGCTTCAGGCGTATTGAATGCGGCAAACTTGCCGAATTCTTTGCGCCGTCCTTCGGTAACCGCGTTGGCCAGTTCCGGACCGAAATCACAGAAGAATAGGAACGGCTGAGCAGCGGCGAATTCTTCACCCATATACAGCAGTGGTGGCGAAGGGGCCAGCAACAGAATGGGAATGGCGCTCATCAGTGCGCGGGGATTGGCCAATTCGCTGATCCGATCACCGAAAGCACGATTGCCAATCTGGTCATGATTCTGCATGAAGCTGACAAACGCCGTGGACGGCAACTGTTTGCTGACTTCACCACCCACTTCCCCATCCCGAAAAGGCGATGGATCAGCCTGATAGGCAAAGCCTTCGGTCAAGCAGCGCCCCAGATGATGGGTGGGCTTATCAGCATAGTCTTCGTAATAACCGTCGTCTTCGCCGCTGAGTAGCACGTGGAAAGCATGATGAATATCGTCGTTCCATTGCGCGTTATATTGGCTTGGCTTGCTGTTTTCATCCCGCTCCAAATAGTGAGCGATGTTGTCATCGTTTTCCAACACCAGATGACAATGCCGGTTTTTGCCTATTTTCTGGCGCACAGTTTCAGCCAGTTCTTCCAGCACGTCGGGGCTGGAGTCGTCGATGATGGCATGCACGGCATCCAAACGCAGGCCGTCAATATGGAACTCCTCTAGCCAGTAAAGGGCATTATGAATGAAGAAATCCCGTACTGCCCGGCTGCCTGGACCATCGAAATTAATGGCCGCGCCCCACGGCGTTTGGTGAGTTTCGCTGAAAAAATGCTTGGCGTAAACGTAGAGATAATTCCCCTCGGGGCCGAAGTGGTTATAGACCACATCGACGAACACCATCAACCCCTTGGCATGGGCGGTTTGGATCAAATCTTTGAGGTCATCCGGGGTGCCATAACTGGAGTCTGGCGCAAAGTGGAGTACGCCGTCATAACCCCAGTTGCGTTGACCCGGAAAATCCGCCAACGGCATCAATTCAATAGCGGTGACACCCAATTCCACAAAATGATCCAGTTTTTCTTTGAGCGCCTGGAATGTGCCCTCAGGAGTAAAGGTGCCGACATGCAGTTCATACAGCACGACTTCTTCCCAAGGCCGTCCACGCCACTGCCGATCCTGCCAAGCAAACTGACTCGGATCGACAATCTGGCTAGGGCCGTGGATGTCTTCCGGGTTATAGCGTGACGCCGGGTCAGGCACCAGCAATTCACCGTCGATGCGGAATCGATAACGGTCACCGACCTTGGCCCAGTCGGTGGTATGGCCGAACCAACCGTCTTCGCCGGTATGCATGGGCAAACTGCCCTGTCCGCCCTCCTGAGTTTCCAGCAGCAACTCCACCTGTTTTGCGGTGGGTGCCCAGAGGCGGAAGCGTATTTCGCCGTTGTCCAGTAATTGCGTCCCGAACGGCATCGTGTGATGGCGGGTCATGGTCTTTTCGTCCGGGCGCGGAGCGGCGCGTTTACGGGTCAACAAAGCTAATGAGCGACCTTGCAGCGGATAGGGCTGGTTGGCCCGATGGCGTTTCTGCAAAATAGGCGGAGCAGCACTGGTATCAAGCAGGATGTCGATCACATCATCCGGATGACAGGGAAACTCGAAGTCGATAGCCTCGTGATGAGCATTGAGCAATACCAGAAAATCATCATCCGTCAGCGAATGCCCGCGCGGGTCATGATCCGGCAACGCTTTGCCCGACAGATACATGCCCAAACAACGGGCGAAGGACTGATGCCATTGCTCGTCGCTCATCTCTTCGCCGTCGGGATTGAGCCAAACCACGTCGCGTTCCGACGCCCCCTTAATAAGCCGGCCCTGAAAGAAATGCCGGCGGCGAAAGATCGGGTGTTCTTTGCGCAACTGCAGCAAATGGCGGGTGAATGTCAGTAGTTCCTGGGCATCCTCCGAGAAATCCCAGTCCACCCAACTGATTTCGCTGTCCTGGCAATAGACGTTGTTGTTGCCCTGCTGAGTGCGGCCGAACTCATCACCGGCCAGCAACATGGGCACGCCTTGCGAAAGCAATAAGGTGGCTAGAAAATTGCGCCGTTGCCGGGCGCGTAGACTCAGTATTTCGGGATCGTCGGTGGGACCTTCCACACCGCAGTTCCAACTGCGGTTATGCGATTCACCGTCACGACTATCCTCGCCGTTGGCTTCGTTGTGTTTCTCGTTGTAGCTAACCAGGTCGTTCAGTGTGAAGCCGTCGTGAGCGGTGATGAAGTTGATGCTGGCATAAGGCCGGCGGCCATTGTGCATATACAGATCGCTGGAGCCGGTCAGCCGATAGGCCAGCTCGCCAATCAGCCCACCCTCACCACGCCAGTAGTCGCGCATCGCGTCACGGTATTTGCCGTTCCATTCCGTCCAGCCAACCGGGAAATTACCAACCTGATAACCGCCTTCGCCCAAATCCCAGGGTTCGGCAATCAGCTTGACCTGGGACAGCACCGGGTCTTGATGGATGATGTCCAGAAAAGCACCCAGTTGGTCCACATCGTGCAGCTCGCGCGCCAGTGCCGAAGCCAGATCAAAACGGAAACCGTCCACATGCATTTCCAGCACCCAGTAACGCAGACTGTCCATGATCAACTGCAAGACCCGGGGGTGCATCATGTTTAGGGTGTTGCCGCAACCCGTGTAGTCCATGTAGAAACGCGGTTTATCATGCACCAGCCGGTAATAGGCCGCATTGTCGATACCGCGAAAGGACAGCGTTGGACCCAAATGATTGCCCTCGGCGGTGTGGTTGTAGACCACATCAAGAATGACCTCAATGCCGGCCGAATGGAGCGTCCTGACCATAGTTTTGAATTCATTAATGTGACCACTGGCCGAGTAGCGGCGCTCGGGAGCGAAAAAACCGATCGAATTGTATCCCCAGTAATTGCGCAGACCACGTTTCACCAAAAACCGATCGTCGACAAAAGTGTGAACGGGCAACAACTCCACAGCAGTCACTCCAAGCTGGTGCAAATAGTCGATCACTGGCGCTGTGGCGATGCCGGCATAAGTACCGCGCAGTTGCGATGGTACTTCAGGATGTTGTTGAGTGAACCCCTTGACGTGCATCTCGTAAAACACTGTATCGTGCCAGGGGATGCCCGGCGGACGGTCATCGCCCCAACTGAAGGCGGGATCGACAACCTGGCATTTGGGCATGCCGAACGCGCTATCATGATTGTTAATACTCAGGTCTTCTCTGCTACTACCGACCCGGTAGCTGAAATGAGCATCACTCCATTTCAGATCGCCTACAATGGATTTGGCATAGGGATCGAGCAAAAGCTTGTGCGGATTAAAACGGTGACCCTGATCGGGGGCGTAAGGGCCATGCACGCGGTAACCGTAGAGCTGACCGGGTCGCGCCTCCGGCAAATAAACGTGCCAGACCCGATCCGTCTGCTCGCGTAGCTCAATACGCTGAATTTCGCGCCGACCTTTGAGATCGAACAGGCACAGTTCAACTTTGTCAGCGTGCTCGGAGAACAGCGCAAAGTTGACGCCTCCACCGTCCCAGGTGGCACCAAGCGGATAAGGGTTACCTGGCCAAATTTGGGTAAATTCCAACAAAGGTATGTAAAGCGTCATAGCGTTTTTTCTAACGATCTGTAATATAAGGAAATTAGGGCAATATTGGTTCCCAAAATATTATCTTTCTTGCACGACAAATTTTGGGGGGAATTATCAATGCTGCGGGTATGCGCTTTAGCATATGTACAAAGTAAAGGAACTCGACCATCAAGAATTCAATTTTTACGATGATTATTTAACCGAGATTCTTAACGCCACAAAAAATGTACAAAGTCGGCCTAAAGCTCTTCATCGACATAGGCGATATGTCGAAAATACTCTTGACCTTCAAAAGAAGCTCCGAGAGCGCCAATAATAAGCCCTAAAGACGCGGTCAACTGGCCCAGCGTGAGATAATTTAACCAACTGACCTTACCGTTTAAAGAAGCTGCCCAGCTGGCTACTAACTCGTGCTCAAATAATAAAACGGCCAGTATTTGCGTCACTGCAAACAGCATCAAATAGGTAAACACCATTCCCAAAATAACCACCGTGCTGATAGCCACATTGGTGACCACGATCTGTTCCGACAGCCGGCGCCTGCTGTAACGCAACAATAAGCGCTGGCGTTTAACGATAAATAGACTGGTACCGAGCAAAGCTAATAGGGATAACAGATGCATATCTGCTAAGTCCTGACTCATGCCCAGATCCCACGCTTCGGCCGTGATGATTAATATCAGCAAAGCAGACATGGCAGCTGTGCTGAGACGACTCAAGCGAAGTGGAAATTCCCAAGGCTTGGCCTGGTTTTACGGCGCTGCTAATATCGCCACGCAAATGCCAAATCGCCTTTAAATAGAACCCCAAAATACCAAATGGCCTGAGCTGGTGTTGCTCCTCCAGCCTTAAATCAGCCACTTGCGCAAAAGTTTTCGCCAAGCGTTCCTGGTCGTCTTGCGTATAACGCACCATATGATCCAAATCCTCGGTTTCCTGTAGCTCAAACAAGAAACTTTCTGGATCATTGCTATGTTCCAAGCCGTTTAAATCGGCCAATAAATGTAAACCCAACGTACACAACCTTTGTGCTTTGACCTCGGCAAGATCAGACCCGTTATCGTTAGCAGGTAATGTTGTCTCTAGTCGCGCCGTAGAGACCAAGGCAACTGCTAAAGCACGGGATGGCATCGCAAGGGCATAGGGTCACCCGATTACCCACAAATGCCAACCAATTGTATGATATAGCGTTTTATAGTCTTGTGGAGTAATGGCATGAGTTGGGCGCGGGAAGAGTTCAAGGACCTGAAGTTGGGTGATGCGC
>JAZBPA010000158.1:0-2782 GCA_036351435.1 Candidatus Competibacteraceae bacterium
AACCCTTGAAATGGTGGGCTATGCCCACCCTAGTGTGCCCGGCATGGGCTAAGACTTGCAACCTGAGACGAGGTTGCCGGAGAGAGTGACGACAACCGTAGCGAAGCGCAAGGTGGCAGCCGCGAGGCGAAGCTGAAAGCAGCGTGTAGCAGGGGAGCATCAATAATTGCGGGGTGCTCAAGCCGCCTGCTTGTATTGGTGGGTGTCGTCGCACTCGAAGCCAGGGTAGCATTCGGCAAATTGGAGAGCAGCAATTCCCGGCCAGCACTTAACCGACTGTTTTGTATAATGTTTCTGTCATAACTCTTCGTAACAAAAATTATTTGAAATTCAGTAAGTTATTCAGATTTCGATGAAAAGATTCGACAGAATTTCACTAAGCGCATAATTATTAAAGAAAAATGTTTGCGAAAAGCTCGGCAAGAATGTCTTTGTATTTCATTGGGTTAACCTATCTCCGGGAATTACTGCCAGATTGATGACCACCTCGGGTAGCGTCACTGCCGATACCGTGCCAGCCTGGTGTGCCGTGATCTGCTGGTACTGGCCTTCCATCGGTTCGCGGTAGACCTCCAGCCGTTGGGCCATTATATCCACTAACCAATACTCCGGGTTGCCGAAACCACTGCGACGAATTCGTTCGATTTCACTTGCTATCAAACCAAGTATGCCTTCAAATGACATCACATCGAATCAGTTCAACCAGTTTCACATAGATTCGTATCGTCTCACATCGCGCTAGGCTGACTGGAGGAGTCAGTTGAGTGCAATTTACATCAATTCATTTCAAACCACAGCAATTCGTATCACATCACATCAAACTGTTTCAACTCACATGAAACGACCTGGCGCTGTCGCGGTTGCCCGCAGTCATATACACCGCTCATAGCCATGTTGTTCCCGACGCCGGCCGATCTGCTCCAGCACTTTTTGGGCCTCCGCATAGTTGGCACAGGGCTGATTAACCACACGCCCCAATCGACTACCCTGCCTACCCCAAACACGGGTGACCACCCAGTTACCCCACAAATCCTGCTGCAGGTAAACTTGGTAGTAACGGGTATCTCTTTCCCAGCGCTGGGAAATCCAAACCGGGGGATCGGCTTTGATGGTCTCTTCGCTGCCCATAGGTCCACTGCTTTCAATGCCGCTGGGACTTCTCGCGCTGAACGGTTACCACGACATCAATGACCGACGCTAGTGCACGTGCTATATCCAACGCATTGGCGTTCCCTGATAATGTGTAATCACAGGGTCCACGTAACATCACGGGCAGGTTTTCCAGCAAGCGGTCTGCCGTCGGATAGTCTTCGTCTTCGCGATTCGCATGAGCATTCGCGACGAATCGGTCCGTTACCCATTCATCGGGATCATCGCCGGGGTCTGGCGTGTACTTCTTTGATGGGTAGTCCACTTGCAGTTCCGCCTTATGTGGGGTTATTTGGGTTCACCGTCGGCTGGCAGCGTTGCGCCCCGCAACGCCCGATAGACCGTCATTCGGGACACACCGAGTTCTCGTGCAATTTGGGCTTTCGGTTTGCCTGCTGTCACTTGCTGACGAATGGCCTCGTCGTCCACGACTTTATGGCGCCCTTTGTAGACGCCGTTCTCTTTTGCCACCTCAATTCCGGCGCGCTGCCGGTCGCGGATAAACTTCAGCTCCATATCGGCCACCATGCCAAGCACGGTGATGACCATGCGCCCCATGTCGCCTGCCGTGGTGACCTCCGGTTCGAGAACGCGCAGGGAGGCACCCTGGGCATCCAATTCATGAATGAGGTTCAGTACATCGCGGGTGGATCGGCCGAGTCGGTCCAGCCGATGCACGACCAGCTCGTCGCCCTCCCGCAGAAACGCCATGACCGTTTCCAGCTCGGTGCGTCCGTCGCGGGATGCCCCAGAGCCAATCTCAGCGCGGACGATCTCGCAACCGGCCGCCTTTAACTTCCCGACCTGGATGTCGAGGTCTTGGCTCGACGTGCTGACACGGGCGTATCCGATCCTGGGCATGGGAATCTGTCACATTAGGGTGGCTTAGCGACTGATACTGTAACATATATCATTTTGCCACGCATTTGTGACAATTTTTTCTGTCACATCGAACTGTTACTTATGAGTGTGCCTTATTGTGACATTCAGACTGTACGTCTGGTTGGCGGTCACATCTAACCACCCCAGTACCGAAATCTCTAAGCCCCGCTCAGCGCGAGCCGCGCAGCCGTTCCAGAATTGATCCAAGCCATACGTGTCTCGACCATTTTTACCGATAAAGCTGGCATCCATCACCAACGCTTGTTCATGATCCACTGGAATCACCTCACTGAGCGCAGGGCTCACGCATGAAGACAGGGCTCACGCATGAAATTCAGCCCCACAGGAGGTGCTGCATATAGTGGTCATCCCAAGCTGCTTTCTTACGTTTAGCCCGGAGACTGGTTGTGGTGGAGCGATCACGGCTGACCAGGTTCAGGGCCATCTTGCGCAGCAGCGCGAAATTGCGAGCAGCTGTGGGATCACGCAGGCGACTGTCATCTTCCCGGAAGGTGACATCCAGCACCCAGTGCAGACTGTTCTCGATCGACCAATGACGGCGAATCGCCTGGGCGAGCCACGACACTTCGCCGGAGAAACTGGACAGGAAATAGCGGATTTCGGCGGCCACGTGACCACTGCCGTTGACACTACGGATGGACTCAACCGCCAAGACGGTATGCAGCCCGGGCCAGCCTGTCCCTTCTATTTATTCGATCGAATTGGAATAGTTGACTTTGTTCGAGGGCCG
>JAZBPA010000159.1:0-2169 GCA_036351435.1 Candidatus Competibacteraceae bacterium
AACGGCTGCTTTTTGATTTCCTGACCGGCAGGTCCCGACCCACAGTTGCCAGTGGCAAGTATTGCGCCAAGACAAAGTTGACCCGTTGAAAGCGGACGTTCCTGTTCGGGGTGAGCGACGGGTGCCGCCCCTCAATGCCGGCCAGGTAGCTGTTCTCTGCGTCGCACTCCAGCAGTCCCTGCCGTCCCAAATACTGGCCGATGCGCTGCGCCAATTTGATCCCCAACACGCTGCATCTTGATATCGGCGAGCGGATAAAAAAGGCCCAGCAGTTTATTGATGAACACTATAATAAGGAGGGCGCTCGCCAAATTGCAGCGTAACTGCCCAGCTTTGATTCACTTTAAAAATCTGGCGTAGAGCGCTTGGCCGCTGCATTTTGACTGGTTTGTTTATCTCGCTCTTTTGCATCGGCAATATACTGATGAGTTTTCGCAAGATTTTCATTGCTTTTGGGGCCATCAATTAAAATAGTACGAATACCGGTAACAATGTCATCAGTTCCCTTAATGTCTATGCGTAAAAAAGTCTGACATTTTTTATCCATTCCATAAGTGCTGGTCAACCCCCTCCTCGAATTCCACATCGCTACGGAACCGCAAGTAGCTCCGTATGCATGGGCGCTCATGAGGTCATAATCCAACAAGTGATAGTTCTTGTCGAATTGCCAGAATAAGCTTTCTCTAGCTCCGTATTTGCCATGCACTGCATCGATAACATTCTGCTTCAACGGCCCCTCACTACTATAGGTAACAATTCGATCGATTCCCTGGGATAAACTTTCAGCAGGATGTGCAGGGAATACAACAGATATTACTTCTGAATTGTCGGGTAAGTAGCCCCTGACATATGAAACAGAGTCTACGAAATAACTCCCCATCTGTGTCGTCATCGGACTTTTTTGACGCTCAGAAAACATCACTGTCTCGATCACATAAGCTTTATTTCTTCCTTTTAGTACAGTGATCGCTTCTTCCGGAGTCATGCCGAGCCGCAAACCAACAACATCAGGCATTTCCACCGGGCCTGGTGTCATTTTCGAATGACTACTTGCTGACTCTGCCTGAGGCACTGAGTGTGATGGCAGAGAAACAGCGCCCGTGTTATTGCTATTTTGGGCAGCCTCCTGCTGCGTTGGAGAAGTTGCTTCCATCTGAGACAGTAAGGATGCAGATGGTTCACCATTAACAGCCAGGTTTTCGTCTTGTTGAAAACGCACGATCGCCTGCCTGGTGCCATTGCCGTACAGCCCGTCAACGGTTCCCGCGTTATAGCCAAGGCGATTTAACTGGCTTTGGGTATCAGAAACCAAACGCTGGTCATAGAGTAGTTTTTGCGGTGACTTCACAGGCTCATTTTTCGCGGGCTCACTTGATGCCTCCGAAGACTGGCTTTCGATCACGTCATCAACTGTTCCATCAATTACCTGTCTGGTAAAATCAGCCGCATTGTTCTTGAAATCATCGAACATGCCGGCATGCGCCTGAGTGGCAAAGACACAGATGAAGATGGTAACCAGGGAAACCTGGAGATTTGCTTTTTTATATTTCATGAACATGCCTCTACATCAGTCCTATTACTGAAATTTACCAGATCAATCCCTGAAAATAATTGGACGCTTCTATGAACTTGAAAACAGCACCAACCAATATTAACTATTTACTATAGCTGACGTTACAGCCAATGCCGCCGACTGGCAAATACTATCAGGTCTACATGTTGGTGCGCGAATCCACGCCAGCGGGTCGTTCGCGGGCACGGTTTTCTTCGTTCGCCGACCATCGGGCCAGCCGCCACCGTAGCCACACCGCTGACGTCGCAGCCACGAGTGTGGTCGTCGAGTAATCCGGATCAGTCGAACAGTTCGCACTGGGGCGGCGCCCGGCACGGCGAGCGCCTCGATGCTTCGGATTCAGCAGCTTTCGCATCCAGGTGGGTGAGAATCTTCTTGATTATCTCGGCATCCTCGATACAGGCAATGATTCGCACTGCTCCGCCGCAGACCGGGCAGGTCTCGATGTCAATACCGAAGACCCGTTGTTTCAGGCATTAAGCTCGGGTCATCGCGGCGCGGGTTATCCGAGCGTCCGCTATTGGCGAGTGTCAATCCGGTGAATCGTGCGGCTCGTCTGCCCGCTTATGGCCGGGGGCTGTCTTTGGGGATAGGTC
>JAZBPA010000160.1:0-8120 GCA_036351435.1 Candidatus Competibacteraceae bacterium
CCGCTAAATTGTAAATCAATATAAAAAGCAGCATGGTTAGCGCGCGTAGCCAAGTACGGCGTTCAGTCAACGGTTTTTTGACAGAGTCAGCGGTCATTTCCAAAACCTCTCCGCAATGGTCCAAAAGTAGTATTGTACGCGTCATGCCACTCAATATGTTCGAACGCTGTATAGGCATAGCGGTCTGATTACAAGCAAGTGGGTAGTCCGTATGAGGTGCGTAATGACTGATGATCAGTTACCCAAGTTATCTTCAGCATCGCAAGTCGCTGAGTTTCTTCGTCAGGTTGATCTAACCCCCCGTAATCAATCGCAAGGGCGTCTCGTGTTCGCCTTGGACGCCACCGCCAGCCGTCAGCCCAGTTGGGATCAAGCCTGTCATCTACAAGCGGAGATGTTTCGTGAAACCGCGCGGTTGGGCGGGTTAGCCATTCAACTCGCGTGGTATCGTGGTTTGGGCGAGTTCAAAGCGAGTCGCTGGGTTAGCCATTCAACTGATTTGCTAAAGGCGATGAGCGGAGTTTATTGCCAGGGAGGCTTGACTCAAATTGAGCGGGTATTGCGTCATACACTGGCGGAAACTCGTCAGCAGCCGGTCACTGCGTTGGTTTTTATCGGCGATTGCGTGGAAGAGAATGTTGACACGTTGTACTCATTAGCTGGAGAACTGGGGTTGCTAAATGTGCCGATATTTATCTTTCATGAAGGCCACGAAGCGGGGGCTGCAAAGGCATTTCGCCGTATCACCCACCTGAGTCGTGGTGCGTATTGTGCGTTTGATGCGGGTAGCGCTCAGCAATTACGCGAATTATTAGCTGCAGTGGCGGTATATGCTGCAGGAGGACGCCGAGCTTTGCGGACTTTGGGTCAACAGAAAGGAGGCTTGACTTTGAGCCTAACGCATCAATTGGTTAATCAATGATGACACGTATGCTGTTATTGTGCGGTGGTGTCGGCCTGTTATTCGGAGTCTATCAGTTCCGCCGTTGGTCGGCACAGGTCGGGCCGGCGCACACCGCACAGGCCATGCGATGGGCAGGATTAACCGCTGCATTAATCGTCCTGTTGATACTACTTGCGCGTGGTGGCTCTGCGCTCATTATACCGTTGTTACCCTTGTTGATACCGTTACTGTTGCGTTGGCGGTCATTGTTGCAGACGGTTTTTGCGGGTTATGACAGAACTGGCTTTGAAGAAGGTAATGGAGCCAGTTCTACTGTAGAGACTTATTTTCTACGGATGTCCCTTGATCATGCGAGCGGAGAGATGTCAGGTACGGTGCTAGCCGGAGAGTTTAAGGGAGCAACGCTGGATCAGCTGAACTTACAGCAGCTATTACACTTGCGTCGGGATTGTCAAACTGATGCCCAATCAGTTGCGGTGCTGGAAGCCTATTTGGACCGTATTCATGGCGATGTTTGGAGAGCACAGGAGGACACTCCGAGTGATTCCCCGAGTGGCGCTACTAACGATGTTCAAGAGGCCTGCGATATCCTGGGTCTAAGGCCAGGAGCAACGCCTGCAGAGATCAAGGCTGCGCATCGTCGACTGATGCAACGGATGCATCCGGATCATGGTGGTTCAGCATACCTGGCAGCTCGTATCAACTGGGCAAGGGATTTTTTGCTCGGAGGTTAGTTTTGTTTTGAACTATAAACAAAAATTGCATAACCTTATGCTTATTTCCTATAAGATAGAATGATCGTTAAAAGGCTCCTACGCTACGCGAGATTTTATGATTCCCTTCCAGGTCAAACCGTTCTACATCTAAGTCACGATGTCTTACCAAGTTACCAGCGAGTCAGGGTGGACAGGCTTGGCAGCGGCTGTACTTGAAACCACCAATGAAGCGATTGTGGTTATGGATCGGCGCTATCGTATTCTGTCAGTCAATCCAGCATTTAGTCGATTGACTGGCTACAGCAATGCGGATGTGTTGAACAATAGGCCGGGGTTTTTAATGGCCAGTCACCCAAGTTGGATCTTTATCCGAAAGGTTCTCACAGCGTTACTTCAGACTGGTCGCTGGCAAGGGGAGGTTCTGGGGCGACGCAACAATGGCGAACCGTTTGTGGCCTGGCTATCGCTAGCCCCTATCAAGGACCACGCTGGGTCTCTTACCTATTATGTGGGTATTTCCCACGACATTACGCTGCGCAAGGAAGATGAGGAGCGTCTTTGGCGCCAAGCCAACTTTGATTTGCTAACTGGGCTACCTAACCGCTATTTGTTTATGGACCGTTTGTCACAGGCGGTCGCGCGTAAGCGTCGTGAGCATGGCTTTTTTTCCCTGTTGTATCTGGATTTAGATGGTTTCAAATCGGTTAATGATGAATTAGGCCACGCAGCTGGCGATGCGCTGTTACAAACTCTATCCAGACGGATGCTGCGTAGTTTGCGGGCCAGCGATACCTTAGCCCGCTTAGGTGGAGATGAGTTCACAGTTATTCTGCTTGATCAGCAAACTATTGATCAAGCAGCACACATTGCGACAAAGTTACTTCGGGTACTGGCTATGCCAGCTGTGCTTGAGCAAGGTACCGTGCGGGTTCATGCCAGCATTGGCATAGCCGTCTACCCTGATCACGCCCAAGATGCAGAAGCATTAATTCAACAAGCCGATGCCGCCATGTATGCAGCTAAACAGCAGGGCAAAAACGGCTATCGGATTGCCCGCTTTCCTGAGTTGCCTAGGGTTTGATTACTTCAATGCCATCCATGTAGGGGCTTAATACTTGGGGAATGTGAATATGCCCCTGTTCGTCCTGGTAGTTTTCCATCACTGCGACTAGTGTTCGGCCCACCGCCAGACCGGAACCGTTTAGGGTGTGTACTAATTCTGGTTTGCCGGTTTCTGGATTGCGCCAGCGAGCTTGGAGGCGTCGGGCCTGGAAATCTTCGAAGTTGCTACAGGAAGAAATTTCCCGGTATTTCTGCTGACCAGGTAACCAAACCTCCAGGTCATAGGTTTTAGCTGCAGAGAAGCCGATGTCTCCGGTACAGAGTGCCACAACTCGATAAGGTAAGCACAGTTTCTGCAACACGGTCTCTGCGTGGTGAGTCAGTTCCTCTAAAGCATCGTAGGAATCTTCGGGACGAACGAACTGTACTAATTCTACTTTCTCAAACTGGTGCTGGCGGATTAACCCTCGAACGTCTTTACCGTAGGACCCGGCCTCACTGCGGAAACAGGGTGTGTGGCATACGTATTTGCGCGGAACCTCATTATCTTCAAAGATGCTGTTGCGAGCTAAGTTGGTAACCGGGACCTCTGCTGTGGGTATTAAGTAATAGTCGGTTTCTCCTTTGAGTCCGAACAAATCCTCTTCGAATTTTGGTAATTGTCCGGTGCCGCGGAGACTTTCGGCGTTTACCAGAGCAGGGACGTACATTTCCTGGTAGCCGTGTTGACTGCTGTGTATATCTAGCATGAATTGGATCAGTGCGCGATGTAGTCGGGCTAATGGACCGGCTAACACCATGAAGCGTGATCCGGTTAGTTTGGCAGCAGCCTCCAGATCAAGGAGTTTCCCACCTAAGTCGACATGGTCTCTTGCGGTAAAGGAGAATTGACTTGGCTCGCCCCATCGGCGGATTTCTTGATTATCGTCTTCGCTCTTGCCTTCTGGAACTGAAGCGTGGGGTATATTGGGAATATCCAATTGAAGTGCCAGGAGCTGGTCTTGCACTGTGTTGAGTTGTTCCTGAGCCAGCTTTAGCTCGGCGCCTAAGTGTTCGACTTCAGTGAGTAATGGGTTGATGTCTTGACCGGTGGCTTTGGCCTTCCCAATAGCCTTGGACTGGCTGTTGCGAGTATTTTGTAATTCTTGGGTTTTTACTTGCAGTGATTTTCTTTGGGATTCTAAATCTTTGATGGTTGTTTGATTAAGAGTGTAACCGCGTCTTGCCAGTTGCTTAGCGGTTTCTTCCAGTTCGGTTCTAAGTCGCTTTTGGTCGAGCATGTTATTTAGGGACTGTTTTGGTTTGTTGGGTGGGGATTATAGGCGAGTTGCTGTTTTTTTCCCAGTCAAAATTGATGATGATATAATATCATATTGTATTACATCGGAGATCGTAAGCTTGTTGATCATCTACAACACCAAAGGTATAGTGCCAGTATGGTCTTCGGTTTAAACGCCTAACTAGAAAAATTATTCTAAAGCTCCCAGCAGGGCCATGCTTATCAGTTTCATTCAGTTAAAGCGGAGTTTGATCTCGTGGAAATGAAAAACATTGACAATATCCTTCAGTCCTTCCGCCACAACCTCCCTCAAAGCAGCAAAACAGCGACAGCGATTGATCAAGGTGCGCCACTAACGGAAATCTCCGAGTGCGCCGAAGAAGAAGGGCTGCACGAGTTAGCATCGGTATTATTTGAGGCTCAACAAGAGGAACTCAGACAAACTACTGGGCCACGCGAGGATTTAGACTCGCTGGCAACCGGAATTATCAGCAATTTTCGCAAGAATCTGCCGGAGAACAGCAAAACAGCAGCAGCGATTGATCAAGGTGCGCCTTGGTCGGAAATCTCTAAATGTGCCCAGGAAGAAGGCTTACATGAGTTAGCTTCCATTCTGTTCGAAGCTGAACAGGAAAGCTTGCGTTTCAATAAAAGCAGCTAACGCCTCACCAAAATGCAATAACAACCTTTCGTTTTAGTGGCACGGATCTAGTGATGATGGTATAAGAACGACTTAAATAATGTTCGCGACAGGGAAAGATATACTAGTGAAGTCCACTCTCCAATCATCGTCACCCGCGCAATAAGTTCCCCATGACCACTCCTCGGTTACTGGTGTTCGATGACGACCCGGTCCTCGGCAATTTGATTAGCGAAGTTGCCGAAAGAACCGGGTTCACTGCTCAAATTGCTACCAGCATCAACGAATTTGAAGCCCTACTTCAAACCTCTATAGCTGTGCTGGTCCTTGATCTAGCGACACCCGGTCGAACAGCAGTTGAACACCTTCGCTATTTAGCCAGCCAGCAAAAGGGTACTGCGCTCATTCTAATGAGCAGTATTAAAGAGCCTGTGCTACAGACAGCAGCTGAACTTGCCATCACCCAGGGGTTGCAGGTCACCGGCATGCTGACAAAGCCGTTTACCATCGCTGAACTCACTCGGCTACTGCAAGAATCCAGACTCAACCTACTCGGGACAACGGATCGCTCAGCTGATTTTATCACCTCCAGTGATCTGCGCCATGGCATCAACACGGGTCAACTCAATGCTTTTTTTCAACCCAAGGTTAACCCTAGAACCGGTGAGTTGATCGGTGTAGAAGCGCTCGCGCGTTGGGCGTGTCCAACCCGCGGTTTGATACCCCCAGGAATATTTATCCCCCTAGCCGAAGAAGCGAATCTTATAGCTCCGCTGTTTGAGGCGGTCACCAACCACGCATTCGCCCAATGCGAACAGTGGAATAATCAGGGGCTGGAGTTAAAAGTCGCTGTTAACCTTTCGGTCTTCAATCTGAATGATATGGATTTACCCGAAGCACTTGCGGGGCTGGCCGCCCGACACGGCATTGCTCCCGCGCAAGTCGTGTTGGAGGTGACTGAAAGCGGATTATTACAAGACAGTCCGGCAGCATTGGCCATCTTGGAGCGAATGTGCGCTAAGGGCATTGACCTGTCGATTGACGATTTCGGCACCGGTTACTCGACCATCCAGCAACTCCAGCGTATCCCCTTCAACGAGTTAAAAATTGA
The DNA here is from genome assembly GCA_036351435.1 of Candidatus Competibacteraceae bacterium. Taxonomy (GTDB): domain Bacteria; phylum Pseudomonadota; class Gammaproteobacteria; order Competibacterales; family Competibacteraceae; genus JAAUQA01. The sequence goes on from JAZBPA010000160.1 coordinate 5,713, forward strand.
TCGTTTTTTTGTACATGAGGCAGTCAAAGGCAGTGAATCGCTGGTCATTCTTGAATCTATGTTAGAGATGGCGCGGAAGCTGAACATGCGCATTGTGGCCGAAGGCGTGGAGACTCAAACACACTGGAATTTGTTGTCTTACTTAGGTTGCGATCAAGTGCAAGGTTATTTGATTGGAAAACCCATGCCAGGGGACGAGTTACCGACTTGGCTGATGGACTGGAGAAAAAAAAGCGAAACATTGATAGAACAAGCTAAAAATCAACGTATTGCATATTTCCGCACGGGTAAAATCGCCTCTACCCCAGAAAACGTACCCTTAGAGGGCTGGTTTTTAGAAGGGCAATTCGACAATCTGGATTTACCGCAACATCTACCGATCAATCAAGTTCCCTTTCGCATCGGGCGTCAAGCGGGTTATAACTTACGCATTCCATCGACTAAAATCTCTCGCTTGCATGCGGAAATTTTCCGTCGCGGTAACCAACTAGTCCTTCGTGACCTAGGCAGCACCAACGGTACTTATGTCAATCGTGAACGCGTCGCTATCGAGGTCAACCTGAACGCCGGCGACACCATTGCTTTTGCAGGAACGGCATATCGGCTCATGCGGGCAAGCATTCTTGAGCATGAAATCGGCGAAGAGCGAACTACCGCGCTGTTATCGGCAATACCCAAACCTCCAGATAAGAGGTAGTTGTGCCCCCGACACAAACCAGCTTACTCAGCGTTCGGTCCGTTCCCAAAAGACTCAGTCGTATAACGCTCTATTCGTAGATCGGCAGACCAATAATCCAAGGGTAGTCCCGCTTTTTGCTTGAGCTGAGCGAGAAAAATATAAGGGTCCGGCAAATGCTCCCAGACACTGGGCAGAAAAGTTGCGCGGTTTGCTCCTATTTGCAGCACCAATCCGTCAACGCCGGGACGCAATTGCGCCAACACGTCATCTTCAGACTCAAAGGACAAGGGCAGCGGCGGAGAGAGCACCGAAATATGCAGAGCCAACTCAGCAAACTCCGGTTTACGCAACGGTGGAAAACGCGGGTCCTCAAAGGCAGCTGAATAGGCATGTTCAGCCACATCTTCCACCAGCGGCAGGCGGGCATCCAAAGCGCCAATACAGCCCCGCAGGTTATTGTCTATTTCCAATGTCACAAAGGTTGCTCGAATAGGCTGCAAAGAAGCAGGATAGGCGTTTGGATCAATGCTCAAAGCGCAACCATGCTCCAAGCCGGAGGTTATAGACTGCCGCGCCACTTCCAGCAGCACAGCTTGATCCTCAGCAGATAAAACCTCACTGGCTGCAAATGACATAAGCACCATACCCTACTACTTGGTCTCGCGGTCCGGCAGTATCGCCGGAGTTACGCAAATCGACCGTTTCCACTGTGTAGCCGCGCTGTCGAGACAGCCAGAGCAACCCATTGACGGGATTGCGACCGCAGGCACTTTCATAACCGATGTCCTCATAACGCAATTCTTCAATGGCCTTGGAGGTGCTCTGATCTAGATAACGGGCAGTCTCATAATCATGATAATGACTCAAGTCAGAGCTAATCACAATCAACGTCTCCGCCCCACCCCAGAGTGCTTCCAGCACCGCACCGACTTGCTCAGGTTTAGCCTCACCGACGACCAGCGGGACCAAGCTGAATTCAGTCAGCACCTCCTGCAGAAACGGCAGATGGACCTCCAAGCTATGTTCACGATCATGGGCTTTTTCCAATAATTGGACTCCGGGGAGGTGACAAATCGACTCCAATGCCTTCTGATCAACCTGAATTTCACCCAACGGGGTTGCAAAGGCTTTTAGTTTGGTGATTGCGATACCGCGGAACCCCAGTCGGTGACTTGGACCCAATAAGACCACCCGATGAATTCGGGAACTTGCCTCACGCAACCGCGCATATACCGAAGCAGCCACCGGGCCGGAGTAGACATATCCAGCATGAGGGGCAATGATTGCTTTTGGCGCTGGCCCCAGGTAAGCGACATGGTCCAGGAATCGATCAACTTGGGCCTGCAACTCTCTCGGGTCATTGGGATAGAACATGCCCGCCACTGCTGGAGCGCGTATTGTCGTCATGGAGTTCGCCTCCTGTTACTGTTTGCTATGCAATAATCGGGTGTAGAATTTAACCGGTAACACGCGTTGACTACTTACTTTGCATGTATCACAGCTATTATAGACTATGTAACAGGTACTTTTGTTGCGGTGCGGTAATCGCATAAAACTGATTGAAAACTCTCCATATTAGGGAGACCGTTTAATGTCTGCATCAACGCTCTTGACAGGTTTTCCCACCCGGTATTGGCATCAGTTGGAAGATGGTCGGATCCAGTGTGACGTCTGTCCACGCTATTGCAAGTTACATGAAGGCCAGAACGGTCTCTGTTTTGTGCGCGCC
>JAZBPA010000161.1:0-49161 GCA_036351435.1 Candidatus Competibacteraceae bacterium
GCCGGTCCAACAACTCTCCGGCGGCTGGCAACGCAGGGTAGCGCTGGGCCGAGCGCTGGTACAGGAACCGGCAGTGCTGATGCTGGATGAACCGACTAATCATCTGGATTTAGAGGCGATTGAATGGCTGGAGGAATTTCTGCTCAGCTATCCTGGTGCAGTATTGTTCGTCACTCATGATCGGCGCTTTTTACGCAAACTCGCTACCCGAATCTGGGAATTGGATCGCGGCAAACTCACTTCATGGCCGGGCGATTACGCCAACTATTTGCGCCGAGTCGAAGAACGTCAGCACGAGGAAGCCAAACACACCAGCGAATTCGATAAAAAACTAGCTCAGGAGGAAGTGTGGATTCGTCAGGGTATTCAGGCCCGCCGGACCCGCAACGAAGGCCGGGTGCGAGCCTTGCAAGCGTTGCGCGAAGAGCGCCAAGCACGCATTGAACGCCAGGGCACCGTCGCGTTGGATATCGCCGGGGATCAATCCGGCAAGATCGTGCTGGAAGCGCGTAATCTCAGCAAGACGTTTGATGATCAACCGGTTATCCGGGATTTCTCTTGTCGTATTTTACGGGGTGATCGGATCGGCTTAATCGGTCCCAACGGCGTCGGAAAAACGACCTTGCTGCAATTATTGCTGGGACAGTTGGACCCGGACAGCGGATCGTTACAGTTGGGTACGAAATTACAAATCGCCTATTTCGATCAGCACCGTGCGCAACTGGACGATAACCTGTCGGTCATTGCCAACGTGGCCGAGGGTAGCGATACCGTGCAGGTCAACGGTCGCGAACTGCACGTCATCAGCTACCTGAAAAACTTCCTGTTCACTCCGGAGCGGGCGCGTGCTCCGGCCAATACCCTGTCCGGCGGCGAACGCAACCGGCTGTTATTGGCTCGGTTGTTCACCAAACCGGTGAATCTGCTGGTGCTTGATGAACCCACCAACGATTTGGACTTGGAAACGCTGGAAGTATTGGAAGATCTGTTGGCGGAATTTAACGGCACGCTGTTACTGGTTAGCCACGACCGGGCGTTTCTGGATAATGTGGTCACCCATGTATTTGCATTCGAGGGTAACGGCCAAGTCAAAACCTATGTCGGCGGTTATGATGATTGGTTGCGACAACGATCCGTACCGGCAAGTGCACCACGTCGAACCGACTCCGCCAAATCAGATAAAGCGAAACATGCGCCTGCTAAAAACGGCGCCAAACCACGCAAACTGAGTTACAAGGAACAGCGCGAATTGGAGCAACTGCCGGCCCGTATTGAACAGTTGGAAAACGATTTAAACACGATGCAGGAGCAAACCGCGCAGCCGGACTTTTATCAACGTGATGCTGAGCAGATCAAGACGACATTGACCCAACTGGAAACCCTGCAGCATGATTTGGAGGGTGCTTATAGTCGCTGGGAGGCGTTGGAAGCTTTTGGTGGGAACGATTGAATGCGCTGTTAGGAGCATTTAAGCGGATGAAACACGTTTTTTGTCCTTCAGCACGTCGCCCGTGAGGGGCAAGGCGACGAAGATGTAAAATTCCTGGGCGTATACTCGGACGAGAACAAAGCGAACGAGGCAATTCAGCGGTTGGTACAACAGCCCGGCTTTCGGGACTACCCTGAAGGATTCTGTATTGACACCTACAAAGTGGACCAAGACTACTGGGAGGAAGGTTTTGTTGCACCTAATCAGCGCGTAGGGCGCATTCCATAATGCGCTGAATTGGAATTTTTCATACGGCGCAATGCGTTCCGCTTATTGATTAGCGAGCCAGCGGCGAAACCGCCGCCAGGCATACTGCGCTCGACTGTGTACGTAAGGAACCCACCCACTGAGCCCAATACCGCCACTGTTCAACAGCCCCACGACCATCCACGCCAGGGTCGATAAATGGCGTCGGTCACGCCACGGGGCTTGGCTCAATAAGGTCACGAGCGTATCGTAGAGTGCGGATGAGACGGTCATGCTTGGTCTCCTTTCGGCCGGCGCTATCCGATTGGATCACAACCCAAGCGCATCGGCTCATCCCTTGTCTTCATTAAATTATAAATCAATAACCTAGAGAGGTTTGTCAGTCAACCAGGTAAAATCTTGGAGCTTGGGGATTAGGATGGGAGGCGATGACATTTCTGGCGACAACTCCCCGACCTTACTAATAGTCGGGGAGGAGAATAACACTCAGCGATTTTTGAAATTGGGATCGCGTTTTTCTACGAATGCACTCATGCCTTCTTTGCGGTCCTCGGTGGCAAAGGTGGCGTGAAACGCTCGGCTTTCGAAGCGTAAACCTTCCTGTAAGGTGCTGTTGAATGCCACGTTCACTGATTCTTTGACCAGCAGCACCACAGGCCGCGACTGTTTGGCAATAGTCTCAGCCGTTTTAAGTGCTTCGTCCATTAATTCGGCCACCGGCACAATGCGGCTGATCAAGCCGACTCGGTCGGCCTCGTTGACATCCATCATGCGCCCAGTTAGGCACATCTCCATCGCTTTTGATTTACCCACCGCCCGTGTCAGTCGTTGCGTTCCGCCAGCACCCGGCATGGTGCCGAGTTTGATTTCGGGTTGGCCGAATTTGGCGTTATCGGCGGCGATGATGAAATCGCAGGCCATCGCTACTTCGCAGCCACCGCCCAGACAAAAACCGGCTACTGCCGCAATAACTGGCTTGCGCATAGTGTACAGACTGCGCCAGCCAAAACCGGGGCCGTGTGGGAAGTCCGCGAGAAACAGCTCGATGTAATCGGCGTCTTTCATATCATTGATGTCGGCCCCTGCCGCAAACGCTTTATCGCTACCGGTCAGGACAATGCAGCCGATGGCATCATCAGCTTCGAAAATGTCCAGGGCCTTGCCCAATTCCTGGATCAGCGCATTGGAAAGAGCATTCAACGCCTTGGGACGATTCAATCGGATCAAACCTACCGGACCGTGGGTTTCGACCAGTATGTTTTCATAGCTCATGGTTTTGCAGTCTCCGTCATTACTGTGTGCCTGCACCCGATAGGTGAAGCGTTTGTTGATTATTGTTCACTAGAATAGTAATGGATTTTGCCCGCATGCCGATACACGTTACAGTAAAATCCAACGGCTTTTCGATATCGACGGTTTCCGAAACCTCCCCTCATTCGATGATCTGAACGCCTTCCCCCAACGGACAAGCGCGAATTGCCTCAGCAAGCGCCTGTATCGCCTTGGGGCGAGGGAAACTACGCCGCCAAGCCAACGCTACCACCCGCCGGGGTATCGGTTCGGCAAAGGGACGAACACTGACTAGTTCGTGAGGATAGCCGTAGCGGTTAATCGAGGTTTGCGGTAACACCGTGACTCCTATACCCGAAGCAACCATCAGCCGCATGGTTTCCAGTGAACTGCCTTCCAAAGTTTTTTGCATGCTGGGAGTGGAGCTGTTGATCTGGGTGCATTCCGGACATACTTGCAAGACTTGGTCGCGAAAACAATGCCCGGCACCCAGCAGCAGTAATTCCTCATCAGCTAATTGCGATGCGGTTAGACTGGTTTCTTTTTCCAGCGCATGGCCGTTGGGTAACAGCACAACGAAAGGTTCTTCATAGAGCGGCTCGACCAACACGCCGGGTCTAGCAAAAGGCAGCGACAGAATAACCACATCCAAATCACCCTGCTTTAGCCGCTCACTGAGCACTGCAGTATAGCTCTCTTCGATTTGCAGCGGCATATGCGGCGTTTGACGATGCAACACAGGAATCAGCTGCGGTAACAGGTAAGGACCGATGGTATAGATCACCCCCAAGCGCAGCGCACCGGTTAATTCGTCTTGGCCCTGTGCGGCGATACGGCTGATGGATGCAACCTCTTCCAACACGCGCCTCGCTTGATCCACTATTTGTTGGCCAAGCGGCGTCACCGCCACGTCTCTGGTGCCGCGTTCGAATAGCATGACACCTAATTGATCCTCAAGTTTACGCACGCCCACACTCAAGGTGGGCTGACTGACAAAGCACCTTTCAGCAGCCCTGCCGAAATGGCGTTCTCGGGCAACGGCGACGATATAACGAAGTTCAGTTAAGGTCATGCAATGAAGTCCACTTAGGTAGACAGCAATACTATTGTCGTGTATTTAAAGAGTGTCGTGATAACTGCGGTGTTAACCTGCTACCGTTTGGTGCGGACAGTATTAAGCGTTCCGCAGCTGCTCACCAGTTTACCCCACTCACCCTGTAGCACCCTTTCCAGTCAACGAGTTAAGGAGACTTTCATGGCTTATCAGCATATCTCCCTGCCTACTAGTGGAGAAAAAGTAACCATTGTCGACGGCAAACCGCGCGTGCCCGAACAGCCGATCATCGGCTATGTGGAGGGCGATGGCATCGGCCCAGACATTACCAAGGCCTGCTTGCGCGTTTGGGATGCGGCTGTAGAACAAGCCTATGGCGATAAACGCAAAATCCATTGGTGCGAATTGTTTCTGGGTGAAAAAGCCGCCGAAATTTACGACGGCAATTATTTTCCTGATGAAACGCTGGAAGCGCTCAAGGACTTGGTGATTTCTATCAAAGGCCCTTTGACCACCCCAGTCGGGGGTGGTTTTCGCTCCTTGAATGTGGCGCTGCGCCAGGAGTTGGATCTTTACGCTTGCGTGCGTCCGGTACGCTACTATGCTGGCGTGCCTTCGCCGATGCTGCATCCAGAAAAAGTACATGTGACGATTTTCCGCGAGAATACCGAAGATGTCTATGCCGGAATCGAATATGTCAGCGGTTCCGAGGAAAACAAAAAGCTAGCCCGCTTCCTGCGTGAAGAAATGGGCGCCGATTTCTTTGAAGATGCCGGGCTTGGGATCAAACCGATCAGCGCCTTCGGCACTAAACGCTTAGTGCGCAAAGCTATCGAATACGCCATTGATCAAGGCCATGAGAGCGTGACCTTGGTGCATAAAGGCAACATCATGAAGTTTACCGAGGGTTCTTTCCGTAATTGGGGCTACGAAGTCGCCCGTGACGAATTCGCCGAGCAAACCATCACTGAAAGCCAACTCTATGGCGTCTATAAAGGGATTCAGCCAGAGGGTAAGATCGTCATCAAGGACCGCATCGCCGACATCATGTTTCAGTTGATGCAGTTACGCCCGGACGAGTTTGATGTGGTTGCCACGCCCAACTTGAATGGCGATTATCTGTCCGACGCAGTAGCTGCCGAAGTCGGCGGTGTAGGTATTGCACCCGGTGCGAATATCAGCGACCACGTCGCCGTGTTCGAGGCCACCCACGGGACAGCACCTAAATATGCGAATCTGGATAAGGTCAACCCGAGTTCTCTGCTGCTCTCCGGCGTAATGATGCTGGAATACATGGGCTGGCAAGAAGCCGCTGATCTGATCAATGCGGCCTATCCCAAAGTCATCGCTGACAAGACCGTTACCTATGACTTTGCCCGCCAGATGGCTGGGGCTCAGGAAATGTCTACCAGTGGTTTCGCGGATTGCCTGATCAATAAAATCAAATCCAGCAGCACACATTTGGTTGAAGAAGAAGCACGCCGCCGCCAGGCTTTAGAGCAAGAGCGTAAGGAGCGCGAAGCGCAACGCGTCGCCAACCCGATTGAAGCCATGGAGATTACCGGCCGCATTCCACAAACAGTGGGTGCTGTGATGCATCCCGTCATGGTGGTTAAAGGCACGGAAACCGTCAGTGTCGCCATGCAATCCATGCGCGAGCAAAACCGTCACGCTGTGCTGATCGAGCCGGATGCCGATCATGAGGGGTGGGGCATCATGACTCAACGGGATGTCATCAAAAAAATCATCGGGGCTAACCGCTCGCCGGCGCGGGTGAAGGTCGGCGAAATCGCCAGTCGCCCAATTCATACGGTGCATCTGGATACCTCGCTGCATGAAGCAGCGGCTACCATGGTTGCAGCGAATATCCGCAGGGTCATCGTGGAAAAAGATCGCAGCCCTATCGGTATTGTTTCCGACACGGATTTGTTCCGCGCTGTCGAGGAATTCGGTTGGGAACCTGAAGCAATCTAGGCATAACGCAAGCCGAGCTGGATTCCCGTTTATTCGGGAATCCAGCTCGTGGTGAGCAGCGCTAATTCAGTGATTTTGTCCTTGAGTCGTCTCGGCGTAAGCTTTTTGTTGTTCAGGCGTGGCTTCCCGTTGATATTTGTTCTTCCATTCCGCATAAGGCATCCCGTAGACGATTTCTCGAGCTTGATCGTAATTTATCGGTTGGCCCTGTTCCTCGGCTGCTGCCTGATACCATTTCGACAGACAATTGCGGCAAAATCCGGCTAAATTCATCAAATCGATATTCTGCACGTCGGTGCGTTCCCGTAAGTGATCTACTAACCGGCGAAAAGCGGCAGCCTCCAGTTCAATGCGGGTTTGTTCGTTCACTGTAAACTCTCCTCAGCTGTGTTGAGAAAAACAACCTCGTATAATGGTTGTTATGATTATGTCTCAATTGACCCGGATGGGCTGTCGTTTCCCGGTCGATTGTTGATAATACGCCATCTGTTCACTTCTTCGACCGCGTTTTGCAAGGAACTTCATGACTATCAAAACCGTTGCTACCCAGCCGTTCGAGGGTCAAAGGCCCGGCACTTCCGGCCTGCGCAAAAAAGTGCAGGTTTTCCAGCAATCCCATTACCTGGAGAATTTCGTCCAAGCCATTTTCGATACGCTGGAGGATTACCGGGGTCAGACCTTGGTTGTGGGTGGTGATGGCCGTTATTACAACCGCGAAGCGCTACAAATCATTTTAAAAATGGCCGCGGCCAATGGCTTTGGAAAAGTGTTGGTCGGGCAAGGCGGTTTGTTATCGACCCCTGCCGCCTCTTGCGTGATTCGCAAACACAAAGCCTTCGGCGGTTTGGTGCTGTCGGCCAGCCATAATGCGGGTGGCCCGGAAGGCGATTTCGGGATTAAATACAATATCGGTGCTGGTGGTCCCGCACCAGAGTCAGTGACCGAGGCCGTTTATCAACGCAGTCAAGTGATTGACCGCTATAACATCTTAGAAACTTCAGACGTCGATTTAGACCAGTTGGGCGAATTCAGCCTAGGTGAAATGGCGGTACAGGTGATCGATCCGGTCGAGGATTACGCTGCCTTAATGGAAAGTCTGTTCGACTTCGACCGGTTGCACGAATTGCTGGCCGGTAATTTCACCATGCGCTTCGATGCCATGCACGCCATCACCGGCCCCTATGCGCGGGCCATTCTGGAAGAGCGCTTGGGTGCGCCTCCCGGCACCGTCATGCGCGGTAATCCCTTGCCGGATTTTGGGGGTGGCCATCCCGATCCTAATCTGGTACATGCACATGATTTGGTGGAACAGTTGTACGGGGCGAACGCTCCCGATTTCGGCGCTGCTTCGGACGGCGACGGTGATCGTAATATGATATTGGGTAGGCACTTTTACGTGACCCCCAGTGATAGTTTGGCGGTGCTGGCCGCGAATGCTCATCTGGTACCCGGCTATAGTATGGGACTCAATGGGGTCGCTCGCTCCATGCCAACCAGCCAAGCCGTCGATCGGGTGGCCGAAGCGCAAGGTATTGCTTGTTACGAAACCCCCACCGGCTGGAAATTCTTTGGCAACTTAATGGACACCAAACGAATCACTTTGTGTGGTGAGGAAAGCTTCGGTACCAGTTCCGACCATGTGCGGGAGAAGGATGGACTGTGGGCGGTACTGTTCTGGTTAAATATTCTGGCCCTACGCAATGAGTCGGTAGAGCAGATTTTACAGTCGCATTGGGGGCGCTTCGGTCGTAATTTTTACACCCGTCATGATTATGAGGGCATAGATTCGGATCGGGCGCAGGGTTTGATGGAGCACCTGCGTATCACCGTACCTACTCTGAGCGGTCAGCGCTTTGGCAGTTACGAAGTAGCGCAAGGGGATGATTTTAGCTATACCGATCCGGTAGATCGAAGCGTCAGCAACCAGCAAGGTATTCGGGTGCTGTTCCAGGGCGGTGCGCGGATTGTTTACCGCTTATCCGGAACCGGCACCGAGGGCGCCACCCTTCGGGTCTATATCGAACGTCATGAACCCGATTCCCGGTTGCATCAAACCGATCCGCAGGTGGCTCTGAAAGAATTGATCGCCATCGCCGAGACGCTGGCTGGTATTGAAGAACGTACCGGCCGTAGCAAACCCGACGTTATTACTTAAGCGACGGCAAAACGCGGAGTTACTTTCATGTCTACAGCCCAACCCCGCCCCCGTTTGGTCGCTGATATCGGTGGTACTAACGCGCGTTTCGCGTTGGTCGACGCAGCTGAGCGAATCTATGCCGAGCAGGTATTATCCTGCGCCGATCATCACAGCATCACGGCAGCCATCAGCGCCTATCTGGAACAATGCCCGGAACCGAAACCGACCGTAGCAGCCCTGGCGGTCGCTACCCCGGTGACTGGGGATCAGGTCACCTTTACCAATAATGCCGACTGGTCGTTTTCCATTGATGCTACCCGTCAAGCACTGGGATTCGAGCAATTACGCTTGCTGAACGATTTCACGGCACTGGCGTTAGCGTTGCCGCACCTGGATGCGCAGGAACGGGTTCAGATTGGTGGCGATGCGCCGATTGCAGAAACGGTTATGGGCTTGATTGGGCCGGGTACTGGGTTAGGCGTATCCGGCTTAGTTTGGTCGGGCAGCCGATGGGTTCCGTTACAAACCGAGGGTGGACACGTGAGTTTTGCCCCGGCCACCGAGAAAGAATGGGCGATAGCCCAGGTTCTGCAACAACATTATGGCCATGTCTCAATGGAACGACTTGTGTCCGGTCCCGGCTTGGTGAATATTAATCAGGCTCTACGAGAGTTGGCCGGGCAACCACCAGAGTCGTTGGAGCCGGCAGACATCACCGAACGCGGACTGACTGATAGTTGTCCGTACTGCAAGGAAACTTTAGAAATATTCTGTGCCATGCTAGGCGCGGCAGCGGGTAATTTAGCGCTGACCTTGGGGGCTCGCAGTGGGGTTTACATTGGCGGTGGGATTGCGCCGCGTTTGGGAGATTTTCTAGCCCGTTCCGCTTTCCGTGACCGTTTTGAAGCTAAAGGTCGGCTGAAACCCTACCTTACTCCCATTCCTGTTTGGGTAATTACTGCCGTGCATCCGGCTCTGCGAGGAGTAGCTGCGGCAGTATCGGCTACCGAGTGAAACCCGCAGCGAAAAAAACCCACCGCAGAGCGGTGGGCAGAGGAGGTGCTACAGAGGTTTAAGGGTAAGCGGGATTGGTTATATCGCTAAAAACTGGTTCCCACCGACAGCATCAAAACCCAGGGATCAATGTCTACATCTACTTTGCGTTTGACGCCGTCGGTTCTGAGCGTCGCTTCGGTTTCGATATCGACATACCAGGCGGTGAAACTGCCGAACCAATTGTCTTTGAACACCACATCAACACCCGCCTGTGCTGCGAATCCCCAAGAATTGTCTAGGTCAAGATCGGTACTACCGCCCAAGGCGTTGTCTAGCGAGGACGTCGTGTCTTCGTCGTAAAAGTACGTGTAGTTGATGCCGGCGCCCACATAGGGCCGTATCTGTGCTGTGGGCATGAAGTGATACTGTATCGACAAGGTGGGCGGCAATACCTTGGCGTCTCCTATCCGTCCCAACACACCGATCGACCCTTCCCCGCTGATATCGTGCGTGGTTGGAATAACGCCCAGCAACTCCAACGCCAGGTTATCGGTCATCATATAGCCGATCGTGAACCCCAAGGTCACGTCGTCGTCCACACTGACTTCGGAACCGGGAATACCGCTTACCGAGCCGCTATCGTCATTCGGCAACACCCAGGCCGGGCCTAATCGAACCAGCCAATCACCGGTTTGTAGGGCAAGGCTGGGCATCGCTATTAAGGGGGTCAATGCTGCGATGCTAAGTATTGATGTTTTAATACGCTGATACATTGTTATTCTCTCCTCGTGATTGCTTCCCAGGTTGTTATTTTCCTAACGGAACAAGACCTGCTCCATTGATTATTGTATAGCGTATCAGCTAGATAAGTATCATATTGTGAACAATTGTTGCTTCCGGGCCACGCGAGGATCTTAGGCAATCGCCTTAGGCTAAATCATCGGTAATAACGCATGAGTCGGGAAAGTAGCCAATTTTTCTCGGCCCCGCAAAGCCAGCAGCTCTAGTAAAAACACACAGCCGATCACCTGTGCGCCACTGTCTTCCACTAGGCGGGCACAGGCGGCCATGGTGCCGCCGGTAGCCAGCAGATCATCCACCAAAATCACTCGCTGCCCCGCTTGAATCGCATCCTGGTGCATCTCCACCGCATCGTTACCGTATTCCAGATCATAATCCACCCGCGCCTTGTGGTGTGGTAGTTTGTTGGGCTTGCGAATAGGGATAAACCCTACGCCTAAGCGGTAGGCTAACGCAGCTCCGAAAATAAATCCCCGCGCTTCCGGACAGGCTAACAGGTTGGGTTGCCAATGCTGTTGCTCGCAATGTTCTGCAATTTTATCCACTGCAACCCGAAAACACGGGCCATTGGCCAGCAAAGGGGTAATATCCTTGTACACAATGCCGGGCTTGGGAAAATCCTCAATGTCGCGAATCAGTTCACGACAGGTATCCAAAGAGGGCGCTATTGAGAGTGTCATAATCAACCTGCACTGTTGTGATAATTAAAGGATCGGCGAGTGCCTGGAACATTCCCTACTATAGATTGCAGCTTGGCCAAATCCAGGTACTCAGTTTCTCTACACTTGAGGTGGAGCCATAATATGAAAAATACCTTCAAAAACCTTCGATTCCTTCGATTCCTTTCCGTTTATTAACAGACCTGTCCCCTGCTCATTATTCATGATCCATTTTCTTAATGCGGCGTTCGGGCGCAGGCCCAAATGGTGATTTCCTGTACACCGGCAGTACGTAACACTTTAGCTATTTCAGCAACCGTACTCGCTGTAGTGACCACGTCGTCCAGAATCGCTACATGCTGCAGCTGGATGGGCTGACTGACGATAAAAGCGCCGTGAATATTACTGCGACGGGTACGGGCATCTAATCCCATCTGCGGCGCGGTATGACGAATCCGGCTTACAGCGTTGGGCAGCATCGGAATACCCAATCGTCGAGCTATTGGGCGTGCGATTTCCAAGGCTTGATTAAAACCCCGTTCTCTCATTCTTGCGGCATGCAAAGGTACTGGAATGATGGCTTGTGGCAATGGATTAGAACGATCAGCTAGGGCTTCGCTAAGCCAGTCTCCCAGTAGGCGTGCTACAGTCAAACGCCCCTGGAATTTTAGTGCTTTGATCAGAAAGTCCACTGGCGGTTGATATAATAGCGGCACAAAAGCTTGGCTAAAATGGGGCGGTTGTTGTTGGCACCGTCCGCATAACAACTCGGTTCCTCCGGCCAAGGGTATGGCACAACAGTAACAGGCTGGGCTGTTTAGCGGTAAATCTGCTGCACAACCCGCACACAAATCACGATCCCCTTCTCCGGCTGCACCGCATAGCAGACAAGTTGGCGGAAAACCGCAAAAGTGTAGTTTTTTTAACCAGCTGTAAACTTTTGGCATGGCTTGTCTGTTGACAGGCAACAATGAATGACTGATAGTCGGCTAGTCGATACTAACAGTAATACCCCACGGAGTTATTTCATGAAATTCGATCCCCTTCCCGAAATTCGCCATGATTGGACAACTGCCCAAGTTGTCGCTTTATTCGAGTTACCGTTCAATGACCTCTTGTTTAAGGCCCAAAGTGTTCATCGCGAGCATTTCGATCCCAATGCCGTGCAAGTCAGCACTTTATTAAGTATCAAAACCGGTGCCTGCCCGGAGGATTGTTCCTATTGTCCGCAGAGTGCCCGTTACGATACCGACCTGCAACCCGAACGGCTGATGCCGTTAGAGCAAGTGCTGGAAGCCGCACGGCAAGCCCGAGAACGGGGCGCATCGCGATTCTGCATGGGCGCCGCTTGGCGCAACCCCAAAGAGCGGGATTTCGTGCATGTGCTGCAAATGATCGAAGGTGTGAAAGCCTTGGGATTGGAAACCTGCGTCACGCTGGGCATGCTGGAGGCGGAGCAAGCAAAACGGCTCAAGGATGTTGGCTTAGATTATTACAATCATAATCTGGATACCTCGCCGGAATTCTATGGCGAAATCATCACTACTCGCACCTACCAGGATCGCTTGGACACGCTTGATCATGTGCGCAAGGCCGGTATCAACGTTTGTGCCGGCGGCATTGTCGGCATGGGTGAAACAGTGCGGGATCGCGCCGGGTTGTTGATCGCCCTGGCTAACCTGCCGCAACACCCGGAAAGCGTGCCTATCAATATGTTGGTGCAAGTGGAAGGTACCCCGCTCTTTGGTTCGGAAGCGTTCGATCCGTTGGAGTTTGTCCGCACGATTGCTGCGGCCCGGATCATGATGCCGAAATCATTTGTCCGGCTTTCCGCGGGTCGCGACGACATGAGCGATGAAACTCAGGCGTTATGTTTCTTCGCCGGCGCCAACTCCATATTTTATGGCGACAAGCTGTTAACCACAGCCAATCCCCAGACAGTAAAAGATCGTGATTTATTCGAACGGTTAGGTATCACCCCGTTGGATTTGACCACCGAACCGACTGAACAGAGTGCTCCTGATGAGTGCGACGCTGCCAACCTGCAAGCCGGTGCAGCACTCAGCTAATTATTATGCGAAATCTGGCGGCTCAACTCGGCCAAGTACAGGAACAACAGCTATACCGCAGTCGGCAAGTCCTGGATAGCCCGCAAGGGGCTGAGGTAGTCATAGAAGGCCGCCACTATCTGGCGTTTTGCAGCAACGACTATTTAGGCTTAGCGAATCACCCGGCCCTGATCAATGCGTTCCAACAAGCGTCACAACGCTACGGGGTCGGGAGCGGTGCTGCTCATCTGATCAATGGCCACAGCCGTGAACATCATGCGCTTGAGGAAGAACTCGCCGATTTTACCGATCGTCCGCGTGCGCTGTTATTTTCCACCGGTTACATGGCCAATCTCGGGGTGATATCCGCCTTGCTACAACGGGGCGATACCGTTTACCAGGATCGATTGAACCACGCCTCGCTGTTAGACGGAGGATTGCTGTCGGGCGCTCGATTAATGCGTTATGCCCATGCCGATGCGTACGCCTTGAGCAAACGCATGACAGGACGTGCAGGGGATGCTTTAGTCGCCACTGATGGCGTGTTTAGCATGGACGGTAATTTGGCACCGTTACCTGATCTGGTGAAGGTTGCACAGACCCACAAGGCCTGGCTGATGGTGGATGATGCCCACGGCTTTGGCGTGATCGGCCGCGAGGGGCGCGGCATTCTGGACCATTATGCGCTGAGCACAGAAGACGTACCGATTGTGGTAGGCACCCTAGGTAAGGCATTGGGGACAAGCGGAGCTTTCGTAGCCGGTAGCGAGGATTTGATTGAGTGGCTGATCCAAAAGGCGCGCACTTACGTGTTTACCACTGCTACGCCTCCAGCGGTGGCTGCCGCCACCCGAGCCAGCCTGCGCTTGGTTCGGCAAGAGGAATGGCGTCGGCAGCGGTTACGCGATTGGATACACCGATTTCGCACTGGTGCAGAGCAGTTAGGTCTGCCGCTTATGCCTTCCCAGACCCCTATTCAACCTTTATTGGTAGGCGATGCCGAACGCGCACTAAGCTTGAATAAGTCACTATCGCAGCGTGGACTGTTGATCAGCGCCATCAGGCCCCCGACCGTACCCGCAGGAACCGCTCGACTGCGCATCACGCTATCGGCCGCGCACCAGGAAATCCACATTGATCGCTTGTTGGATGCACTCGCAGCGGTGTTTTAGCACCCTTTGTTATTTACAGTGAGAGTCTACTTTTGAGTTTTTGTTCTAATTGATGTGGCTGTGGTTTTTATAAAAGACCCTATTTCTATTCAGGGTTCAACAATAAAAAAGACCGGACCTAAGAAGAGGTCCGGTCAATAACCACCAAAGGAGGATGTGCAGTAGATAAGGAGGAGAATTCATCTACGCACAGTCAAATAGTAGGCGCTTTGTCTAGAGCAAACACACTAAATTTCTTTTTATCACATTTCGATTTGTGACACTTTTATTACAAATAAAAAGCCAGTTGGTTAGTGTGTTTATTCTAACAAAAATCATTAGACTAACACCTGCCAAATCAGTGTCATGGCGATTGATCTTTTTCAAAGAACCGTAACCGCCGCTATTAGGGAAACTAAACAATGAATGCAGCTACTCTTGTTGACTTAAATGACTCTCAGTCAGTTAACCAAGCCTTGAATTCCTTATATAAAGTAGGTTTGGCAGGGTTGGGTGCCTGCGCACGAGTACAACAGGAAACCAATACTCTGTTTAAGGTTTTGGTCACTAAAGGCGAAGAAGCTCAGGCGCGCCTGAATAAACAGGTCAGTGGCCAAGTCAATTTGGCTGAGGAACGACTGGAAGGTGCCGTGAAAGAAGCTAAGGGAACCTGGAATAAAGCGGGTAGTATTTTGCAGGGTTCTCTCAGTCAGCTGTTAAGGCAGTTAGGTATTGCCTCTCGTAATGACATTGATAAACTCTCTCAACTTGTGGAGAAGTTGGATCATAGCGTTCTGGAACTTTCTGAAGCGAGAAAGTTCAATGGGCCATCAGCAGTTTAAACAACGCTGAGCAATACCCTGACTTCAATCCACGCTTCTTCATCCTCTCTCGCTACTCATCCTCTGTAATCCTCGCCCCGGCCAAAGGCTGACGGGGCGGGCGATACCTTTTATAATGCAGCAAAACAACCACCAGCCAATAATCCTTTATGACAACACCATACCCACACTTGTTAGCCCCGCTTGATCTGGGCTTCACTACCTTGCGTAATCGTGTCCTGATGGGGTCCATGCACACCGGACTGGAAGATCGCAGCAAAGATTACGACAAATTAGCAGCTTACTTCGCCGAGCGCGCCAAAGGAGGCGTCGCCCTTCTGGTGACCGGCGGCATAGCTCCTAATATCGCCGGTTGGGTTGCTCCATTGGCCGGTAAACTCAATCGGTTCTGGGAAGTGGGGCGTCATAAACGAGTCACTCAAGCCGTCCATGCCGAAGGTGGCAAGATTTGCATGCAAATTCTGCACTCTGGACGCTACGGCTATCACCCATTCAACGTGGCGCCGTCCGCACTCAAATCGCCCATCACCCCGTTTAAGCCTCGTGCGCTCAGTGCCCGTGGCGTTGACCGGCAAATCGCCGCATTTACCCGCTCAGCTCAATTAGCACGAGAGGCGGGTTATGACGGGGTGGAAATCATGGGTTCGGAGGGCTATTTGATCAATCAGTTCCTCGCTGCCCGGACTAATCGCCGTACCGATCAGTGGGGAGGCGATTTTACCGCTCGGATGCGTTTCCCGGTGGAAATCGTGCGCCGTATGCGTTCAGCAGTGGGAGCGGATTTTATTATTATTTACCGCCTCTCCCTGTTGGATCTTGTGGATGAGGGTTGTGCCTGGAATGAAGTCGTGATGTTGGCCAAAGCCATAGAGGAGGCCGGTGCCACTTTGATCAATACCGGCATCGGCTGGCATGAAGCGCGGGTTCCGACGATCGCAACGATGGTGCCGCGAGCCGGCTTCACTTGGCTCACCGGCAAGTTGAAAGAACATGTGCAGCTGCCGCTGATCACCTCTAACCGCATTAACATGCCGCAAGTCTGTGAAGACATTCTGGCCGGCGGAGAGGCCGACATGGTTTCCATGGCGCGACCACTGCTCGCCGATCCCGAGTTTGTTATCAAAGCGGAGCAAGGCCGCACCGATGAGATCAATACTTGCATCGCCTGCAACCAAGCCTGCCTGGATCATATTTTTGTCAGAAAACATGCCACTTGCTTGGTTAATCCGCGCGCCTGCAATGAAACCGAACTCAATTACCTGCCGACTACCCATAAAAAACGCATCGCCGTAGTTGGTGCCGGACCGGCGGGACTGTCCTGTGCAACCGTAGCCGCACAACGGGGTCATGAGGTCACTTTGTTTGAAGCGGCGAACGAGATCGGCGGCCAGTTCAATATGGCTAAGCGAATCCCTGGCAAAGAGGAATTCCACGAAACGCTCCGCTACTTTCGGCGGCAACTGGAAATAACTGGCGTAAAGGTTAAGCTGGGCCAAGCCGTCAGCGCTGAGGAACTGTGCGCCGAGGGTTATGATGAGGTGATACTGGCCACCGGGGTCGCGCCTCGCAAACCGCCGATTAACGGTTTAGATCATCCCAAAGTATTGTCTTATGTAGACGTACTACTGCACAACAAGCCGGTGGGCAACACCGTGGCTGTCGTGGGGGCCGGCGGCATCGGCTTCGATGTCTCGGAGTTTCTGACCCACCAAGGGGAGTCGCCCACTCTGAACAAAGATCTGTTCTTTAAGGAATGGGGTATTGATGCCACGCTTGAGAATCGTGCCGGACTGAGCAAAGACCAACCCGAGCCGATGCCTTCACCGCGCATGGTCTATCTGCTCCAACGTAAATCCAGTAAACCGGGCAAGAATCTGGGTAAAACCACCGGTTGGATACATCGCAGTTCGCTGCAACACCGGGGTGTGCGGATGATGGCGGGCGTTCAATACCAGACTATCGACGATCAGGGTCTGCATATTACGGTCGGCGACAAATCGCAGTTATTAGCGGTCGATAACGTGGTGATTTGCGCTGGTCAGGAACCCCGCCGTGATCTGGAAGCGGAACTCAGAGGGGCGGGTGTCAGCGTGCATTTGATCGGTGGCGCGGATGTGGCTGCAGAGTTGGATGCCAAACGCGCCATTGATCAAGGTAGCCGTCTAGCAGCCGCGCTTTAAGGCAATTGCCTAAGTCGTCTGGTCAACGGGTGCGGGTTCGCGAATGCCGGTGGCCCACCAGATCCGGCACGCTCCCTCATCCGAGACCATGCACGGACCGATAGGGTTGCGCGGCGTACAAGCTCGACCGTACAGCGTGCATTGATTGGGATAAATTTTACCCAACACCACCCGCGCGCAATCACAACCGGGTGGCATTTGTCCGGCCCGTTTGCGAGCGGCATCATCGTGGTTGGGCCACAACCGACGTGCGTCATGGGCGGCCAATTCAGGTTTCAGGGCAAACCCGGAAGCCGGGATAACCCCTACACCTCGCCAATTGGCGTCTACCGTATCCAGGACGGTATCCAATTGCCGCAACGCAGTGGGGTTACCGCCCGGTCGTACTACTTCCGGATAACAATTATCCAATAGACAACGACCTTCCAGGTGTTGGCGCAGCACCGAATAAGTCGCCGCCAGTAAACTGACCGGACTAAATCCGGCCACGGCAGCCGGCATCCGGTGCTTGGTGACGACGAATTCCCATTCCTCAGGGCCCATCACTGTAGCCACGTGGCCCGGCGCAATGAGCGCCTCGAACCCCGGCGTTTCCGAATCCAGCAACATCGCCACTGCCGGCCAAGTGCGCCGGCCTGACAACAAAATACTAAGATTTTCGGGCAGTTGCTCAGCGATCAACGCCGCGACGGGGGCGGTAGTGGTTTCGAAACCGGCAGCGAAAAACACCACCGCTCGGTTCGGATGACTTTGGGCGATGACCACCGCTTCCCGAGGCGAGGCGATGGGTCGCACATCGGCGCCCGCTGCCCGCGCCTGTTCCAGGGAGCGCACTTGGCTCTTAGGCGCATTGACCGGCACGCGCAGCATGTCGCCGAAGGCGAGCAGAATCACCTCTTCCCGTAATGCCAATTGAATAGCCTGATAAATGTCTTCTTCGGGGCAGATGCACACCGGACAACCAGGGCCGGGAATCAGCTCGATAGTGCTCGGCAGCGCCGCACGTAAACCAGCCATGCTGATCGACCGTTCGTGACCACCGCAGACATTCATCAAGCGGATTTTGGGCGGCAAGGGCAGCTCGCGAATCCGTTGCAACCAATCCTGAGCGGAAGCGACCATAGTCAGGTCTCCTGATGAAGGTGGGTATGCGTGTGGGTGTGTCTGGAATCGGCATGGTGATGCTTGATCACCTCGGGCTCCAGGCTGTGGAATTGAATACCCTCGGGTTGCATCGCTGGGCGTTGAATTTCACCGCGTTGCAAGTGCAACCTATGCTCGGCCAATGCTTGGCGCAACCAGTCCAACCATTCGTCCATGCCCATGCCCCGGCGGGCCGATAAGCCAATCACCGGTGCGGCGTTGGCTAGGTCGCGTAGCCGTTGCTCGGCAGCGGCGGGAGAAAAATCATCTAGCACTGCTAACAAATCGGTCTTGGTAATCAATAACAAATCGCTGGCCCGAAACATGACCGGGTATTTGGCCGGTTTGTCGTCGCCTTCGGTGACCGATAACAGAGTGACATTGAGGTGATGGCCGAGGTCGAAACTAGCCGGACAGACCAGGTTACCGACATTCTCAATAAACAAAATATCGATACCCTGTAAATCCAGGGTGTGTAACGCATCATGCACCAGATGCGCATCCAGATGACACGCTGAACCGGTGGTGATCTGCACCACCGGCACCTGTTTAGCACGCACTCGCGCGGCGTCGTTCTCGGTTTCGAGATCGCCCTCAATGACGGCAATTTTGAACTCGTCCCGCAGATCATCCAAGGTCGCTTCCAGCAAGGCGGTTTTGCCGGACCCCGGCGAAGACATCAGATTAATGACCAGAATACCGTGCTGATCGAAGTGCTGGCGGTTATGGTTGGCTTGGTGATCGTTTTCGTGCAGCAAGCCACTCAACACGCTGACCGCTGCTTTCCCATCCGGCGTTCTTGCCAGTACGCCGTCACCTTCCAGCAAATGGCGATTGCCAGCAGTGATATTGCAACCACACGTCTCACACATTTTCTTCCTCCAGCACCAGCTCCAGGCTGGTCAATAACATCTCGTCACCGCTCACCAGATCGGTTTGCCAGTCAGCGCATTGTGCGCAGCACAACCGACTAGTCGAGGCGGGACTCTCCGCTCCACAAGATCGGCAACGCACGCGAATCGGTAGCGACTCTATGATCAATTTGGCATCGGCCGCCAAGGTACCTGCTCGGGCAACACTGAACGCCTGCTCAAGCAGGGTGGGTTCTACGCCTGATAACGGGCCTACGGCTAAGCGAATACACTCCACTGCCCGTGCATCATGGTCCTTGGCAATGCGCTCCGCTTGCATAAGTAAGCTGTTACAAACCGCCAATTCGTGCACGATTTACTGTAACTCCATTTCCTGTTCACGAGCTAACATCTCATCAAAGAGCTCCCATATGCTACGTGCTTCCTGTTCAGTAATTTTTTGAATCGCGTAACCCACATGCACCATGACGTAGTCGCCCTCCGCGATCGGCTCGTCTTGCAACATAAATAAACTCACTTCACGCTGTACGCCTTTGGCCTCACAGCGAGCGTTGAAACCGTCGATGCCGATGACACGCATCGCAATACCGAGACACATGGTCCAGACCTCTCAGAGCAATGGTACTTTCAAAGTATGGCAGGGGTAGTAGAAGATTACTGGCAGGGTAGCAGGCATAGGCGATGAAAAATTGATCCGCATCAAAGCTTGCCCGACGACAACCGCAAATAATAATTGCAACAAATATGAAAACAAGAAATTATAGTATTCTTATCCTGGATGAGCAGAATTTACTCATCCGGTTTGTTGCTCAATTTGAGTCCTAATCCACTGTTACCCTCACTAACATGGTGCGCCATTGACCCTAAACGAACATGCCTCAAGGTTTTTCGACGTTATGATCGCGTTGTTTGAATAGCTAAGACCCGCATTGAACCGTCAAAAGTAAAAGTTTTCATAGCTCGCCCCTTGAATGGTATGACGTTTGCTGCTTTCCTTAATAAGGAACTCAGGCATCGCTGGGGAACCAGGCTTCATAATCGAACAGGCATCGCGTCCATTCCGGTCAGGTGCCAAGTTTGAAATTCGTGTGTTTTCATCATTTTTATAGGTAGCTCCCGAACCTAGCATAGGGCTCAGGGGCGCGTGTGATTTGTGCCACTTTTGGAGAGTGTTACATGCAGCAATTTAAGCATATCAAGCGTTTCATCGAACTCGGTGTCCACGATGTACCCCAAGTGGGCGGTAAAAACTCGTCCTTGGGCGAAATGTATCGGGAACTGTCTGCTAAAGGCATCATGGTCCCCAACGGTTTCGCAACCACGGCTGATGCCTATCGTTATTACATCGATTCCAATGGCCTGCACGACAAGATCGCTGCTGAACTGGGCGCTTTGGACCCCACCGATGTGGATGCGCTGGCCGTGTCCGGCCATAAGATTCGGGACTGGGTGCGTAACGGCTCCATCCCCCAGGATCTGGCCGATGAAATCGTAGCTGCTTATGAAGAGCTGAGTGGCGACCAGGGCCTTGTTGATGTGGCCGTACGCAGCTCCGCAACCGCCGAAGATCTGCCGGACGCCTCGTTCGCCGGTCAGCAGGAAACCTACCTGAATATTCGCGGTGCCGAGAATCTGCTGCAAACTTGTAAGCGGGTGTTTGCTTCGCTGTTCACCAATCGCGCTATCTCTTACCGTACCCATCAGGGCTTCAAGCATATGGACGTCGCGCTGTCCATCGGTGTGCAGAAGATGGTGCGTTCTGATAAAGCCAGCTCCGGCGTGATCTTCACCCTGGACACGGAATCCGGTTTCCGTAATGCCGTATTCATCACCAGCGCCTATGGTCTGGGCGAAAACGTGGTGCAGGGCGCAGTTGATCCTGACGAAATCTATGTGTTCAAGCCCACCCTGAAGGAAGGCTTCAAACCGATTCTGAAACGCCGTCGTGGTCGTAAGCTGATCAAGATGATTTACGGCGACGATACGTCAGTTGGCGTATCCACCCGTAACGTTGACGTGGATGTGCGTGACCAGGAAAAATTCAGCGTTTCCGATGAAGATGCGCTGACGCTGGCTCGCTACGCCGTGGACATCGAAGAGCATTATTCGATGAAGGCCGGCAAGGCCCGCCCGATGGACATCGAATGGGCCAAAGACGGCTATGACGGCAAGCTGTACATCGTGCAGGCCCGTCCTGAGACCGTGCAATCCGGCAAGAGCGCCATGGTTCATGAAGTATTCAAGCTGGATAATCGCGGTACGGTACTGTGCGAAGGCAAGAGCGTTGGTTCCAAGATCGCTGCGGGTCGGGCGCGAGTCATTGCCAGCGCCGCGCAAATGAACGAAGTCCAACCGGGCGATATTCTGGTCACCGATATGACCGATCCCGATTGGGAGCCGGTGATGAAGGTCGCTGCGGCTATCGTTACCAATCGCGGTGGTCGGACCTGCCATGCCGCCATCATTTCTCGCGAATTGGGTATTCCGGCCGTGGTCGGTTGCGGTAACGCCACCAGCCTGATTCATGACGGCGAAGAAGTGACCGCATCCTGCGCCGAAGGCGACGTCGGCTATGTCTATGAGGGTAAACTGCCGTTCGAGAAATCGCAGATCGATTTGACCGGCCTGGGCAAACCCAAGACCAAAATCATGCTCAACCTGGCCAACCCCGATATGGCTTTCGAAGTGTGCAAGCTGCCGATGGAAGGCGTAGGTCTGGCGCGTTTGGAATTCATCATCGCCACCGGCATCGGTGTCCATCCCAACGCCTTGATTGATTATGACAAGATGGATCGTGGCATACGCAAGCAAATTCACGAGAAAATGGCCGGTTATCCCAGCCCGACCGAATACTATGTGATGCGCTTGGCGGAAGGCGTGGGCACCATCGCCGCGTCCGTCTATCCCAAGCCGGTTATTGTGCGCATGAGCGACTTTAAGTCCAACGAATATGCCATGTTGTTGGGTGGTAAGGACTACGAGCCGCACGAAGAGAACCCGATGATCGGGTTCCGTGGCGCCTACCGCTATCCGTCCAAATCCTTTGCTGAGAGCTTCGGTTTGGAATGTAAGGCCATCAAGCATGTGCGTGAAGTCATGGGCTTGACCAATGTCAAGATCATGATTCCGTTCGTGCGTACTCTTGGTGAAGCCGACGAAGTGCTGGCGATTCTGGCGAAAAATGGAATCAAGCGTGGCGACAACGGCTTGGAAGTGGTCTGCATGTGCGAGATTCCAGCCAACGCGCTGTTGGCCGACCAGTTCCTGGAGAAATTCGACGGTTTCTCCATCGGCTCCAACGACTTGACCCAGCTGGCTCTGGGTATGGACCGCGATGCCGGCATGACCGGCGGCGACGAGCGCAACGAAGCGGTGCTGATGCTGATGGAAATGGCCATCAAAGCGTGTAAGAAAGCCGGCAAGTACATTGGTATTTGCGGCCAGGCCCCTTCGGACTTCCCCGAAATCACCCGCTGGTTAGTGGAGCAAGGCATTGAGTCCATGTCCTTGAATCCTGACAGCGTGTTACCCATGACCCAGGTCGTGTTGGAAACGGAAAAACGGCTCGGCATCAGCGATTAATCGCATTGCCCGTTTGACCGCTAGCACTGCGGGGTTCGCCCCGCAGTGTATTTTTTGATAAGGATTCAATCAGATTCATTATTTCTCCACTTCATCAGGAGAAGGTAGTCCCATGACCCAGCCCAAAGACATGACCCAGCCGCCGGATCTCGCGGCCCAACACCAACGCACCGGTCCTTTTCGCTCGCGACGTCCGCTCTACGCCGATTTGTTACCTCCCTGCAATAATGCCTGTCCAGCGGGTGAAGACATTCAAGCCTGGTTAGCGCATGCGCAAGCCGGTCGGTTTGAGGAAGCTTGGCAGACCTTGGTGAAAGATAATCCGCTGCCGGCAGTTCATGGCCGGGTGTGTTATCACCCCTGTGAAAGCGGCTGTAATCGGGCAAAGCTGGATAGCTCAGTGAGTATTCACTCGGTCGAGCGGTTTCTCGGCGACATGGCCACGGAACAAGGCTGGAAACCCAGAGTTGACGCCCAACCCAGTGGTAAAAAAGTATTGGTTATCGGCGCCGGCCCTAGCGGGCTCTCGGCAGCCTACCATCTGACCCGCTTGGGTCACAGCGTGGAAATCCACGAAGCGGGCCCCTTGGCGGGCGGTATGATGCACTTTGGCATCCCGGCCTATCGGTTGCCCCGCGCGGAGCTGGACAAGGAAATCAAGCGTATCGAAGACATGGGGGTCAAGATTGTACTTAATCATAAAGTGACCGACTTACTGGCCGAGAAACAGGCCGGCAACTTCGACGCGGTGTTTGTCGCTATCGGCGCGCACCTCAGCAAGAAGGTCAATATTCCCGCCCGCGACGCTGGCAAAATCATGGATGCGGTCAGTTTCCTGAAGAGTGTAGAAAGCGGCGAAGCACCTAAAATTGGTCGCCGGGTCGCCGTTTACGGCGCTGGTAACACAGCAATGGACGCGGCGCGTGTCGCCCAACGACTGGGTGCTGATCAATCGCTGGTAATCTATCGGCGTACTCAGGAGCAAATGCCGGCCCATAAGTTCGAGGCCGAAGAGGCGCTAGAAGAAGGCGTCAAGATGCACTGGCTGCGCACCATCAAGGAAGTGGGCGAAGGCACGATCACCATTGAAGTCATGAAGTTGGATGAAAACGGTCGGCCCCAACCCACCGGCGAAATTGAAACCTTGGAAGCCGATTCGCTGATTTTAGCCTTGGGTCAGGAAACCGAAAGCGGTTTCCTCAAGAGTATCCCCGGCATTGAGATCAAGGACGATGGCGTAGTCAACGTCGATAACAACATGATGACCGGACATGCGGGCATTTTCGCGGGTGGCGACATGGTGCCCAGCGAGCGAACTGTCACTGTCGGCGTAGGCCACGGCAAGAAAGCTGCCCGGCATATCGACGCTTATTTGCGCGGCACCCAGTACGACAAACCCCCCAAACATGACTTGGCCAGTTTTGACAAGCTACATGTCTGGTACTTCACCGATGCTGCCCAGCGCCCGCAAAATCACCTTGAGATTGGCCAACGTAAGATGGGTTTCAAGGAAGTTGTAGGCGGTTTGAGCCAGAAAGAGGCTGTCTATGAAGCCAAGCGCTGTCTATCCTGCGGTAATTGCTATGAATGCGATGGCTGTTATGGCTCTTGTCCCGAAAACGCGGTGATCAAACTAGGACCGGGCAAGCGCTACCGGTTCGATTATGATTTATGCACGGGCTGCGCGGTGTGTTTCGAACAGTGCCCCTGCCATGCCATTGAGATGATTCCCGAACCGGAGTCGGCAGCCTAAAGAGGCTAGACCGGACAGATCACCACGCGCGCCTGGCTGAGTTGACAAGGTACGAACCTCCGCCTGGCGCAGGAGTAATGAAATATGGGCGAAAGACAAGTCACTACCATTGATGGTAACGAGGCTGCGGCCTACGTAGCCTACCGCGTCAACGAAGTCTGCGGCATCTATCCAATCACACCTTCTTCCACCATGGCTGAATTGGCCGACCAGTGGTCTAGCGAAGGTAAAACCAATATTTGGGGAAATATTCCCCTGATCGCTGAAATGCAAAGCGAGGGCGGTGCCGCTGGCGCTGTGCATGGTGCTCTGCAAACCGGCGCGTTGACCACCACGTTTACCGCATCACAGGGGCTCATGTTGATGATCCCCAATATGTATAAGATCGCCGGTGAACTGACTTCAACGGTTTTCAATGTCGCGGCGCGTTCGCTAGCGGCTCAAGGTTTGTCGATTTTCGGCGATCATCAAGACGTGATGGCGGTGCGTGCGACGGGTTGGGCCATGCTGGCTGCCAGTTCCGTACAAGAAGCCCACGACATGGCTTTGATCTCCCAAGCCAGCACCCTCAATGCACGGGTGCCGTTCATCCATTTCTTCGATGGGTTCCGTACCTCGCACGAGGTCAATAAACTGACCTTGCTGACCGATGAAGAAATCCGCGCCATGATTGATGACGATCTGGTGCGTGCCCATCGCGCGCGCGGCTTAAGCCCGGAAAATCCCTTCATACGTGGCACGGCACAAAATCCCGATACCTATTTCCAGGGTCGGGAAACCGTCAATCCATTCTATGCTGCCACGCCGGGAATCGTTCAGGCGCAGATGGATAAGTTCGCAGAACTGACTGAACGGCAATATCACTTATTCGATTACTTCGGTGATCCACAGGCCGAACGCGTGTTGATTCTGATGGGTTCGGGCGCCGATACGGCCCGCGAGACTATCGAATATCTCCGCCAACAAGGTGAGAAAGTCGGCGTCGTTCAAGTGCGCTTGTTCCGGCCGTTCTCGGCTGAGCATCTGCTTAAAGCCTTGCCGGTGACCACCAAAGCCATCGCGGTAATGGACCGCACCAAAGAGCCTGGTTCAGCGGGTGAGCCGATGTATTTGGATGTGGTTACGGCACTGACCGAAGCTTTCATGGACGGGATTGCCCCGCTGCCGGCCATGCCGCGAGTGATCGGTGGTCGTTACGGCTTGTCCTCTAAGGAATTCACCCCGGCCATGGTCAAGGGGGTTCTGGATGAACTCGGTAAGGCCAAACCGAAAAATCATTTCACGGTTGGCATCATCGACGATGTGTCGAACACCAGCCTGGACTACGATCCGACTTTCATTATCGAACCGGACAACGTCGTGCGTGCCATGTTCTATGGCCTGGGCGCCGATGGTACGGTTGGCGCCAATAAGAACAGCAT
Organism: Candidatus Competibacteraceae bacterium; assembly: GCA_036351435.1. Lineage (GTDB taxonomy): Bacteria > Pseudomonadota > Gammaproteobacteria > Competibacterales > Competibacteraceae > JAAUQA01. The sequence goes on from JAZBPA010000161.1 coordinate 25,600, forward strand.
CAAAATCATCGGCGAAGATACCGGCAACTTCGCCCAGGGCTATTTCGTTTACGACTCCAAGAAATCGGGTTCGCAAACGGTCTCCCATTTGCGGTTTGGCCCTAATCCTATTCTGTCTACGTATTTAGTCCAGTCCGCCAATTTCATCGGCTGCCATCAGTTCAATTTCCTGGATAAAGCCGATGTGCTGGGTAATGCCGCGCCGGGTGGTACTTTCCTGCTGAACAGTCTCTACGGCAAGGATGAAGTCTGGGATCATCTGCCACGCAAAGTGCAACAGCAAATCGTCGATAAGAAGCTGGCGTTTTACGTGATTGATGCTTATAAGGTGGCCCGTGACAACGGCATGGGTACCCGCATCAACACCGTCATGCAGACCTGTTTTTTCGCCATCTCCAATGTGCTGCCGCGCGACAAGGCGATCGAGGCGATTAAATACTCGATTAAAAAGACCTACATGAAAAAAGGTGAGGAGGTCGTTCGCAAAAACTTCGAAGCGGTCGACAATACCCTGGTCAATTTGTATCAGGTCGAAGTGCCGAGCACGGTCAGCAGCCAACGTGAGTTGCCGCCCGTGGTGCCGGCCCAGGCGCCCGATTTCGTGCAAAATGTAACGGCGATGATGATGGCCGGCAACGGCGATAAACTGCCGGTCAGCGCCTTGCCGATCGATGGCACCTATCCTACTGCGACCACCCAGTGGGAGAAGCGCAACATTTCGCTGTTTGTGCCCATTTGGGAGCAGGATATCTGCATACAATGCGGTAACTGCAGCTTCGTCTGCCCGCACAGCGTGATCCGCGCCAAATTCTATAACGAAGATCAACTGGAAAAAGCGCCGGCTAGTTTCAAATCAGCCCCCATCGATGCCCGGGGCCTCCCGGACGTGCGTTACACGCTGCAATTCTATGTCGAGGACTGCACGGGTTGCGGGCTATGCGTGGAAGTCTGCCCGGCCAAGAGCAAGGAAGAAACCGGTAAGAAAGCCATTAACATGGGCGCCAAGGAACCGATTCTGGCTGATGAGCGGAAAAATATCGAGTTTTTCGAGGCCCTCCCGGCTAGCAATCGCTCACGGGTGGACTTCTCCACCGTGCGTGGTGTGCAATACCTGAAACCGCTGTTCGAGTTTCCAGGGTCCTGCGCGGGTTGCGGCGAAACACCCTATGTCAAGCTGCTCTCCCAGTTGTTCGGGGATCGCTTGGTGGTGGCCAATGCTACGGGTTGTTCGTCGATTTACGGCGGCAATTTACCCACCACCCCGTGGACTGTCGATGAAGACGGGCGCGGGCCGGCCTGGTCGAATTCCTTGTTCGAGGATAATGCCGAGTTCGGCTTCGGCTTCCGTTTGGCCGCTGATCACCACGTCCAGATGGCCTATGATTTAGCGCAGAAGTTGAAGGCCGAGGTGGGTGCGGATTTAGTCGACGATATTCTCAATGCGCCGCAGACCACCGAGTCGGAACTGCGTGCCCAACGGGAACGGGTATCTGAGCTGAAAGTCCGGCTGATGAAGCTGGATAGCTCGGCTGCTAAAGACTTGTTATCGGTAGTGGATCACCTGGTGCGGCGCAGTGTGTGGATCGTCGGCGGCGATGGCTGGGCTTATGACATCGGTTCCAGCGGTCTGGATCATGTGCTAGCCAGCGGTCGTAATGTCAACGTATTGGTGATGGATACCGAGGTGTATTCCAACACTGGTGGACAAAGCTCCAAATCCACTCCGCTGGGCGCGATCGCGAAATTCGCCGCGGCCGGCAAGCAAGTCGGTAAGAAAGACTTGGCCATGCAGGTTATTTCCTACGGCAATGTGTACGTCGCTCGGGTGGCGATGGGGGCCAACCCGCAACAGACGTTGCAGGCATTCCGCGAAGCCGAGGCTTACGACGGACCTTCCTTGATCCTTGCCTACAGTCACTGCATTGCACACGGTATCAATATGCAGCAGGGGCTCAAACAGCAGGATATGGCTGTCGCCAGCGGCCACTGGCCACTGGTCCGCTACAATCCAGAAGCCCGCCAGTCGGATCAAAACCCCTTCATGCTCGACTCACAGCGACCACGGATTTCGTTGAAAGACTACGCCTACAACGAACTTCGCTACAAGATGCTGAGTCGTACCAACCCAGCCGAAGCGGAACGCCTGTTGAAGCTGGCGCAGGACGCGGTTTATCTGCGCTGGAATGTCTATGAGGAAATGGCAACCCGCAGAGGCGATCAATTCCATCCCGACGCTAGACGATCATAATACCTTGCGGTTACCTCGGGCTCTTCGTGCTATCCCGGATGGGCAAAACGAAGGAGCCCGAGGGGAAGCCAGTCTGGTCAGGATATGCCGCATCGCACGAACAATGAATTGAGGGGGAATCATGGACTTACGTACTAAGTATATGGGTTTGGAGTTGAAGCATCCGCTAATGGCGTCTGCTTCGCCATTATCGGCAAACGTGGATGGGATCAAGCGAGTGGAAGATGCTGGAGCATCAGCAGTGGTGATGTTCTCGTTGTTCGAAGAACAGATCCGGCACGAAAACGCCGCTTTCGATCACTTGATTGAATCGGGGACCGAAAGTTTTGCGGAATCGTTGTCTTATTTTCCCACCGCGGATGATTACCATGTCGGCACGGAAAATTATTTAGATATTATTCGGCGCGCTTCCGAATCGGTCAGCATACCGATTATTGCCAGCTTAAATGGTGTTACTGATGCCGGCTGGGTCGAGTATGCCAAACAAATGCAGGATGCCGGAGCCAAAGGTATTGAGCTGAATATCTACTATATCCCTGCCGATTTGACGACTTCTGGACGGGATGTAGAACAACGTTATCTGGACATTGTTAAAACCGTCAAGAAGGCCGTGTCGGTACCGGTGGCTTTGAAGTTGAGTCCTTTCTTCAGCGCTTTCGGCTCAATGGCGAAGCAATTCGACGATACGGGCGCCGATGCCTTGGTCTTGTTCAACCGGTTCTATCAGCCTGACTTCGATCTGGAAAAGTTAGAGGTCATGACTAATCTTGATCTTAGCTCGCCGGGGGAAATTCGCCTGCCCCTGCTATGGATTGCAATTTTGCACGGTCGACTCAACGCTTCTCTGGCAGCGACCACCGGTGTTCACAGCGCAACAGAAATCGTCAAGTATCTGATGGCCGGTGCTGATGCCGTAATGACTACCTCCGCATTGTTGAAGAATGGCGTGTCCTTCCTCTCTACTTTGCTGGGTGAGTTGAAAATGTGGATGGAACGGCGGGAATATGAATCAGTGGAACAGATGAAAGGGTCTATGAGTCAGAAAAACGTGGCTGATCCTGCCGCATTCGAGCGCGCCAATTACATTAAGATCTTGGAGAGTTACAAGAGTCCCTACATGTTGTAGACAAGCGTTTCTCAGTTGCGCATGGTTTAGGCTAACGACCCCTTTAAAAGGGGTCGTTATGTAATACGGCTTGTTATAAGTCGGTACCGTTGAATATACCCTCAAATCAAGGGTTTCTTAGGAGACTGCATAGTGACTATCCCCACTCGTATAGCGGTAAATACCGGCGGCGGCGATGCCCCCGGCTTAAACGCAGTGATTCGTGCCGTTACGCTGGCAGGTGTACGGCGCGGTTGGGAAGTGTACGGTATTCAAACCGGTTACGAAGGATTGGTCAAAGAAGGTGGCCTAATTCGTCTGGATGCCGATGTGGTCGCCGGCATTACGCATCTGGGAGGCACCATCCTCGGCACCAACAACCGCGGCAACCCTTTCCAGATCACCACTGATCAAGGCGTCATCGAAGATGGTAGCGCGACTATCGTACAGAAATTTTTCGATTTCGGCTTCATTGGATTAGTTGCTATCGGTGGTGACGGTAGCCTATCCATCGCCCAGAAGCTGCATGAAACGCATAATATGCCGGTTATTGGCGTCCCCAAAACGATTGATAATGACCTGGAATCGACCGAATACACCTTCGGTTTCGACACCGCCGTCACCACCGCTACCGATGCGTTAGACAAATTGCATCCGACGGCGAAAAGCCATAACCGGGTCATGGTCGTCGAGATGATGGGCCGTTATGCCGGCTGGATTGCGTTGCATGCCGGTATTGCCGGTTCCGCCGATGTGATCCTGTTACCGGAAATCCCTTTCGATATGGAATCGGTTTACGCCAAGATTCGCGAACGCGAGGCACGCGGGCGGCACTTCAGTATCGTAGTCGTCGCCGAAGGTGCAGCGCCTAAAGGCGGAGCCCGGGTCATTCAACGGGAGCAGGAAAAGGGACGGGAGGTATTGCTCGGGGGGATCGCCGATTGGGTAGCCAAAAAAATTACCGAAGGTACGGGCAAAGAAACCCGTTCGCTAGTGCTCGGGCATCTGCAGCGGGGTGGTCAGCCTACCGCTTTTGATCGGTTGTTGTCGTCACGGTTGGGAACCGCTGCGGTGCGACTCATCGAAGCCGGACAATTCGGCAAAATGGTGGGACTTACCGATGAAGGTGTCCACGCTGTGTCTTTAGAAATGGCGACCCGGCGTATGCGCACCGTACCCATGGATTCGGACGTGCTCCAAACCGCGCGCGATATGAATATTTGCCTCGGCGATTGAACATAACTGATAACTGAATAATGAGGTATAAGCCATGAGGGAAAAAGGAGCGCTAATCAGCGGTGCACGGGACATCCGGCGGGCGGCACAAGCCCTGGCTGCGCATGTGCCGTCTCGGCTCGCGCCGCTGGCGCGAGTTGCTTATAACTACAGCTGGGTGTGGCATCCTGACGGAGAACAGGTTTTTCGCGACATCGACCCCCACCGGTGGCGTTTGTGCCGGCAGAATCCGGTGCGTTTTCTCCAGGAGGCGCCGGCGGAATCGCTGGAGCGCGCCGCGCAGGACCCTGCCATGGTGGCGCGGGTGGAAGCGTTGCGCGATGCTCTGGAAGAAGAGATGTCCCGTCCACATGCCGAAGACGGCGTGGCTACCCCGGACCAACCGATCGCTTTTTTCTGCGCCGAGTTTGGTTTGCATCGTTCGTTGCCGGTTTATTCGGGCGGGCTGGGCGCACTGGCTGGAGATATCGTTAAAGAAGCTGCAGACCGAGGACTGCCTATGGTGGGTGTCGGTCTGCTGTACCGACAAGGGTATTTTCACCAACGCATCGACATCACGGGCTGGCAGCATGAATATTGGTACGGCACCGATCCGGATCGCCGCCCCGCTGCCAAAGTCACCGGTAAAGATGGGCTCCCGATTACGGTCAAGGTGCCGATTTGGGGCGAAGATGTGGCGGTGCATGTCTGGCGTGTAGATGTCGGCCGCGTACCGCTGTTTTTGCTGGATGCTGAACTGGCCGAAAATTCACCGCGGCAACGCTTCATCACGGCGCGCCTCTATGACGGTAACCGGCAAATACGCTTAGCCCAATATGGACTGCTTGGGGTTGGCGGAGTTCGAGTATTAGACGCCTTGGGGATCAAGCCCACCACCATTCACATGAATGAAGGTCACCCGGCCACCGCTACCTTGGAGCTGGTTCGTCATGAGGTGGGACACGGCGCGTCTTTCGATGATGCGTGCGCGCGCGTCAAACAGCGGGTGGTATTTACCACCCATACGCCGGTGCCGGCGGGTAATGAAACCTATTCAGCGGATGAGATTGTCGCGGTTTTTCCCGATGTCGCAGCACAACTCGGCACGGACATGAATCGTCTGCTGGGCTTGGGGCGTTCTAACCCGCAAGATCAAGAGGAACCGCCAGGCATGACGGCGTTGGCTATCCGTATGAGCCGCAGCATCAACGGGGTCAGCAAAATTCACGGCGACGTCTCCCGGGGCATGTGGCAGGGTTTGTTTAAGGCTGGTTCTCCTGATGAAGTACCGATTACCCATGTCACCAACGGTGCGCATCTGCCCAGCTGGATCTACCCGCCTTACCGGCGGTTGTTGGATAAGTATTTGAAGCCGGGCTGGCATGAGCAGAAACAGGTCACTAATCCCGCAACTTGGGAAGCTGTCGAAAATATTCCTGACGAGGAATTGTGGGCGGCGCGGATGGAAGTCAGTGGACGGTTGATCGCTTGGGTGAAATCCCAAAGCGTAACCGATCGCTTGACCCGCGGCGACGACATGGATTACGTGCTTAAAGCCTCGCAGGTTCTTGATCCCAATGTGTTGACTATTGGATTCGCACGTCGCTTAGCGACCTATAAGCGACTCTCGCTAGTGGTCCAAGATGCCGAACGGGCGCTGCGTTTGCTGGATGGGTCGCGTCCCATTCAGTTTTTGTTTGCCGGTAAAGCCCATCCCCGCGATGACGACGCTAAGCGTACCCTACAAAACATGTTTCGCCTGAAAACCGATCCACGTATCGCCGGTCGAGTTGCTTTCTTAGAGGATTACGACATGGGCACGGCTAGCTTGCTGGTGGCCGGATGCGATGTTTGGGTCAATTTACCCCGACCGCCATTGGAGGCCAGTGGGACCAGCGGAATGAAAGCCGCTTTCAATGGGACGCTCAATTTAAGCGTACTTGATGGGTGGTGGGCCGAAGCCTATGACGGGACCAACGGCTGGGCTATTGACGGCACCGAAGATCCTGACCACGACGCCAAGGATATCCGCGATGCAACGGCATTTTACGAGTTGTTAGAAAATGAGCTGGTTCCGCTGTTTTATGACCGCGACGGCCAGGATATTCCCAGAGGTTGGATCAAACGCATGAAAGCGTGTATACGCACGATCTCCCCCCGTTTCTGCGCAACCCGCATGATTGACGAGTACGTCGGTAAGATCTACCCACGTTCTTAGGATTGATCTCAGATCGGCTAACCGTCACCCTCATCCCAGCGGGTGACGGTTACAAATATCCTTCAACAATTCCCCTTGATGGCATAAATACCCCGTATATTCCGTAGGTATTCTTTGTAGTCCATGCCGTACCCGAACACATAACGATCGGTCACCTCCAAGCCCACAAAATCAACCACTAGATCGGATTCCTTACGATCGTGGATTTTGTTGACCAATACGGCGCTGAACACATCGCGGGCGCCTTCACGCCGCAGTTCATCAATGATGGCTTTGAGTGTGGTGCCCTCATCGAAGATATCATCCACGACCAGAACTGTGCGACCCGAGACCGGAACGCTGGGACGGGCAATCCAATTTAGTGTACCGCCGCGGGTTCCGCTGCAATAGCGGGTGGCGTGGAGATAATCAATTTGTAATGGAAAATCCAAGCGAGACAACAACAAACCCGCTGGAATTAAGGCCCCGTTCATAACCACCAACACCAGTGGATCGCAGTTTTGCAACCGGGCAGTGATTGCTGCAGCGAGGTGATCCAGCGCTGCTTCAACCGCCTGCTCCGGATATAACATTTCGGCTTCTTGAAAGGCTGTGCGGGCTTCAGCAGCGGTGATCTTAGCCATAAAGCGTGCTCAGTAAGTAAACGTCACAGAGCCATCGTCCATGGCTTCACTGATGATATATGCCCCTCCCACAGCTTCCTCGATTTCGGGAATTAACTCATCACCCCATTGCTCGACAGTCGCCACGCAAGTTTTGAAGTGCACGCCGGAGTCATGGGCTTCTTTGATAATGTCGTAAACTGTTTTTGATTGATCCTGAGGGAGCACCATATCGGCAGCAATGCCCTGGATCGCCAATTTACCGGTCCGGCCAGTAATAATGACTTCTACCTCATATTCCATGGCAGAAGCTACAGTGGCCTGGAAAAGGGGAGCGGTTATTTCAGAAGGATTGCTGGGATCGGTATTGACTAGGATGATTAGCAGCTTGTTAGCCATCAAATCTCTCCATCAGCGCAAGGGGGTTAGCATAGAACAAAGGCGTTCCATGACCAGCCTTGGCCGAGGTTAAGGGCTGCCTAAGGCAGCGAGTTCAAGTATCCATATCCAACAGAGGAAAGGCATCGTAGTTTTGTACTAGATGCGCGGCTTTTTGTCGGAGTGTGGGATCGTCGATCGGTATGTCACCACTATGGCCATGGAAGCGAATCAGGCGCAAGTGCGTTGCAGGATCCGGCGAGTAGTGTAGGCCGTCTAAAATGGCAATGGCGGCCGCTCGATCATTGCATGCCAACACCATGTCACAACCCGCCGCTAAAGCAGCTTGCGCTCGTTCGGGGGGGGTGCCGGCAACGCCAGCACCAGCCATATCTAAATCGTCACTGAAGATGACGCCTTGGAAACCTAGCTGCTGCCTGAGTATGTCCTGCAGCCAGCGGTTAGAAAAACCTGCCGGTTGGTCATCGACTGCGGTATAAACCACATGAGCCGGCATGATGCCAGCCAAACCGTACTCCACCAGACGCGCGAAGGGAACCAAATCGGCGGCGGCCAAGTCCGCATAAGCGCGTTGATCAATGGGCAGTTCGTGATGGGAATCCGCTGCCACGTTGCCATGTCCTGGAAAATGCTTGCCCACCGCTTCCATGCCCGCTTTGTGCATACCGTGCAGATAGGCTTGCGCGAGTTCGCTCACCGCCCTGGGATCGCTATGAAAAGCGCGATCACCAATCACTGTGCTAATCCCGTAGTCCAGATCTAAGACCGGCGCAAAACTGAAATCCACGCCAACGGCGCGTAATTCTGCAGCCATTAACCAACCGGTAGTGCGGGCCAGCTGTTTGGCGCGCTTGGGATCACTGTCGTAACAATCACCGAGTCGCCGTACTGCCGGTAAACGGGTAAAGCCGTCGCGAAACCGTTGTACTCGCCCGCCTTCGTGATCTACCGCTACCAACAGCCGAGGCTGCCGAACGGCATGAATGGAGTCAAGTAAAGCGCCCAGTTGATCGGGCGAGTGATAATTGCGGCTAAACAGAATCACCCCCCCAACCAGGGGATGTTGCAATAGCTCTCGTTCCTCGGCGCTTAACGCGGGATTCTCCAGACCCAGCATGAGCGGACCTAGTGACATCTGTGGATACCTATAAACAGTGACGGACAAAATGGCGCTCGCAAAGCGCTTGTAAGCATATGATACCGAGCTAAGACAAGGAGCGCCATGGCAGCGAACCTTGACAAAATATGTTTTTATGTTCAAAGACGCTTGCCGGGAGCGAACGGGTCGTTTTAGACTGGGTCAAAAGTATTGATTTGCGACAATTGTTGAAACCGATGTCTATTTACAATGAACTTTTTTTATCAAGCGGTAGGGTACCCCTGCGCCTTGGTTATCGCGGAAATTAGCGTTGTGCAAAGCGATTGTAGAGGTCAATAGCAATGCCATCGGCAATACTGGTCGTCGATGACGAGCCTCTGGTGCGGGAGAATTTGAAAGCGTACCTTGAAGACGAAGGCATGACAGTCATGGCGGTATCCTCCGGTGAGGAAGCAGTGCAATGTGTGCAAAGCGGAGAGCAGTTCGCGGTTTGTATCATGGATATGCGATTGCCGGGAATGGACGGCAATGCGTCCATTCGCCATCTCCACGCCCTATGCCCTAAATTGAGCTTTGTTGTGCATACCGGATCATCTGACTATGCCCTACCGCCTGATCTAAAAAAGCTGGCATTGGATGAGGAGCAAATTTATTTGAAACCGTTATTGGATATGCAGCCCTTGGCCAAGACGGTACGCCGGTTAATGGAAGGCGACGCTAGGGACGCGGGTTAATGGCAAGAACAGCCACCATTTTAACCATTGATGATGAGCGAGCGATACGGGAAATTATCGTTGCGTATTTAGAAGACAGCGGTTTCCAAGTTATTCAGGCGCAAAATGGCCGCGAGGGCATTGAATTGTGTCGGAGTACCCAACCGGACTTGGTGTTGTGCGATCTGCGGATGCCTGAAATGGATGGCTTGGAAGTATTAACCGCCATGACCCGTGAATTTCCCGAAATCCCAATCATTGTCGTATCGGGTGCAGGCGTTATCGGCGACGCCATCGAAGCTTTGAAAATGGGGGCTTGGGATTATGTAACCAAGCCTATCGAAGACATGGCGGTGTTGGAACATGCCATGGAACAAGCGCTGGAACGCGCCCAGCTGTTGCGCGAAAACCGCGAATATCGTGAACATCTAGAGGCCGCCAATGCGCAGCTCAAACAGAGTTTGCGGCAACTTGAAGAAGATGAGGAAGCCGGTCGGCGAATTCAGTTTCGTTTGTTGCCGCAAAGCAACCAGGTTTATGGGCAGTTCTGTTTTGATCGTCAATTGCTAACTTCGCTTTATCTCAGTGGAGATTTCGTCGATTATTTCACCATAGATTCGCAACATCTAGGTTTTTACATGGCCGACGTCTCCGGGCATGGGGTATCGTCTGCTTTCGTGACCGTTTTACTGCGTAGCTATGTTAAAAGCTGTTTGGAACGATTCTGGCAAGCGGGTGATGCCACGATTCTTAACCCACCTGAAATGCTTAAGATCTTGAATAAAGAAGTTTTTCAAGGCAGGTTAGGTAAATATTTGACGATGTTTTATGGGGTTATCGACCAAACCCAAAATTCCTTACGTTACAGTAACGGTGGTCAATTTCCCTTTCCTATCCTAGCTGATGACAGCGGCCCGGCGTATCTGGAAAGCAAGGGATTACCGGTCGGGTTATTCGAGTTCGCTGACTATCACGATGAAACGAGGCAATTACCAGAGAATTTTGTGCTGCTGTTGATTTCAGATGGTATACTGGAGGTGTTGCCTGATGCCAACTTGCAACAAAAGTTGGATTCTCTGTTATCATCTGCATCCTCGGTGACCCACACCGAAATCAACATTGATTCCCTGACTCGGCAGCTTGAACTGGATCAAGCCAGTACTTTGCCGGACGATATCACTATTTTGCTTATAAAGAGGCAGACCTGATATGATCACGGGAGAGGTGTTCTATGCCAAACAGCATGGCACCTACACAATAAAGCTAGTGGGCGATATCCGCTACACACTGGGCTGCGCGCTGGACAACTTTTTGAACCAGCTGTTTGCCCGCGAAGATTACGACGATATTTGTATCGATCTAAGTGAAGCCACTACGATCGATAGCACCAATCTAGGTTTGTTGGCGAAAGTCGCTAACTTCGTACGCGACCGTTTCGACAGGAGGGCCAAGTTGGTTTGCTACAATTCCGACATCACTCAAATGTTGGATAGCGTGGGATTCTCCGATATTTTCATCATTAGCCAAGAGCGTCCTTCCGATGCTCAAGCCATCCAGCGGTTACCTGTTGAAGAGCCCACTAAACCAGAGTTGACTAAGACTTTATTCGAGACTCATAGTACGTTAAGTGCGCTCAACGATGAGAATCGAAAAACCTTTCATGAAATCGTCGAAACGCTGCGAGGCAGATTAGCCAATCAGCCTAAGTAATAAGGTCCGAATCATTCTTCGTTTTCATTGCAGTCTCCACCCTGCTCGGATGAGTTTTCCGTAGCAGTCAGTAGTCTGCAACCGCCTTTCCAAGCTTCTCAATCTGCGTAACACAAACTACCCCTCCGTTAAATCCAGTCTTCTGCTGATCGATGATCGACACTCGTATACCTCGACTGGATACTTGAAAACAAGTCCATCGTCCCCATTTTATGGATTGCCAGGCCCAGGTGGCCGAGTGTTGAAATGATCTTTACGGAGGACGCTGTTATGACACTTGTACGTTACGAACCCCTAAATTTATTGAACCAATTGCAACGCGACGTCAACCGCTTGTTCGACACCAGTCGGGTCGGTAACGAGGAAAACGGTTTGATGGCGAGCGATTGGGCCCCGGCAGTGGATATTAAGGAAGAGAATGATCGCTTTTTGATCCAGGCCGATGTGCCGGGCGTTGAACCCAAAGATATCGACATCACCATGGAGAAAGGTGTGTTGACTCTCAAAGGACAGCGGGTCTCGGAAAGTCAGGAAGAGTCCGAGAAGTACAAGCGCGTTGAACGGGTACGCGGTACTTTTATGCGACGCTTTTCGCTGCCCGAAACGGTAGAGGCCGACAAAATCAACGCCAAATTTAAAGATGGGGTGTTGGAAGTCACCGTGCCCAAAGGGCAAGAAGCGCAACCTCGCCGTATCCAAGTCGAAGGCGCTTAATTGCGTCAAAGGGGGCGTGAGTCGGACGCCCCCTAGTAATGAATGTTCCTGTCGCATTGAGAATCGATTTCGATTGACGGAGGATGCCATGAGCACGTTGAATCAAATTCGCGAAGGTCTGAGCCAAGCGTGGGGAACCTTATCCGACGGCTGGCATGAATTGCGTGATAGGGCAACGCATGCGCTTACTCATTTTCACCCCAAACAAAGCGGCACTGGTCTAGAAACCGTAGACGAGCAGATGGTACGCAGTGGCTCACGATGGGGGCTGCTGGCTGCAGAAGTTTCTGAGAACGACGACCAAGTGATCGTCAACCTGGAAGCGCCCGGCATGGAGGCGGATAATTTCGAACTCCAAGTCGTAGACGACTATCTGGTCGTACGCGGCGAGAAACACACCGAGCGGGAGGAGCGCAAGGGCCGTTATTATGTCATGGAGCGGGCCTACGGCAGCTTCGAACGGGCAGTCCCATTGCCTACCGCTGTGGAAGCAGACCAGGCTCGTGCCAAATACCGCAACGGTGTATTACGGATTGCCTTGCCCAAGAGTCCGCAAGCCCGTGCCCGGCGTATCGAAGTGAGTGTCGAATAACAAGCCCACTCACTGAACAGGGTGTGGCACTTGCTACACCCTGAGCATCAATTTAGTAAACGGCGTCCGATCAGGCGAATTGCTAAAATCAAAGCCACTGCGGTGTAAGCCATCAGTACCAGCAGATTTAACACCGGCTGCTCCAACGGAGTATCGGTCATTAGCGGTCTTACCAGCTCCACTGCATGGGGCAGAGGTAACAGATACGTTCCCCATTGAACGATGGTTGGCATCCGCTCCAATGGGAAAAATACACCGCTGATCAGCAACATCGGCGTCACCAGCAAAGTGTAGTAGTACAGGAAAAAATCGTAATTGCGAGCGAATGCTGTGACCACTAGCGCCATTGCCGCAAAACACAGCCCGGTCAGAAACATAATGGGCAATGTGAATACCGCCTGCCAACTGGCCACTGCGCCCAACAAAGCCGCAACTATCAAAATAGCCGCCCCGCTGAATACACTTTTGGTGGCTGCCCAGATCGCCTCGCCGATCACCACATCCTGTATGGACAGCGGAGTCGCCAACATCGCATCCCAGGTTTTCTGGACTTCCATCCGGGTATAGGCGGAATACATGCCCTCGAACGTTGCCGCCACCATGGTGCTGGAACAGACGATACCGGAAGCGAGAAAAACGAGATAAGGCATATCCTGGACGGTGCCGACCAAACTGCCCAAGCCATAGCCCAACGCCAACAAATACAATAGCGGTTCGCCGAAATTACCGAGAATGGCCGGCCCGGCCAGCTTAAACCAGACTCGGAAGTTGCGTTGCCACACCGGCAACCAGCGCAAGGCCGGATGAGGACGGCGGACAGTTACCGTAGATGAGGACATCGCCGAACTCTCATTGTCCATCACGCAATTCCCGACCCGTTAATTTAACGAATACATCTTCCAGGTTAGCGGGCCGATGCAAATAAGATAACTGCGGTTGTTGGTTGAGCGCAGCCAGTAACGCGTTTTCATCGTGCGCGTAATAAAACACGGTTTCTCCGACCTGCTCGCTGCGTTCGGAGAGCTGTTTACCGATTCCATTATGCCAAAGCTCCAACCCCGAACCATACACTTCGATGACGTGCGGTTCGATGTATTTACGGGTCAGCGCCTGGGGATGATCGCTATCCAGCAAACGACCGTCATCCATGACAGTGACTCGATCGCACAGCCGTTGCGCTTCTTCCATGTAGTGGGTCGTGAGTACCAGGGTCATGCCTTGAGAGCGCAGTGCCCGCAACCGCTGCCAGATCACTTGACGTGCTTGCGGGTCCAGGCCGGTGGTCGGCTCGTCCAGGATCAACAGCTCAGGTTCGTTGACCAAGGCTCGGACCAAGGACAAGCGCCGCTGCATACCGCCCGACAAAGTGCCGATATGGGCGTCCTGCTTACTTTCCAACGCAGCAAAAACCAATAGTTCTTTGAGGCGATTATCTAACCCCGGTCCGCGTAGTCCGAAATAACCGGCGTAGGTATATAGATTTTCGAGGACTGTGAAATCGGGATCAAGATTGTCTTTCTGAGGCACGACGCCGATGCGCTCACGCATCACAGTGGCTTCGGCTGGGATGGGATGTCCCAGCACCGACAGTTGACCGCTGGTTGGCGGGGTACCGCCGATGACCATCCGTAACAAGGTCGTTTTGCCTGCGCCGTTGGGTCCTAACAGGCCCCAACATTCACCGGCACGGATCTCAATGTCGACGCCGTCAACTGCTGTGAATTCGCCATAGCGTTTGATCAACTGGTGAGTTTGGATAACCGTGGAGCTCATAATCTATTCAATATAGGTTCGCCCACACACCCAGTATGTGAGATTGCGGGCCAATTTAACGGCATGAACCGCCGACTAAAGCACCGGCCCAAGCATCGCGATGGTGTTATTCCATAGACAGCGTCTCATGGGCCACGCGCTGACTTCTGCCAATTCGACCGGGCGCGAGCGAGCGAGGTATTGCTGCTGGCGTTGCTGCACATCGGCGGTCAACATTGGATCATAAAACAGGATGTTATTTTCGTAGTTTAACTCGAAGCTGCGGCGGTCCATATTGGCAGAACCGATCAAAGTCACTTCCCCATCTAGAGTCAAGGACTTGGTGTGCAATAACCCGTCTTGATATTCGAAGATACGGACCCCAGCGGCGAGCAGTTCAGCGTAATAACTGCGGCTGGCTGCGGCGACGATCCAGCTGTCATTGTTGGCCGGAAAGACAATGGTAGTCGCTACGCCACGGCGTGCGCTCGCGCAGAGGGCCGCCTGCATCGGATCGTCGGGGACATAGTAGGGGGTAGTAATGACCAAATCGTGACGGGCGCTGTAGATCAGCGACTCGAACATCTCGGGCATCGCGGAGTAACGCAGCGTCGGTCCGGTGCCAACCACCTGCGCAGGCAATCCCGGCTTGACCGGTGGGATTGGTCGCCGCAGCAAGTCTACGATATCATCGTCCACATGGGCCATCCAGTCTCCGGCGAACAACTGCTGGTTCTGACGCGCAATCGGACCCTCGAAACGCATCATCGCATCTACCCACGGCGCGTACTTGGCCTTGATGCGAAACTCCGGGTCTGCGCAATTCTGACTCCCACAATAAGTGATCCAATCGTCGATAATGACAATCTTACGGTGATTGCGCAGATCAATGCGGCCGGTCAGAGCCCGCCGTAACGGATTACCGATCGGTAGCGCCCGAGCCAACCGGACCCCAGCAGCGGACATGGACTGCCAGTGTTCTGAACTAATCATCAAACGTGAGCCCAAATCATCCGCCATAGCGCGGCAGGTAACACCTCGCGCAGCGGCACGCTTGAGTGCTTCCGCCACCTTGCAGCCATTGTTGTCCGGCAACCAGATGTAAAACAACAGGTGAACATGATCCTGTGCGGCATCAATGTCCGCCACCAGCGCATCAATGGTGGTGTTGGAATCCTTGAGCAACCGCGCCTGATTACCTCCGATGGGCTCGAAACCGCTGATGGAGTGCCCGACCCGAAACAAATGGGCATAGCGTTCCGGGATGTCAGGCCGAAGGTGACTCCCATCCGCTTGGGCTGCGTCTGCGACATCCGGCATCTGACTCAAGACCTCGCGCATACGCTGGACACGATGGTGGCCGATGTTGACTTCACCGAATAGGATATAGGTGATAATGCCAATCACCGGCAGAGCGAAAATTACCACAACCCAAGCAATCCGTGAGGCGGGATTGCGATGCGGGCGAAGTAATACCCGTACTACGAGCGCGAATTGGACGAAGATGTGGAGCGTTAAAGAAATTGCCGCAAATACTGTGGTTTCACTCACCGATACGAATCCTAATGCATGGTTTTATTGTCATTATGGCGTCCTTTGGCATGTGCTGGGTAAGTCCTGACAGAATTACTTGCTAGGTTGTCGTATCACGTCATCGCAAGGATTGCTGGAAGTGGACAGCCTACTGATAGCTTTGTCAAACAAAAGACTCAACCCACCAGTGGCCCAGGCTGCTCCGCCGTGCAAAAGGACTTGCTTCGGATCAATGGCCACAGCAGGTTCCCAAAGCGTGCCGGTGATAACAATGAACCGATCCGCAATTCCCAACAAATCGATGCCGATCCCCTTGCGTTTGTTGGTTTCGAAACGAAATTCAATCTCGCTGTTGTTCAGGTTGAGTGCACCGCTACCGATAGCATTGACTGACTCTGTTTGCACCGCAACCCCTTGAGAGCTGATTGCAATACCGTCGTCGATATCGAATTGGAACGCTGCGCACTGCAAATCGGTAAATGAATTTCCCAGGTTGGCAGGATTAACCGTGCCTAGCAGAGTGAAGACGATGTCCAGCAGGGGTAACGAGGCTACTTTTCTGTCGAGTTGTCCGGCTCCCAGCGTTAACTCAAAATACCCATCCACAGACCCGAGCATCTGTTGTAGGGAGTTTCCGACGCTGCTCAATTGAACATCAAACGTTGCGGGAAGACGGGAAGGTGCGTCTGGATGATCAATCAGCCAACCTAAATCTAGCTTCCCCGTGTGCGCAAAATTCAGCTTCCACTGGGTCTCGGTAGGTTTCAATTCAACCGAGGTAGTCAAGCGTTCTTGGCCAGCGTTTAGTGATAAACGCAGATGGCCACCATCCAACGCGACCTCCAATTGGCCATCATCAAATCCCAAATCCTCAAATCGAACATGGCCTGCCTGTAACCGCAGGGTACCCTCTAGGGTATGCAGCGAATCCAATGGCAATCGTGCCGATAGCATGTTATCGACATCGGAAGATTCGTTCTTGAGTCCATCCAGATAGGGCGCTAGATCCAGATAACGCGCAGTAAGCGTAGCCTCGAACCGTTTATTGCTGCCCAAATCAATGCTCAGATCGCCTTGAAGATCACTATTCCCTACAGTGGCCTTGAGATCGCTAATCGCTAATCGCTGATCGCCACCGCTTTCAAGATGAGCCGCAACGTCAAACGATTGCTTGGCTGGTAACCGAGTATCCAGTAGCGCATTGAGCAAAGAAAAACTGGTTCCAGAGGCTTTGAAATCAAACGCACTGTCCTGTAAGCCGGTGAAGCGGGCCAGCTTACCCACTATGCTGGCCTTAAAGCCACTTCGATACACAGCCAGATCGACATTCAAATCACGTCCTCCGAGCACTGCGCTCAGCGGGCCGAGATCCCCCAGAATCTCGAACTCTTGCCCCCGGCGCTTACCGTGTGCGACGAGTTCAATATTCGGCCAAGGCTGATCTTCCGACAACAGCTTGGCGAGAGAACCGCCGCTGAGTTCGAGCGAAAGATTGTGTTGACCTACCGCAAAATCGGTTTGTAGCCGCACGGCCTTCCCAGGCGAGAACGTGACACTAGGGCTGGTCAGTTTGATTTCGCTGTCTGGAACAACTTGCTGACCGGGCAAATTCAGGCGGGCCGAGCTGGCAACGAGTTCGCCGCTGAGCTTTTTCAGTAAGGCCTTTGGTGTCTCTCCCTGTGTTTTGCTACGCAGGGAGACTTTTTCCAGGTTTCCCTCGGCTTTAAATGCAGGTGCAAAGGACAGCACTGCTTTGGGTAGTTGCACCTGTTCGGCGTCCAGCGCAACGGTGAGCGTCGGTGATTTCCCCTTGGGGTCGAACGTTGCCTTGCCGGTCAAATGAAGTCCAGGCAACGGTGCACTGAATTGATCAAGTCGCAACCGGCCGTCTTTTAGCGAAATCTGGCTCTGGAGATCATCAACCTGGAAGCGCTGTAACATAATCCGCTTCGCTTTCACGGTCAGATCGGCATCAATAGTGTTTAAAGCAGCAATCGGCAACGACTGCTCACTCCAGGGCTTGCTTTGTTTTGGATATGACTGAACCAAAGCGCTCAGCTCGGGAAAGTTAATCTTAGTGAAGTCAAGCTCGCCCGTTATTTTCGGCCGTGGCTTGCCAGCCATCACTTTTAATGCGCCTTTCAGCGCAGTATCGCCAAGCGAGGCTGCGAGGTCCAAGTTGCGCCTGGGCTGATCTCCATTTAAATGGTAAACCGAACTTAAAGACAACTTCACTGATACCGGTTTTTCTTGCCAGCTGCCGTCGAGATTGGCCGTCAACGCTTGATCTGCTGAGACAACAGCCTCTCCTGTGGTTATGGCAAGCTGGCCCAGCGGCGAAGTTGAAACTAGCGATCCTTGCATGTTCCGCAACCGATAACCCGTCTCGTCTTTGGACAACTGAAAGCCGATTTGAAATGATCCTTCAGGCAGTCCGTCCACTGCGACGAGTAGCTCCAAGGGGCGAAGGCTCGAGCTTGCAAGATCGAACTGTGCTTCGAGACCGGAACTGTCAAAGGGTGTGTTCGTGCTACCCTTGACATCAAGTGTGGCATCGCCAGTTTGAGTGCCAACCGTAAACGGCCAACGATCTTCAGTCACTGTATCTTCTTGACCAGCTATAGCGATCACCGCAAAAGGCGTGTCACGATAACTGAGAGCAGCTTTTAGCTTGAGTGTGTTACCCCCTAACCCGATTAGTTCCAGCTGTGAAATACTCAAACTATATTCACTGTCTTGGATAGCTTTGAAGTCCAGCGTCGAATCACGTACTTCAATCGACTCGATCTGTAAACTTACTTTGCTCTGATCACTTGGGCCTACGATCCAGTCGTTTTTGTCGTGCTGAACCATATCGAGAGAGGCCGTGGCTTGGCTAACCACCAGGTGTGTGATCGTTATCCGCCGATCCAATAACGCCCCAAAATCGAACTGAATTTCCACGCGTTTGGCAGATGCAAGAGGAGAGGTTTTTGCTGGGTCGGCATGTTTGATCCGTATCCCTTCAACGGCGATAGATGGCTGTAAAGCCCAAACCAGATTTACATCGCCTCCGATCTCGACGGTTCGCCCTAGCGCCTGGCTAGCGGCTTTTTCCAGCAGGTCTTTGTGCCCGTCCAGGTAGATTGGCAGATAAACAATAGCACCTGCCAAAATCAGCAGAATCAACACTATGATCTGGAAAATGATTTTTGTCGCTTTAATCACATTGAAGCAGAAATCTTTTCATTATTATCATGGGAGTTAAACAGTTGAGATCGGTTGCTAGCTTGGATGAGCCAAATAGACGCACACGGCATCTCGAATAATAACGAGCTTAGTCTAAAACCAGTTCCCCTGTCCCGCTGACTCAGGAGCTGATCGCTGCCTAACTAGGAATGTTATGATGAGCGAATAAGTTGACGCGCTTCAGGAGACTATCCATGAGCCATTACCCCCGCGACCTGATCGGCTATGGCCGTACTCCTCCAAACCCCCGTTGGCCGGATGATGCAAGGCTGGCGCTGCAATTCGTCATTAACTACGAAGAAGGTGGCGAAAACTGCATTCTGCACGGCGATCCGGCTTCTGAAGCCTACTTATCAGATTTAGTTGGCGCGCAACCCTTGACCGGGGTGCGGAATCTCAATATGGAGTCGATGTACGAATACGGTAGTCGGGCCGGGTTTTGGCGTTTGCACCGCTTGTTCACCGAGCGCGGCCTACCGCTCACCGTGTACGGCGTCACTATGGCGTTGGAGCGCAACCCGGAAGCCGTCGCCGCCATGAACGAGGCGGCTTGGGAAATCGCCAGTCACGGCTATCGCTGGATCGATTACCAGTATTTCGGTGAAGCAGCCGAACGCGAGCACCTGTGCTTAGCGATTGAAAGCCATACCCGAGTGACGGGACAGCGGCCGTTGGGTTGGTATACGGGTCGCATCAGCCCAAACACCCGTCGCCTGGTGGTGGAAGATGGCGGTTTTCTCTACGACGCTGATTCTTACGCCGACGATTTACCGTATTGGGTGGCCGATTATGGGCGCCCCCATCTGGTGATTCCCTATACACTGGACAACAATGACATGCGCTTCGCCAGTGCTCAGGGATTCAACTCGGGTGAGCAGTTTTTCACTTATCTTCGCGATGCCTTCGATGTGCTGTACGCGGAAGGCGAAAAGGCCCCCAAAATGATGTCGGTGGGCTTGCACTGTCGGCTGGCAGGGAAACCGGGTCGCACTGCGGCCTTGGCCCGATTCTTGGATTATGTTCAGGGACACGAGCGGGTTTGGATTTGCAGACGGGTAGATATTGCCCGCCATTGGTACAAAGAACAGCCTTATAAGCCATGAATACAGTAGACACTTTAAAAATTGAACTCATGTCCCCGGCGGAACTCAATCTGGCTATCGATTGGGCAGCAGCTGAAGGGTGGAATCCCGGTTTGCACGATGCTAATGCATTTTACGCCACCGATCCGAAAGGTTTTTTTATCGGAAAACTGAATGGAGAGCCGGTAGCCGTTATTTCTGCGGTGCGTTATGACGATCAGTTTGGTTTTTTAGGATTCTACATCGTGCACCCGGAGCATCGCGGCAAGGGATACGGATACCAGCTATGGCAAGCCGGGATGGCCTATCTTGGCAACCGTAATGTGGGATTGGATGGCGTTGTCGCCGAACAAGCCAATTATCGGCAGTCCGGTTTTCAATACGCCTATGCCAACCAGCGTTACGAAGGTCAAGGGGGCGGGGCGTTCCCAATAAACGTGGTGCTGCTTGACGGAATACCTTTCGAGCAGGTGCTGGCCTACGATTCAGCTTGTTTTACCCGGCCTCGACTGAGTTTTTTGACTCGTTGGATACGGCAACCACAAGGCGCCGCCTTAGGTGTTTTAGAAGGCGATCAGCTGGTGGGCTATGGGGTGATTCGGGCCTGTCGTAGTGGTCAAAAAATCGGCCCATTGTTCGCGGACGATGCGGATGCCGCTGAGGCATTGTTCCAAGCTTTGGCGTCTACGGTGCCGGGCGAACCGCTGTATCTGGATGTACCGAGAGCCAACCCGGCAGCGCTTGAGTTAGTCCAGCGGCATGCTATGAAACCGGTATTCGAGACCGCTCGCATGTATACTCAGGGCGATCCGGGCGTGCCGGTTCAGCGGGTATTCGGTGTGACGAGTTTTGAATTGGGATAGATTATGGCGTCGCTTGTCCAACACCAAACCTCACCCTCACGTCAGGTGTAACATTACGATCAGCAGAGGAAATCAACAGTGGCAAATTCGCCAATTAAAGAATACCTCTCCGCGCAGGAGTTTTTCTTGGGGATAAATCCGAAATATCTCGGGTTTCTAGCTCGTTCGGCCAGTGAGCAGCAGATTGAGCCGGGCCAAATTTTATTTCGTCCAGGGGAACGCGCTCACCATTTCTATCTCATTCAAAATGGCAGCATCGCGATGGAGATTCCGGCCCTCACTGGTCCGACACTAGAAGTGCAGAGTCTTGGAGCCGACCGCATTCTAGGCTGGTCATGGTTGATACCGCCGTATAAATGGAGCTTTCAAGCCCGCGCCGAACAACACTCAACGTTGCTGGCATTCGATGGCGATGCCATTCTGGCCCGTTGTGAAAAGGAACCGAGGTTTGGCTACGAATTGATGAAGCGGTTTGCAGCGCTTATGTCCGAGCGACTGGAAGTCGCCCGAAAGAAAATGATGGAACAGTGGGATCCAGCCGGGTTTGCCTAGTCGCTCCACACGTATTCAGTGATCGGAAAACCCGGGCCCACCTGTCAGGTGAGCAGTAACTGGCAGGATCCCACTGTTGTTCCGATCATGCGCGTAACAGCATCGTGAAATACCTTGGACCCAAAGCCGTATCCCCGCATACCGGATTGGATTGGTTGCGCCAAGCATTTGTGTTGCTGATGCAGCGTCCCATGATATTCATCATCACTGCTTTGGTGGCACCGAGTGGCAGTCTTTTATTGTTATATCTGCCATTGTGGAACCCCCTGTTCACCGGGCCCAGCGGCTGGTTACCCTTATTAGCCAACGTCATTTGCTACGGATTGCCGTTGGTCTTCACACTTAGTCTGGCCTGTGGTTTTGCGCGGGCGGTTAATCAGGAGCGTACGCCGAGCTGGTCGCAGTTGTTAAATCCGACCGTGTTCCGCGTTCTGCTAAGATCCTCTTTGTTGCTGTTCGTGCTGTTGTTGCAAGGGTACCTAGTCGCCTATTGGGTAAAAGATTTGCTCAGCCCTGCTGCCTTGTTAGAGGCTTCTGGAACCGTATTTCATTCTGACCCCACATTTGGAGTGACCAGCAGCATCCTGGGTACACAATTAACTATGCTCGGCGGTTTATTGTTGGTCTTTCAATTTCTGGGCGTTTGCTTTGTGCCGCCGCTGCTTTTGTTTCGAGAAATGCCGCTTTATGAGGCTTGGCGACATAGTTTCCTGGCCGTGCAACTCAATCCTTGGTTGCTGCCGGTGCTCGGCCTGTTAGGCTTGGTGTTGCTCCTACTGCCTTTCGTAAAGACCCTGTCAGTACCGGTGCAGATTCTGGCATTGCCCCTACCGGTTTATCTCGGTGCCTTGCTGTATATCGCGTGGCTGGATCTGTTTCAAGGGGGTAGCGAAGAAAGCGTTTCGTTTTCCAAACAGGCCACCGCTTAGGTCCCGCAACGACGAGAATCCATGCTTTACGGCTACCCCCATGAACCACCCTAGACACCCGTGTATTCTGCTGATCGAAGACGAGCCTGCCATCGCCGATACAGTAGTGTATGCATTGAACACCGAGGGTTTCGAACCAATCTGGCGCATGACCGCCCAAGAAGGCTTGACGGCGTTTCAGGACTATCAACCGGCACTGGTCATTCTCGACATCGGTCTGCCGGATGCCAACGGCTTCGATCTATGCAGGCAGCTGCGCAAGCAGACCCCGGTACCGGTAATTTTTCTCACCGCTCGGGCCGATGAAGTGGATCGTGTTGTCGGGTTAGAAATCGGCGCCGATGATTATGTGGTTAAGCCGTTCAGTCCGCGCGAACTGACCGCTAGAGTCAAAGCGGTGTTGCGCCGCACAGTGACCACTGAAGCGGAAAGCAGTGAAGATTCCACCGAACAGTCGGCACCCTTCAGCATCGACGAGGCACAGCACCGCATCAGCTATTGGGGTCAGCCCCTGACCCTGTCCCGCTATGAATTTCTGCTGTTGCAGGTGATGCTCAAACACCCCGACCGAGTCTATTCCCGTGAGATGCTGTTAAGCCAAGTCTGGGACGATCCAGACAGCAGCTTCGATCGCACCGTGGATACCCACATCAAAACGATTCGCGCCAAGCTGCGGGCTATCCGTCCGGATGCCAATCCCATCAAAACTCACCGTGGTTTCGGCTATTCCCTGAGTCTAGATTCGTGAAAATCCGTACCCGTATTTTTCTGGTATTCGTGCTGGTGGTGGTGGGTGGGTTTTATTTCCTGGTGCGCTGGATCGGCGGTGATCTACGCCCCCGTTATCTGGAATCTCTGGAAGAACCCTTGGTCGATACCGCCTATGTACTGGCCGAATTGCTGGCCGATCAATTCAGTACCCAACAGCCCGATGTGGAACAGCTGCGGCAGGCGTTTCAGCGCATTTACGAGCGGCGTTTCAGCGCGCAAATCTACGGCTTGGAAAAA
>JAZBPA010000162.1:0-2767 GCA_036351435.1 Candidatus Competibacteraceae bacterium
TCTTAACCCGCTGGGCGATGTCCTCTGGCCGCAAGATGTCAAGAATAAGATCCATGACATCTTTAAGGCCATCGGGGTTGCCGATCCATGGCGTCAAAAGCTGGTCGAGCCATACGCCATTGTATTCGGCGGCAGGGACAACGACGGATCGTATGACCTTGCCGACGTGGATTGGGAAATGGTCGTTGACTATTTCAGATGGGAGGCTTCGGCGTGGACGCGGTTACGGTAACGTCCCATTATCGCCACGCACAGGTGCGCATGACCGAAGCGCTAAAGTTTGCGGACAGCCGGGCGGAGTCCTTTGCCAAGTGGAATCAGGCCATGGAGCGCAGTCACAAGGCCACCGGCAAGCTGCCCAAGTACATGAAATGGTTACTAATGGCAAAAGTCTTTGACCTGACAGTGGGCGAAATTGCAAAGCTGGAAGGCACCACCAGTGCCATCGTTGCAAGCAAGATCAGGTTGGCCTATGATAAGCTTGTTACCGGTGCATATGTCCTATTGGAGCCGACGCCGGATGACATCGAAGCGGCAAGCTTACGCATGGAAAAGGTACATGCGAGGGAAAGGAAACGCTAAATAGATACATACACCTTCTCCTTCGTGATGCTGGAGGCCCTTCTGGGATGGAGTAAAATTGCCGCAGTGGTGGGCGTGAACATCACCAATGTGCTCACGGCACCCTTGATTTATCCGATCAATTATAAGCTTTCAGCCAATACCGGCTCCCTTCCCACACTGATGTAGGAGAAGCCCATCTCTTTCATGAATGACCGTGAGAAAAGATTTCTCCCGTCAAAAACAACGGGGTCAATCAACATTTTCTTAATCCGGTTGAAATCCGGGTTGCGGAACTGGTTCCAATCGGTAACCACGGCCAGGGCATCGGCACCGTCGATGATGTCGTACTGGTTGTCCGAAACCGTCACAGACGCATTCTCCCGCAGGATCTTACCGGCATTGCTGCCGGCCACGGGATCGTAGGCCCTGATCGTCATACCAGCAGCGGTGAGTGAGTGGATGATGTCCAGTGCCGCCGACTCGCGTATGTCATCGGTGTTGGCCTTGAAGGCCAACCCCCACATCGCCAAGGTTTTGCCCTCAACGCCGCCCCGGTTTTTAAAATAGTGGATGACTTTATGGGCCAGCATCACCTTCTGGCGGTTGTTGACCGCATCCACCGCTTCGACCAGATCGGGCTCACAGCCGTATTCCCTGGCCGTATTGATCAGCGCCCGCACGTCCTTTGGAAAGCAGGATCCACCATAACCGACGCCGGGATAGATAAAATGGTAACCGATACGACGGTCGGAACCGATGCCTGCCCTGACTTCTCTCACATCCGCCCCGACCGACTCGCAGATATTGGCCACCTCGTTCATGAAAGAAATCTTGGTAGCCAGCATACAGTTGGCCGCGTACTTGGTCATCTCGGCACTTCTGATGCCCATCACAATCATCTTGTCCCGGCTTCTGGCAAATGGCGCATAAAGGGTTTCTAAAAGCTTGGCCGTTCGCACGTTGTCCGTACCCACAATCACCCTGTCGGGTTTCAAGAAGTCGTTGACCGCGTCGCCTTCTTTCAGGAACTCCGGGTTTGACACCACATCGAATTCCAAAGACACGCCTCTTTTCTGAAGCTGCTTCTGGATGATCGCTTTGACCCGGTCGGCGGTGCCGACCGGTACCGTCGACTTGTTGATGATGATCTTGTAGTCCGATATGATTTCACCGATCTGCCGGGCCACGTTGTCCACATAAGACAAGTCGCACGATCCATCCGGCCTCGAAGGTGTTCCCACACAACTGAAAACGAAAAGCGCGTCTTCCATGCCCTCCGCCAGGTCGGTGCTGAATGTCAGCCGCCCTTCCGCGGCATTCCGGCTGACCAGCGGCTCCAATCCGGGTTCGAAGATATGCACGTTACCGGCCTTTAGCTGATCGATTACATCCGGGTTGACATCGACACACACGACGTTATTGCCCATTTCCGCGAGGCAGGCTGCTGCCACCAGTCCCACATAACCGGTTCCGATAATACAAATATTCATTGTGTTTCCTTATCCCGTTGATACCGTTTTCGTGTGTTAGCCGCTATCGTCGATAAAATCCGTCAACGTTGTTTCAAATACCACTGGTAGGTCTGTTCAATCCCTTCGGTCAGGCCGATGACCGATTGCCATCCCAATCCGGCAAGCCGGGTTACATCCAACAATTTCTGAGGAGTGCCATCCGGTTTGGATACATCGAAGCCAATCTCACCATTGAAACCGACCACATCCTGAACGATCTCGGCTAACTCACGGATCGTGTGGTCCCGACCGCATCCCACGTTCACAAAACAGGGTGTCGGGTAGCTCAACAATGCATCGGAAGCGGTATTTTCATCGAGGTTCATGACAAAGACACAGGCATCGGCCATATCGTCCACATGCAGAAATTCGCGCCTGGGCGCTCCGGTTCCCCAGACAACGACGTTGTCCTTTCCCGCCACCTTGGCCTCGTGGAATTTTCGAATCAGCGCAGGCAATACATGCGATGTTTCCAGGTCAAAATTATCATTGGTACCGTAAAGATTGGTGGGCATCACCGCCATGAACCGCGTCCCGTATTGACGGTTGTAGGATTCGCACATCTTTATGCCGGCGATCTTGGCGATGGCGTACGGCTCGTTGGTGGGCTCTAGTAAACCGGAAAGCAGGTACTGCTCGCTCATGGGCTGGGGGGCCAGTTTCGGGTAAATGCAGGAAGACCCTAAAAACAA
>JAZBPA010000163.1:0-14367 GCA_036351435.1 Candidatus Competibacteraceae bacterium
ACCGCCGAGATGGGGCATGGC
The DNA here is from genome assembly GCA_036351435.1 of Candidatus Competibacteraceae bacterium. Taxonomy (GTDB): domain Bacteria; phylum Pseudomonadota; class Gammaproteobacteria; order Competibacterales; family Competibacteraceae; genus JAAUQA01. The sequence goes on from JAZBPA010000163.1 coordinate 22, forward strand.
GCGGCCTATTATTGGAAAGGCAAATCCGAAGCAGCGCAGTTTTTTGCCGCGGTGCCATTCGGCTTTACCGCTCAGGAAATGAATGCTTGGCTGTATCACGGCGGCGGCATGGAATTGTGGCAGGAAGTCTATGAACCGTTCGGATTGGTTCCCACTGCCGCTGGCAACACCGGGGTGCAGATGGGCGGCTGGTTCAATAAAGAAATCAAAACGCTGGATGATTTGAAAGGACTCAAGATGCGGATTCCCGGTTTGGGTGGAGAAGTATTGAAACGAGCAGGGGGCACTCCGGTCAGCTTACCGGGCGGAGAAATTTTCACCTCCCTGCAATCCGGTGCGATTGATGCCACCGAATGGGTCGGGCCTTACAATGACTTAGCGTTCGGTCTGTATAAAGCGGCCAAGTATTATTACTATCCGGGTTGGCACGAGCCCGGCACGACGCTGGAGTGCTTCATCAACAAACAAGCATTCGAGGCACTATCACCAGATCTGCAATCCATCGTGCTGAATGCCAGCCGGGTGGCGAATCAAGATATGCTGGCTGATTTCACCGCGCAGAACAACCAAGCATTGCAAACTCTGATCACCGAACATAAGGTGGACCTGCGCCGTTTCCCCGACGAAGTGCTGGCAAAACTTAAAGAGTTATCCGACCAGGTCGTCGCGGAGGTTGCCGAAAAGGATGCCATGTCGAAAAAAGTCTATGAGTCCTTCTCCAAATTCCGCGAGCAAGCCATCGCTTGGCAAGACGTTTCCGAACGAGCCTACCTGAACGCACGCGGTTCGGGTTAAACCGACTCGCCAGACGGGAGACCCCGTGGGCTCCCGTCTGGCCTTGCTATCTCGAACATGCGCTTATTTCACACTGCCGATTGGCACCTGGGTCAAACCTTGCATGGCATTTCCAGAGAATACGAACACCGCTGCTTTCTGGATTGGCTGCTCGACACCTTGGTGGAACATCAGGCGGATGCGCTGTTGATCGCTGGCGATGTGTTCGATTCGGCTAACCCACCGGCTACCGCGCAAGCGCTTTTTTATCACTTTATCGCCGCAGCCAAGCGGCGTTGTGCTTCGCTGGACATCGTGGTGGTAGGTGGTAATCATGATTCGCCGGCGCGGTTGGAAGCCCCGCAACCCTTATTAACCCACCTCGGTGTCCACCTCGTCGGCACACTACCTCGCCAGTTGGATAGACACAGCGATCTGCAACGGATAATCGTGCCATTGCATAATCGTCACGGTGAAATTGCCGCTTGGTGTGCCGCCGTACCTTTCCTACGCCCTGTCGATCTGCCCTCGATTGATAGCGATACTGCTGATCCGCTGGTCGAAGGTGTTACTCAGGTCTATCGGCAGGTCTTGACTACCCTCCGCGAGCGGCTCACGCCGAATCAAGCGCTGCTCGCCACTGGCCACTGTTATATGGTCGGCACCCAGCTTTCCGAACTCAGCGAACGCAAGATTCTGGGTGGTAATCAGCACGCGCTGCCGGTCGGTATTTTCCCCGCTGACCTGACCTACGGCGCGTTGGGCCATTTGCACTTAGCGCAAGCGGTCGGAAAACAGGAGCATATTCGCTATAGCGGTTCGCCCATTCCGTTATCTTTAGCTGAGGAACACTATCCTCATCAAATCGTACAAGTGGATTTCTCAGCGGGACAGTGTCAAGCGATCACAGCGCTACCGGTACCGCGCAGCGTGGAGATTATTCGGTTGCCTACGCAACCACCGCTGCCGTTAGAAGCTGTGGAAAAACAGCTGAATGCGCTTGATTTAGCACCGCTTCCGCCCGAACGACAGCCTTTCTTGGAAGTCACGGTGTTGCTCGACCAGCCCGAACCGAGTTTGCGTCATCGGATCGATCATTGTTTGGCGAGCAAGCCGGTGCGTTTACTCAAGATCGCATCGCATTACACCGGCACCGAACAGAGCTTGGCTGACAGCGTCCCGGAAATTCACTTACAGGAACTGACCCCGGATGAAGTCTTCATCCGCCGCTACCGGCAACACCATGCTGACGAACCCTCTAGCGCATTGCTGAACGCATTTCATCAACTGCTGGAGAGTGTGCAAGGCGCACCCCCAGAACACTGGGATTCATCAGCCTGAGTCATGCGAATTCTCTGCATACGCGGTAAGAATCTGGCCAGTTTGGAAGGGCCGTTTAGTATTGCGTTAGAAGAGCCCCCGATGGATCGCTGTGGCTTGTTCGCCATTACCGGCCCGACCGGCGCTGGCAAAAGCACGCTGCTCGACGCCATTTGTTTGGCGCTGTTCGACGATATGCCACGTCTGCCCAGAGAACAAGGCGTTACGGTCGGACGAGCGGATGAACCCGAAGCACAGCGTATCAGGAGTAACGACGTCCGCTCCATCCTGCGTCGAGGCAGTGGCGACGGTTATGCCGAAGTTGATTTCATCGGTAATGACGAGCGCCACTATCGCGCTCGTTGGGAAGTTCGTCGGGCCCGCAACAAAGCCAGCGGTAAACTGCAAGCTCAGGAGTTGAGCCTGCGCGATTTGGCAACCGATCAACTGTTAGGGCGAACCAAAACCGAAGTACTGGCACTGATCAGCGAACAATTGGGACTTAGCTTTACCCAATTTCGCCGGGCAGTGCTGCTACCACAAGGTGATTTTGCAGCATTTCTGAAAGCAGACGGCAAGTCCCGTTCGGAATTGCTGGAACGCATCACCGGCACCGAAATCTACACCGAGTTGTCCCTTGCAGCCCATCGGCGGGCAGCAGAGGAGAAAAAACAGCTAGACGATCTAAAGCAGCAGCAGGACGGGTTACAACCGCTGGATGTATCGGAACGCCAAGCGCTCGAACAACGGCTTACCGAACAACAGGCTAATCACCGCCAAGCCGAACAGGCGCAAAAAGCAGCACAGCGGATTATCGACTGGCATGGCCGCTTAGCGGAACTTGAACAGCTGGAGGAAGCAGCAACCATCACACTAGCTGAAACCCAACAGGCGCTGCAGCAAGCGGAACCGCGCCGCCAGGAATGGCAGGCCGTACACCAAGCGCAACCATTGCGCCGCTGGGTGGAGGAATATGATCGTACCGGCAAGGAGCGCGATGCCGCTCAACAAGCATTGGAACAAGCTAAGAACGCTGAAAACCAAGCCAAACAGCATTTTGAACACGCCCAACAGACTTTGCAAAGCAGGGAAATCGCTTTGCAACAAGCTGTCGCTGCACTAGAGACCGCCCGCCCCCAGTTACAACAAGCCCGTATTTTGGATCAGCAAATCGCCGCAGCACAGGAGCAGCAGGAGCAACTTGCACAGGATCGGGAACAGGCGACTACCCAACTAGACCAAGCCAAGCAACATCAGCAACAACTGGATAAGCACTACCAAACGCTACGCCAACAACATGATGACGTGTCTCGGTGGCTTGCTCAACACAACCATTTGACTGACCTTGCGCAACAATGGGAACGTTGGGAACACGAATTACAGCGATACATTGACGCGGACAGTGAGGCGCGTAAAGCCCATCGACAGTTACAGAAAATCAGCAAACGCCAAGCCGAGTTAAGCCGGAATTATGCTGAAACTAATGAAAAACTGACTCGCGCCCGACAATCCGCCGAAATAGCTCAGAGCAAACTCAAGGCGCTGGAAAATACTGCCCAGCCTGTCGCGCTGGAAGCACTGGCGCAACAACGCAATGCCCACGAAACAAACCGTGAACGTTTGCAAACCGCACTGAACGTGCTCCAGGAGGGGGGTGCTAAACAGCACGAACTCAACCAAACCCGCAATGCTCAGCAGCAAGTCCGAGAGCGGCTGAAGCAAACCAGCCAAGCCATAGCCGAACAAGCTAATCAGCTGGAACGACAACAAGCTGTTCTCAAAGAAGCTGAAGATGCCCTGCATCGGGCGCTTATAGCGCGCAAGGAAGATGTCCGCACTTTGCGCGCTGCGTTGCGCGATAGCGAGCCTTGCCCGGTGTGTGGGTCTATTGATCACCCCTGGGTGCAGGACAGCACGCCGCTGTTGCAGTGGGTAGAGGATCAGCAGCACCGCACGGAAGAACTCAAGCGCCAGGTGCAAACCCTCACGGCGTCCCGCAGTCAGCAACAGTCTTTGCACGAACAGGCCCAACAACAGAGGACGGAACTCTCGGAACGAGAACAGATACTGGCAGTGGAAACAGCTGCGTTGCAGCAACGCTGGCAGGAGTTGCCACGCGATGATTCCCTTGCCTATGACTGGTTAGGCACTGGCTTGGAAGCGGTTCTGAATGACCGTCTGCAAGTCATTAGCACAGCGCTCGCCCAGATCAAGAAAGCCGAATATCACGAGCTGGAACTCAATCAGCAGATCAACCAAGCCCGCCAAACCCTTGATCAGTGCCGGGAACAACGCGATCAATTGCACACCAGCCATGAAAAATCCCAAACCGCCATGCAACAGCTCGACACCGAGCGGGCAACCCAACAGATCATGGCAGATCAGGCACAACACAACATGCAGCAGTTACATGCTCAACTGAGCTACCCGTTGGCTGGATTGCCGGCTTGGGAAAAAGCATTGACTAGCAGTGTTAAAGATCTGCGCGACCAATGCGAACAACAAGTCAACGAGTGGCGGCAACAGCGGGAACAACAAGACGCGCTAGAAAAACAGCAGCAATCACTACAACTTGACCGCAGAGATGCGGAAAACGCCGTCCATTCTGCTCAAGAACAGGCGCGGAACAAGGCTAATCTACTCAAAGACCAACAAGAAAAACTGCAGATCTTACAACGACAACGCGCAGTCTTATTCGATGGTCGATCCGTCGATACCGAGGAACAAACACTCCAGCAAGTCGAAACAACGACCCGCAAAACCCTGGAGCAAGCCAATCGCGTCTTGGAGCGTGGACAAAACGAATTCACCGGGGCGCAAAAAGGAACCGAGCATTGGCAACGTGAGTTCAATCATCGTCAAATAGCCTACGCCGACGCACAGCTGCGATTTAATGATGTACTGGATGAGAATCAACTAACGGAAGCAACCCTGCGACTCCGATTGGAACGCGATAACGCTTGGTCGGAACGGGAACGCACGGCACTGGATGAGCTACGGGTGAATTACGAGCGGGCTCAGGAACGGTTACAGGAACGGCGCAACAACCGATCACAACACCAGCGCACTGATCCACCTGCGCAACGTTTGGAAGAAGCGCAGAAAACCCTCGAACAGGCGCAGACGGCCAGCGAAATTGCTTATCAAGCCTGGATTGAAAGCAACGTAAAGCTGAACCAGGATAACGAGAAAAGGGCGAAGTCCACTGCATTGCTGAGTAGTTACAAAAAGCAACAACAGCGATGGGAGATTTGGGAGAGTCTTCGTGGGTTGATCGGTTCTCACGATGGCGGGGTGTTTCGTAGCTATGCGCAAAGCCTGACCTTAGATGTGTTGCTTACTCATGCTAACCATCATCTCGCTGATCTGGCTCGCCGTTATCGCTTGGAACGAGTACCGCAACGTGATTTGGATATTCAGGTCATTGATCGCGAGATGGGCGATGAAGTACGCGGTGTGCACAGCTTGTCCGGAGGCGAGAGTTTTTTGGTATCACTAGCCCTGGCGTTGGGCTTGGCTTCGCTGTCTTCCAACCGAACCCGGGTAGAATCCCTATTCATTGATGAAGGATTTGGTTCACTGGACCCGGACACGTTAGATATAGCGCTAGCCAGCTTGGATGCTTTGCAATCGCTCGGACGTAAGGTGGGGGTTATTTCGCATGTGCCGGCGATGGTGGAACGGATCGGCACCCAGATTCGGATTGAAGTGCGGGGCGGAGGAACCAGCCGGGTTCGAGTAATGGGAACAGAATCCAGCTAGAAATCAAGTAGCTTCCTAGTAAACGTCGTGCTGTATAGTGTGAAACCTATGCTGAATAAGGCTGGCTATTCCCTTAAATTTGAGTAGATTCAAGACTATTGATAGATCATTCCCCCGCGATGTTTCCCAAGCTAAACGAAATACTGACTGACCCTGTGCTGTGCTGCACTGAGCAGACATTGGTGCGCGACGCCCTGAATGCGATGAAGATTCGTCAGGTCAGCTCGGTCGTCATTGTGCAGAATGCGGTTCCTATCGGCATCTTTACCGAGCAGGATGCGCTACGGCTGGCTTCATGGGAAGGATCAATAGACGCCCTAACCCTGCAAACCGTACTGACCCATCCACCCATTACAGCACCAGCCCACTGGGATTTGCAGCAAGCCTTTCAGCTGTTAGCGGATAACCATATCCGTCACCTCATCGTGACCGATGCTCAAGGCAGCGTAACCGGTATCGTCAGTGAAACCGACATCATGCAACACCTCGGGTTTGAGCGCTTTTTGCAGCTACGCGACGTGAGTCAGGTGATGACTGAGCATGTCGTCACTTTGGCACCACAGGACAGGGTTAGCACTGCCTTGGAAAACATGACTCAATACCGCATTCGCAGCATTGTAGTTACTGAACAGGATAGGGTAGTGGGTATCTTAACGGCTAGAGACGTGGTGCGGCTCATCGCCGACAACCAAGATCTAAGTCAATGCGCGTTGACGCAGGCAATGAGTCAGCCCGTTTTGACCATCTCATTGGATGAATCCATTCATACCGCCGTCAATACGATGGAGCAAGCCAAAGTCAGGCGGCTCGTAGTCACTCATGACGAGGGTAGTATGGCTGGTATCCTCACCCAACACGACATCGTACGCAGAACGCAGAGTCACTACGTTGAGTTGTTGCGTACCGTAACCGGTAATCAGTCCCGCTTACCCACAGAATCCGATCATCACCTTTATGAAAAAACCCTGAAAGCGATCGCTAAACGCGACGCTTTATTGGAAATCTCCGCTCAGTTGGCAACCGGTTTGCTTCACGAAACAGATTTTGCCGCCGTCGTTAACCCGTGTTTTGCCGATTTAGGCCGGATCATCGACGTTGACCGCGTCTATCTGTTTGAAAATCATCGCTGTCCTGAAACCAATCGATTATTGATGAGCCAACGTTACGAATGGTGCTCAGACCATGCGGTTTCCTACCTGGATAATCCTGAATTGCAAAATGTGCCTTATACCGACGAGATCAACCGTTGGTCACACCCGTTAACCCAAAATATGCCGATCCATGGGCTTACCCGCAATTTTCCAGATCCGATTCGAGCCTATTTGGCAGCACAACACGTTGTCTCAATCCTGCTGGTACCGATTATCGTACAGGGCGATTTTTGGGGTTTTATCGGCTTCGATGAGTGTACTGAAGAGCGTACTTGGTCAACGGCGGAGAAAAACATTCTACATAACATCGCCGCCAGTTTAGGTGCAGCTATTGTTCACCAGAACGCCGATCAGGCGCTACGGGCCAGTGAAGATCGGTACCGCCGCATTACTGCATCAGTAACCGATTACATCTACACCGTTCATGTCAATCAAGGACAGGCTGTAGCTACCGTACATAATCCAGCCTGTGTGGCGGTAACCGGTTACACCGTCGAGGAATTTACTGCTGATCCGTATCTGTGGATCAACATGGTTTCTGAAAAAGATCAAGACAGTGTACGCCAGTATGCAACACGACTGCTGTCCGGCGAAAATCCCGGTGCTATCGAGCATCGCATTCGGCATAAAGACGGCACTGAACGGTGGGTCAGCAACACACCAGTGCTCCATTATGATTCGGCTGGTGCGTTGGTAGCCTATGATGGTCTTGTTCGTGATATCACGGCGCGGCTGCAAGCCGAACAATCCCTGCGAGAAAGCGAACAACGTTTCCGCTCTTTAGTGGAAAACATTCCGGCTATCGCTGTGCAGGGTTACGATCAAAACCGCAACGTTATTTTTTGGAATACCGCTAGTGAGCAACTCTACGGATATAGTCGCAAAGAAGCGCAGCAGTGCAAATTAGAGTACTTGCTGCCCCCAGACCAGCGTGAGGACTGGATAAACGCTTTCGAGCACTGGATAACTGATAATCGTTCCATACCCGCCGGAGAGATTACCGTGCTGCGCAAGGACGGTGTGCCCCTATTAACCTATGCCAGCCATGTGATGGTTCGTAATACCCACAATGAACCCGAACTGTATTGTCTGGAAGTTGATCTTACCGAACGCAAGCAAATAGAAGAGAAATTAAGACAGTGGGAGCGTGTGTTCGAAAGCACTGCGGAAGGGGTCATGATCACTGACTTAGAAGGGCGAATTGTTGCGATAAACAACGCCTTTACCGAGATTACCGGCTATCAAGAACAAGAGGTTTTCGCCCAAACCCCGCGGATTCTCCAATCCGGCCGCCACGATGCAGCCTTTTATGAGGCGCTTTGGGATACCCTCAAGACCTCCGGTCAATGGCAAGGCGAGATTTGGAACCGGCGCAAGAATGGTGAAATCTATCCAGAGTGGCTCACCATCAGTATCGTGGAAACGGCTAGTGGCCAAATCAGCCACTATGTTTCGGTATTTAGTGACATTACCTCTATGAAACGCTCTCAGGCCCAGTTGGACTTCCTGGCGTATCATGACCCACTGACCAAATTACCCAACCGACTGTTATTTAATGAGCGTTTAGAACACAGCATTCAGCGCGCCCGACGCAATGGTCACCAGCTAGCCGTACTGTTTTTAGACCTGGATCACTTCAAGAACGTCAACGACACGCTGGGACACCCGGTGGGTGATCAGCTATTGCAAAAGGTCGCTGACCGGATGATCACTCAAGTGCGTGCCGAAGACACCTTGGCCAGAATTAGTGGCGATGAATTCACCTTATTACTGGACAAAATCGACGGTCCCGGCGATGGGGTTATCGTAGCCCAAAAGCTACTCGGTTTATTTACCCAACCGATAATCATTCTTGAGCATGAGTTTTTTATCACCACCAGTATTGGCATCAGTGTTTACCCGGAAGACGGTCAAGACGTCAACACACTGGTCAAGAACGCTGATGCCGCGATGTATCAGGCCAAAGCACAAGGGCGAAATACCTATCAGTTTTACAAAGCTGAACTCACCGCCGACACATTTGAACGATTGCGTCTGGAGAGCTACTTAAGACGGGCGATTGAGCACGAAACCCTGACCGTGCATTATCAACCGCAAATTGAGCTCGCCTCTGGCCGCCTAGTCGGGGTTGAGGCGTTGCTGCGTTGGCAACACCCGCTCTTGGGGACGATCCCACCGGCTCGCTTCATTCCGCTCGCTGAAGAAACCGGAATGATTTTGACTTTGGGGGAATGGGTATTGAGCACCGCCTGCAAACAATTACGCAGCTGGTGGGATATGGGCTTGAAAATACCCTGTATGGCCATCAATCTGTCGGCCAAACAAATCCAACTGGGTAATATTGTGAAACAAGTCGACCAAGTGCTCGCCCACAACAAGCTTGATCCTACCTGTTTGGAATTGGAAATCACCGAATCCGACATTATGAAACAAACCGAACGGGCGATTGCCAATATGGACGGCTTGCGGGCTCTGGGAGTACAGCTTTCCATAGACGATTTCGGCACTGGTTATTCCTCGCTCAGCTATCTTAAGCGTTTACCGGTACACAAGCTGAAAATTGATCAATCCTTTATCTGCGACATCGCCCGTGATCCCAATGATGAAGCCATCGTCAGGGCGATTATTGCGCTAGCCAAGAGCATGAGTTTGACCGTTATCGCCGAGGGTGTGGAAACTGCCGAGCAAGCGCTTTTTTTGCAAAACCAGCATTGCGATCAGGCCCAGGGCTATTTGTATAGCCACCCGGTATCCGCTCGTGAATTATGCCGTCAGTGGCATAGTGCCACTAATGATGTGGTGCGAACGATTGGTGAGACGTAGCGCTAACAGGATTATCAGGCAATCACATGTCATTAAAAATCGCCACTTGGAATGTTAATTCACTACGGGTTCGCCTACCTCAGGTATTGGATTGGTTAGACAATGAACAACCCGACATTCTGGCGGTGCAAGAAACAAAAACAGCCGATCCCGACTTTCCCCTCCAAGCGCTGATAGCAGCTGGTTATCAGACATTATTTTCCGGCCAGAAAACGTACAACGGGGTCGCCTTGTTCAGCCGTTCTCCTGCCACTGATCCGGTACAGGACTTGCCCGACTTGCAAGATCCACAACGCCGGGTTTTGGGTGCGACTATCGGACCGTTACGGATACTGAATGTTTACGTACCTAACGGCCAAGCAGTCGGCACAGAAAAATATGCCTATAAATTGGCTTGGTTAGATAAACTAATCAGTCATCTACAAGAGCAACTGGCCAATCACACCTACTTTGTAGTGCTGGGTGATTTTAACATTGCCCCAGAGGATCGTGATGTTTACGACCCACAGGTTTGGTCCGGCCAAGTGTTATGCAGTGAACCTGAACGGTCTGCGCTGCAACAGTTGCTCACTTTGGGCCTGCGTGATGCGTTCCGGCTGTTTGAGCAAGAACCGGCGAGTTACAGCTGGTGGGATTATCGGGCTGCCGGGTTTCGCCGCAACCATGGTTTGCGTATCGATTTAATCTTGGTTAGTACGGCGTTAGCCTCGCTTTGTACTGCTTGCTGGATTGATAAAACCCCGCGTCATTTGGAAAGGCCTTCCGATCATACCCCGGTTGTGGCAACCTTCGACCTGTAGAAGCAGTGCCGCACTATTATAGTGCGAGTGGTTTAATCCGAAGGCATTGCGGTGATTAGATTCAACGGATAGCGGTGCCCTGCCAGATAATCTTCAATACAGCGCATGACCATCGGACTGCGCCACTGAGCTTGTAAAGCAGTTATCTCTGCCTGGGTTAACCAAACCGCGCGTTGAATCCCCTTATCCAAGGGTTGATCGGGATGATGTTGGCGACGCACGGCAGCATAACTGAACCGAATGAAGGTTTCACCGTTACCCGGGTGCTGCCATTGGTATATCCCGACCAAAGCTTCGGGTTCGACCTGCCAGGCGGTTTCTTCGCGTGTTTCGCGAACTGCGGCAGCGAGCAATGTTTCGTTATTCTCCAGATGACCGGCTGGCTGGTTAAACATAATGCGGCCGTCAATCAATTCTTCCACCATAAGAAACCGTCCGTTGTATTCCACTACGGTCGCTACGGTGACATGCGCTGTCCAAATCATGGGTTTGCAGCTCTAATCATAAGCCCGCCGTGTTGGGATTAGGCGCGCGGCACAATCCCCATGGTTTGGGGCAATCGTTTGGAGATATACTGTAGCGGATTTTTTTTCCACCTTCACGATCTATAGAGCAGTACGGTCAGTCGCCGCCCTATCGATAGGCGAGAGGTTATTCATGAATTTATCCGAAAAAAGCTGTGTGCCTTGCCAGGGAGGGGTACCCCCGTTAGCTCAGGAAACAGCAGAAAGTCTGTTGGCGCAAACCCCCGGTTGGTCATTAACCCAGGAAGGCACTCGATTGGAACGCCGGTTTGTTTTTAACAGCTTCGCTGCTGCGTTGGCATTCGTCAACCGAGTCGGTGAAATCGCCGAACAGGAGGATCATCACCCGGATATTTCATTTGGTTGGGGCTATGCCACAGTGGTTTACTATACCCATAAGATTGGTGGGCTCCATGAAAACGATTTCGTCATGGCGGCTAAGCTTAATACGGCTTACGGTTGAGCGCGATAAAAACTCGCTTCTTACTTGCGCCGGGGTATAAAAATTGCTTACTCGTGGTGGAGGCTGTAAATTTTATGGGATGTTGCTACTCTGAATAGTGAGCGCCCTGATAACTGACGGTATACCCAATGAGCACGGAAAGTAACAATCCTGCCAACGGCGATAACGGCCTTGCCGTAGAACAGGCGAAGCCCAAGCTCAAACAACCACGTTTATACAAAGTCATCTTATTGAATGACGATTACACACCGATGGAGTTCGTCGTGCAAATTCTGGAGCAATTCTTTGCGATGAGTCGTGAGAAGGCCACTCAGATCATGCTGCACGTACACACCCGAGGCAAAGGAATATGTGGTGTTTATACTCACGAAATAGCGGAAACTAAAGTCGCGCAAGTCAATGATTACTCGCGCAGCCATCAACATCCGCTGATGTGTACCATGGAAGAGGCTTAACCTTAAATACGATGAGGTCTACATTATGTTGAGCAAGGACCTGGAGTTTTCCATTAACCTCGCGTTCAAGGAAGCTCGCGATCGACGGCATGAGTTTATGACCGTAGAACACTTGCTGCTGGCCTTGCTTGATAATCCTTCAGCCGCGGAGGTGCTGAGGGCCTGTGGCGGTAATCTGGACCGCTTGCGGCGTGAGTTGCAAACGTTCATTCGTGAAAGCACGCCGATTCTCAGCACCGGCGATCCGCGTGAAACCCAGCCCACTCTGGGGTTTCAGCGTGTTTTACAACGCGCCGTGCTCCATGTGCAATCATCCGGCAACAAGGAAGTCACCGGGGCTAATGTGCTGGTAGCCATCTTCGGTGAGCAAGAATCTCAGGCGGTCTATTGCCTTAAACAACAAGATGTCAGCCGCCTTGATGTGGTGAATTACATTTCTCATGGTATTTCCAAAGTATCGGACGATAATGAGATGCCTTCCTCCGGGAACGACGAGGAAACCAGCGGTGACACGCAAAGTTCCCGACCACTGGATAACTTCGCCAGCAACTTGAACGAATTAGCCCGACAGGGCCGCATCGACCCGTTGATCGGTCGGGAAACCGAAGTCGAACGGACCATTCAGATTCTCTGTCGACGCCGCAAAAACAATCCCCTGTTTGTCGGTGAGGCGGGGGTAGGCAAAACCGCGATTGCTGAAGGACTGGCGAAATTAATCGTCGATGCGCAAGTCCCGGAAGTGCTCGAAAATGCGGTCATCTATGCCTTGGATCTCGGTTCTTTGGTGGCCGGCACTAAATATCGTGGCGACTTCGAAAAACGTCTCAAGGCGGTGTTGGCGCAACTCCGTAAACAGCGTAATGCCGTTCTGTTCATCGACGAAATCCATACTCTGATCGGTGCAGGCGCTGCTTCGGGCGGCGTCATGGATGCCTCTAACCTGATCAAGCCCATGTTAGCCTCGGGGGAACTCAAGTGTATCGGCTCCACTACTTATCAGGAATACCGGGGCATTTTCGAAAAAGATCGTGCACTAGCGCGGCGCTTTCAGAAAATCGATATACCTGAGCCATCCGAAGAAGAGACCTATCAAATTCTTAAGGGGCTCAAAACCCGTTTCGAAGAGCACCACGACGTCAAATATTCATCTAAAGCCTTGCGTACAGCGGTTGAATTGGCGTCTCGCTATATCAACGACCGCCACCTGCCGGACAAAGCCATTGATGTCATTGATGAGGCTGGTGCGAGCCAACGTCTTTTGCCAGCAGCCAAACGTAAAAAGGTAGTTGGGGTCACGGAAATTGAAGCGATTATCGCCAAAATCGCCCGCATACCGCCGAAGAGTGTTTCAGCCTCAGATAAGGATGTGCTGCGCAATCTGGAACGCGATTTGAAATTAGTGGTATTCGGACAGGATGAGGCTATCGGCACCTTATCCAATGCCATCAAGATGTCGCGCGCCGGTTTAGGCAACGAACAAAAACCGATTGGCTGTTTTTTGTTTGCTGGCCCGACCGGGGTCGGCAAGACCGAAGTCACCAAGCAGTTATCCAATGTCATGGCGATTGAGTTGGTCCGCTTCGATATGTCTGAGTACATGGAGCGACATACCGTATCACGCCTGATCGGCGCCCCACCGGGTTATGTCGGCTTCGATCAAGGCGGGCTGCTAACCGATGCCATTCTCAAGCATCCTCACGCGGTACTATTGTTAGATGAAATTGAGAAAGCGCATCCAGATGTATTCAACCTGCTATTACAGGTTATGGACCACGGGACACTGACCGATAACAATGGCCGCAAAGCTGATTTTCGTAACGTCATCATCGTCATGACCACCAATGCCGGCGCAGAGCAGATGGATCGCCCCTCCATCGGTTTCACCGCACAGGATCACAGCAGTGATGGAATGGAATTCATCAAACGGATGTTTTCTCCAGAATTTCGCAATCGTTTAGACGCGATTATTCAATTCAAGGCGCTTGACGTTGCCACGATCAATCACGTGGTGGACAAGTTCATCATCGAATTGGAGGCGCAACTAGAACCGAAGGGAGTGACCGTGGAGGTCGACGAGGCTGCCCGCACTTGGTTGGCAACGCGCGGCTACGATCCAAAAATGGGAGCACGTCCCATGGCCAGAGTCATTCAGGAGAATATCAAGAAGCCTTTGGCGGAAGAATTATTATTCGGTCGGTTAGTGAATGGCGGACACGTCATCGTGAGAGAACAAGATGACACCTTGTCGATAGAAATCATGGAAGTCGAGGAAAT
>JAZBPA010000164.1:0-3503 GCA_036351435.1 Candidatus Competibacteraceae bacterium
ATAAATTCAAACGGCCAATCGATCACCATCGGTGGACCTGCCGTCAGCACCCGATAAGGCCCCGACTCGGTTTCAAACTGACCGCCGTCAACGCGCCATTTATAGGTGACCGTGTGTTGCTCATCGAAAGCCAACAAGACGACATCCTTTCCAAATCCCGTTCCACATAACCAAAACCCCTGGATCGAATACGAAGCTGAGGCGTTGCAATCAGCCTGCTTGGCGCCGCCACAAGCGCTGCCCATAACCAGTGTTGCAATGATCAATAGCGTGCGCATCGCGTTCATCCTCCGTGTTCAAAATGGTTTACCAAAGCGGCGGGTCTCTCGTTCGTGATCGACACGCAGTAAGGGTCGATCCTCGACGTGCACCGCTGCGTAGAAATACTCGATCAAGATAACCATCAGGCGGGTTACAAAGACAGCCGAGGCAATCACCACGATGGCGTACAGTATGAGCACCCCAATCGCCATCGTGTACTCGCCACCACGCGCAGTGCTGATCAAGCTGGTCACGATCGTGCGATCGATGATCGTGTCGACAACTACCAGCAACCCGGCCACCAATACCAGTGACATCACCAGCATGGCCGGATAAAGCATCAGCCGTAGTAGCGCAAAATAACCGGCCTTGGCACGGGGAAGGTTGATGTGAAACAGCCCGAAAAGGGGTGCGATTAACAGCAGTACGATAAAATTCAAGAACCAACCCAGTACGGCGATAAACCAGATCAGCAGCGGCAACAACGGTAAAAAAATCGCCAGGAGATAACCCAGCACCAATAACACGGTGCCTACAACACTTGCGACCCCGCCGCCAAACCGTTCCGGCAACCACCACGACACCGCGGTAGAGGTCACCCCCGCGCCGATCATTGTTTTACCGATTTCCTGATATTTGAGCAGCGGAAATCGATCCGAACCTGCCGCTATCTTCTGTAAAATATCGTCAATCGTCGCGTCAAAGCCATTCAGCTTGCCATCCCGGCTTGCCTCACGATACTGCCGCCCGAACGGATGTTGGGTAATGGCGATCTCCCGCTGAAAATGTTGCATGCGCGCATCGGCCCAGCTCGTGGTGTAATCTTCGATTTGATCGCCAACTAACTGTAGGCCACGGCGTTGCGCGATGTCTTTAGCCAGTTCAATCCGTTGTGCCTGGGTTACGCCACGTTCCATCCTGTTTACCAAGGCTTCAACTTGCGCCAGGTGGCCCTTCAACATCACTTCCGTTTTTTGCGTGGTGTTGATCTCCGACGTTGAGACCGATTTGGCGACAATGCCTTCCGTGGACGAAGCCACCACTTCCTGTAACTCGGCCAACTTCATAAAATACTCACCCAACGTCGACCAGCCCTCGTCCTTTACACCCGCAATAAATTCCTCCATCGTCGGCTGGGCGTAGTGGTTGAAGGCTTGCAAGGCTTGACTGTGCAAGCCCAGATCGAAGTCCATGATGGCGCTGAGCATTCTGCCCACCATGGCATCCTGCGAACCGTCACCGTCTACCAATTCGTTCGCTACCGCGGCCATCGCCTGTTCGAGCCGCAACATTTCCTCGTCGCGCGCCGTGTGCAACGCATCCGCCATTTGCGAGGCAGACTCATCCTGGGTGGTCGTGTAAGCAAACGGGTACTCCAACTCGCCGCAGAAGTTCTTGGCATACGGTGCGCCTCCCCACATGATCCGCCGCATATGCAGCGTGCCCGCTACGCCGCCCGGGATGCCGTTGGCTACCAGCCGGTTGTAATGACCCATGACAACCTTGACGTAGTGTTGCGTTTCTTTGAAGGGCGGGATACCGCCGTACTTTTTTACATTCCCCGGTCCGGCGTTATAAGCGGCCAACGCCACGGTTATATCGCCGCCAAATAGCTTGAGCATCAACGCCAGGTACTTGGTACCGCCCATGATGTTCTGACGCGGATCCCAGGGATCGGCCACGCCCATGTCCTTCGCGGTTCCGGGCATCAATTGCATCAACCCCATCGCGCCTGCTTTCGATTTGGCCCGCGGATTATATCTGGACTCCTGCTGAATCACGGCATGAATCAGCGCCGGTGGTACGCCGTATTTAGCCGCGGCCTCCTGAATTAGCGCATCGTACTTTCGCGCGCCCGGCCCTGGCGGCAGACCTGGAATCACCCCCGGCGATCCTTTCAGATCATTCGCGGTTTTCGTCATCGTTTCTTCCGTGCGCCCCAGCGCCACGCCTTCCGTGTCATTCATAACGCGGATACAGACATGCGCATTGAGCTGGGTCATGGCACTCTCAAAAGCCACTGGATCAATGAATTTATTTGAGGACAACCCCACCAAAGGAAACTCTCCGTAGGCATCTATCACTGCCGCTGTCGCCACATTGCCGATACCGATGCCGGTCACTGCGGCATAGATCGGCAGCGAATGGGCAATGGTCAATCCCTGGATGGCGGGAATCGGAATCACCAGCAGAAAACCCACAACCGGTCCAATCACTGCCACAGAGGTTTTAGTCTCGCCGATCCACTGGCAACGGTGGGCGCCTAGAAAAATACCCTGGACGGTTCGCCAGACAATATAGCCACCCGCCAGCACGACGAAGATCGCCCCCAGCGAAGTCAACGCGATGGTGGGCAGGGTCGTGCTTGGCGCATCGCCAATGCCCGTCAGTGTCGTCACCCCCTTGCCGAAGAGATAAACGATGTACTGATAACTCAGGTCAGTATCGGGAGGCCATAGGCTTTTTACTTGGTCCAGCAATGAGCCAGAATCCGGCGGCGGTTCGGGCGGGGATTCCTGTGCTACCGCGAGGGGTAAAGCGAGGCTGGTCAGGGCCAACAATAACAAAAGAGTACGTGGTGACATTGACAGGCCCCTATACGGCAAATAATATAACAACATATAAGTCAATTAGTGCTATATGTTAATCATAGATTAAAATATAGCGCAATATAGGGTGCTAAAATGTTAAGACGCTTACCGCTGTACGTCGTGCTACTCGCCCTAAACGGTAGCGCCTATGCTCAGCGCGGTGATTGTCTCAACGTGTTGAATCTGAGCATCTGGGACATCGGCTTTAGCCCAATCCCCGCGATACCCATTCCGCCAGAACCCATTCCACCAGGAGCCAGTCAACATCAGGAGTCGCCGTCCACCGCACCAACCCCAGCACCGGTAGAACCCTCCCATGGCCGCTCCCTCCTTGACCAAGCCTTGTGAGGTCACCGTGGTGGAGACGTCAAAGGTGCAACACGCCTTCGGGCAACGGCTGGCGTTCTATCAGTGGATCGCGACGCGTGCGGTGGCTGTCGCCCTCATCAGTGGGTTAGGTAATTTACTCCTGGGGGCATGCGTTATTGTCCTGTGGGCGTATGAGCCACCGCCCCAAGTGTTGTCGCTGGATCGGGAAAACCGTTTAGTGGCGTTGGAACCGCTGGAGGAACCGGTCTATAGCCGGGCGGATATTACCGCCTTCGTGGACCGCGCCTTGCATTTCGCTCATGACTACGCGTACTCGGATTA
>JAZBPA010000165.1:0-2423 GCA_036351435.1 Candidatus Competibacteraceae bacterium
GGGTGCTTGGGGCAGTTTTGCGGGGTCAGTTCGAACCGGCGGGCCACATCGGCATAGCTGCGTCGGATCAGCCGGGCCAGGCGATCGATATCCTTTTTTGTTGCAGCAACGATGGAAGGCGTTTCAATAATAGACATTGGGTCATCCATATTGAAGGCTGTTGAGAAACGTCATGCGCAGGCCGGCAAACGGCTTGCGCTTGGTTGAAATATACAATTAGTTGATATATGCTGACCTTACTATAGAAAACCTCAGTAAGACTTATCCACTCGCGTGGTTCTACCGGCCCATGACAGTCGCGATTGCCGTCATTAGCTGAAACGAGACATGACCGTATGATAACGGGCCGCTTTTACTTTGGCCAGTTTTCTGCTTCATAACACAACGGCGGTTAAAACGGAAGGTACTGCGTTCTCAACCAATCCGCCAAGATTCTTAAATTAATCGAATAACCGTCATGCCGCTGTTCCCATCGGCACCGCCCTTCGGAAGGAGAACTTCTCCCATGAGAGCTGTCAACCGCATGAAACGATCCTTTTGGCGATGGGTTCCAGCAAGCTTATTCATCAGTATCGTTTTTCTGGGTTGCAACGCCACGGAGCCCATTCGTATTGGCTTTGTGGGGGGCACCTCCGGCAGAGTTGCGGATTTAGGCATTTCGGGGCGGGACGCCGCTCAGTTGCTCGTTGAACAGTGCAATCTGGATGGCGGTATTGCCGGCCGCCGGGTGCAGCTTCTCATCAAAGACGACCAGCAGAACCCCGATATCGCCCGACAAGTCGTGCGTGAACTGATCAGCGAAGGCGTGGCTGCTATTGTCGGACCCATGACCAGCGACATGGGCCTGGCCGTCACCCCCCTCTTGAACGACGCCCGCGTAATCAACGTCAGCCCCACCGTCACCACCCAGCAGCTATCCGGCCGTGACGATTATTTTTTCCGGGTTTCTGCGACGACCCGTGAATATGCCGGCAGGAGTGCCCGTTACCACATTAAGTCCGGCGACATGCGCCGCATCGCTGCGGCCTATGACCGGGGAAACCGCTCTTTCTGCGAAAACTGGCTGGAAAACTTTAAAGCTCCCTTCACCGCCGCCGGCGGGGAAATCATTGCCGCCATCGGATTCAACACCGCCGACGGTCGAACCTTTCTGGATATTGGCCGTGAACTGTTGGCCACGGATCCCGACGGCGTGCTGATCATTGCCAACTCCATGGATTCAGCGCTGCTGTGCCAACAGATTCGCAAAGTCGATCCCGACATCCTTATTACACTGGCCGACTGGGGGGCCACCGAGCGGCTGCTGGAACTGGGCGGCAAAGCTGTCGAAGGCGTCACCGTGGTACAAACCTTCGATCGCGACAGCCAGGCACCCCGCTACCAGGCATTCCGAAAAGCCTATCTTGAACGCTATCATCGTGAACCGGGTTTCCCCGGGGTTTATACGCACGATGCCACCCAGGTGGTACTGACCGCCATTCGCGATCAAAAGCAAGGCCAGAGCCTCAAGGAAACCATTCTCTCACTGCGATCGTTCGAAGGCCTGCAAGGCGAGTTCAGCTTTGATGCGTTCGGTGATGTCAAGCGGAAGAATGCATCCATCAGCATTGTCCGGAACCGGAAGTTCGTCGTCCTGGAGTGATCCCATGAAATCGCCGATGTCGCTTCGCCGCTATTTGTCGCTTCAGTTTGGAATGATAGCCGCCCTGCCGGTGGTCATTATCGCCTTCCTCGTGTGGCAGTTCCTGATGCCGCAGATGCGTACCAATACAGGAATTCAGCATGAAGCAATCGCCCGCGCCATCGCCGGCCAGGTATCGGCCCACCTGATGGGCGGCGAGCGTCAGCTGGTGGCCCTGGCCAATTTCGTGGAGTCCCAAGCATCGCATTCGGAATCGGAGTTGATTGGCCTGCTGGATGCCCAGTGCGGCAACGGCGATGTCTTCGAAACGATTTACATTGCTGCCAACCGGGATGACATCATCAACAGTGTGGGCCTTTCTCGGCTGCGCCGTTCAAAGCGTGATGATTTGCTGGGCATGGATCTTTCCGGCCGCCGCTTTCTCCAAATGGCCCGCCAACTGGGAAAGTCCGTCTGGTCGGAGACTTTTCTTTCCACCGCAAGCAGCCAGCTGGCGGTGGCGGTGACCGTCCCGCGGTCCGATATGGTTGTCATTGGCGAAATCACTCTTGATAAACTCTCCGAGTTCATCAGTCACCTGCCGGTGGATGCCGGTCTGCTCACCATGGTGCTGGATCGACGGGGTCGCATCGTGGCCGATTCGCAGCGGCTGCGCTGGGGGCAGCAGTTGAACATGACAGCGCTTCCCGCAAGTGGCCCCGATGGCAAAGGCCTGATATCCTCCAGCCCCTTTGACCTGGACGGCAGCCCCTTATTGGGAACGATGGTGGACATCCCTCAA
>JAZBPA010000166.1:0-2310 GCA_036351435.1 Candidatus Competibacteraceae bacterium
AAGTCATCCTTTGGTTCGAAGCTGATCTCGTCCTTCACTCCGCCCAGGCGAGTCAACGTTATGGTCAAATCCACTTCGCCGGGCGGTACTGGCACACCATCTTCTGTGATCCATGCATGAAACTCCGGCGGCACCCCAGTCTCAAAAATGGCAAGCTCCAGCGCGAAGCCTCCGTCTACCAACAAGCGGCCGCCGTGCGGTCCCTTTGAGACTTCCGCAGCAGCGGTTTCGCCGTGTGGACTTTGATCATTTTGTGCGTGATCGTTGTGTCCCGGGGACGAGCCGCCACAGCCAACGAGGCCAAGAACAAGCGCAATCGGCGCAATACTTTTCAATATATTCGTCATAAAAAACCTCATGGATTCAGGACCGCAGACGGCATCGCCACCCCGGTCAATCGTTCTATTTCAATCAAGCGCTGATGTGCCTCGATAGCGGCGTCCAGAACATCTGCGCGCGTCGCTATGAGCTCTGTCTGTAACACCTGCAATTCGTAATAGCTGTAGCGGCCCGCGACAAAGGCGCGTTGTGTTTCTGAAACGGCCTTTTCCAGGCGTGGGAGCACCTCTTCCCGTAACGCTCTGGACCGATGCAGGCTGTGTTGCAGCGCCTCGTAAACGTCAAAAAGCTGTGTCTCAATCTGTAGTCGGGTGGCCACGCGATCTGCCTCTGCCCGATGCAGGTTAGCCCGTGCTTCAGTAACCCGGCCCTGGTTGCGATTTGAGCTTGTCAACGGAATGACAACACCGGCCACGAATGCGTTATCGTTAGTGAGTTCCAGGCGGCGGATGCCGGCATTGAAACGCCAGTCGGGTTTTGCTTGAGCCTCGGCTGAACGTAGTTCCGCTTCACGCAACCGACTCTGGCTGAGATAGGCGGAAAGATTGGGATTCCGATCCACTTCATCCAGCAGCCGTGTAAAACTCCCGGGTGACGGCAGTTGGTGAGGATCGCCCACAACCTTGGTGAAGTCGGCTTGCGGTTCACCCCACTGCGCAGCCAGCCAGCGTCTGGCTGTCTTGAGTTCGTGGCTGATATCCTCTGCCGCTAGACGCACGCGTGCTAATTCCGCCTCCGCCCTTGCGACGTCGGCGGTGGGCGCCAGAGCTGCGTTCGCTCGTTTACGCACGGTAGCGACTGTCTGCTCAGCAAGTGCGGTCGCCTCATGCGCCAGACGCAAGTGTTCCTGGTATCTGAGATTTTCCAGAAACAGGTAGGTGGTGCGGGCAATGGCATCAAGGCGATGAATCTCGCTCTGCGCTTCCAGAGCGGAAACACCGGCGCGAGCGGCGTTTACATACAGTTCACGTTTCCCGCGTTCCAGTACCCAGCCCAGGCTTAACGTGCTTTCTGCGCCATCGAACGCCTCATAGTCGCCAGAGCCCAATGCGTTTTCCACCATCAACCCCAACTCGGGGCTGGGCGTGACCTGCGCTTGCGTCAGGCGGCCCTGTTGAGCCTCGATCTGGTAGCCGAATGCGACCAGCTCAGGATTGCTTGCCAGCGTCCTGTCGATAGCATCTTCCAGGCGAATACTGCCGGTCGAAGCAGCTGCCGTAATTTGAGTGATAGAAAGAAGGCTGAGCGCTATCAGCCCACACCACGCTCTGGCGCGGTGAGTAAGTAAACCCCACATAGATGTTTTCCCCACGTCGGTACGACGCGATTATTAATTGCGCAATGCCATGAGCCGCAACGAGTGCTCGTGGCGCGAGGGACAGGATTTAGTGGGTTTGGGGTGGTGCGCGCAGAGGAGGTCGCCAGTGGCCCTGGCGGCAAAGCCTACCAACCTGGGTTGGGGGTATCCAAATTCGCCGCTGCAACCAGCCTCGGACTACCAGCAGAATGGCGCAGAACAGGATTAATGGGATTAGTTTGGACCAGGTAGCACCGAGTTGTTCCAGAAGCTGGACATCGATTTCGGCGCTGTGAGCATGGCCTGAAGCATCGTCATGATGGAGATGGGCGCCGTGCAATCCTGCAGGCTCACCGGATGCGTCAATATGCAAATGCAGCCCGCTCATCTGCATGGCCAGCAGGCAGAAGGATACAAAGAAGATAAATGAGCGAACGTGGATTTGCATGCGGCAAACATAGCGGAATGCCGGAGCCATGTCACCTAATATGTTGCACCTACTGTTAGCACGGTTGAGTTGAAAGCCTCACTTATTTTCCGCATATATCGCGCTCATTACGATAGATTATCGGCCGCTGCATGGCCCGCTGTGCCAGAGCCTCGAACGATTTGTCGATGTCCTTCAGAGCCGTCCTTGGATGCATTGGTATACATTAGGCATGAAATCATTCCTG
>JAZBPA010000167.1:0-12391 GCA_036351435.1 Candidatus Competibacteraceae bacterium
CTGGAATATCCCCAGGAACTCATGAATGGGCCACCGTTCTGTGTAAGGGAGGAGGAAGTACGGGCGCTTTACAGTGGACACTACGTCGTTGAGCTATTGAAAACCCATGATGCGTTACCGGAAAGTCCCCGTTTTCAGGATCGCGGTTTGCCTTACCTCAATGAGAAGATTTACCGTTTAATCAACTGCGCACAACTCCCCGCATAAATTCATTGGCATACAGCGCCGGACCTCCGCATTCGGTAAACCCATCGCCAATAGATGATTCAATTTGGTGTAAGCCGCTTCCGTGGTCATGTCAAAGCCGCTGATTACACCAGCCTTAGCCAGCGCCACGCCAACCGCATAGCGGGTTAGATCGACTCGGCCTTCGAAGCACTGCGACACAGCCACCACGGTAACTCCGCGTTCTGTAGCAGCCGATAGCACTTCCAGAAAATCCGAATATTCAATAGGTCCGGAACCGATTCCGTAAGATTCGAGAATCACGCCCTTTAACGGGGGTTCGAGCACCCGGGCCAAAAGATTAGCCGAGATACCCGGAAACAGTTTTAATACCGCGACTCGGTCACCGTTCTGTTCGGGTAATTGGAAACGCTCGGCATGGTCCCACTTTAAAATGGCGTTGCGGTCGATTTCGATGTGGATACCGACTTTCGCCAATGGCGGATAATTCGGTGAATCGAAGGCATCTAAAGCCTCGGCCTTGGCTTTAGTGGTGCGGTTGCCGCGCATCAGTCGGCCGTTGAAATACAAACTCACCTCCGGAATCGGATGATGTGCAGCCAACACCAAGGCAGTCAGCAAATTATTGCGGGCGTCGTTGCGCATCTCCCACAGCGGAATCTGCGAGCCGGTGATGATGACCGATTTGGCCAATCCTTGTAGCACAAAGGACAGCGCTGAAGCGGTATAGGCCATCGTATCGGTACCGTGCAGGACGACAAAACCATCGTATTGGTCATACTGATCTACTAACAGGTTAGCGATCCGATACCAGTCCTGCGGATGCAAGTTAGCGCTGTCGATGAGCCGCGGACACTCGTGCACCACGTACTCCGGCATATCCAAATCCGGATCGGGCGGGTTCATTTCCGCTAACAGCTTTTCTAACCCGGTCTCGGGGACATAACCATTCGCGGAACGCTTCATCCCGATTGTACCGCCCGTGTAGATGATCAACACTCGCTTTTTCATGGTCTTTATTCTGTTTGGTTGGGTTAAGCGACCTCATTTGGAGGTTGCTTGCATTTTTCGGATGGTACCCACCGGCAGGTAGAGTTGGAGACCGTCTTGCTTTAGCGGGATAAAGCCAAAACGATTGTAGAAGCCTAAAGCTACTGGTTTGCTGTCCACGACAACGCATCGCACGCCGATGGTTTCGGCAGCGTGGAGCGTTTGTTTGAGGGCGTCGATCAGTAGGCGCGAGCCAACCCGGAGTCCAAACTGGCGGGCTGTGCTGTCGCTAGCCATACGCCCGATCAGCACAGCCGGCAAGGGGTGTTTCGGTACTTTGCAGGCGAGATCAGCGGGTAAGTCCTCATGGCGAACGGAGGCCGCCGAAAGCGAATAATAACCCAGGACTTTATTGCCCGCCTCTTCCACGGCCACATAAACTTGCGCGAGACCGTTACGTTGGGCTTGTCCGGCATAGCGTCGCAGGTATTCGTCCAACCCAGCATCGCCGCTGGCGAAGCGGCTACGATCATGCCGTCGGGAGTCGAACGGGACAATTCTCATTCCTGTTTGGCATTTTCGTAATCACGCCACGCGGCTTTCAGAACCTCGGTCGGCTCCGGCGGATGTTCCAGGGTACGGGTAAAGCGCTGCCATTCCTCAGCACTGAGCGTGAAATGACGGTGGGCTTCCAGAATCTCCCGCGCTTTATCCAGTGCGGCATTTAGCACCAGCCCGGATAGGGTATTGCCGCTGATATCGGCGGCCTCCACTAGCAATCGCTTGGCGTTGGCTGGTAGACGAATATCAAAACGATCAGTGGTTTCATGCATGGCATAGACTCTTACGGATTATTTCCGTACAGAATAGCATGATCATACGCCGGTTGAATCACTTAAGCCCCACGTTGGATAAAGACGATGGTCTAAAAAGTCATTGATCCAACTGCGTACCGCCTAAGATTGCTTATATAATGCCCCTTCCCGCATCAACCTAACGATCAATCATGCACTTTTCCCACCCGTTTCCTTTCGATCCCCACTATGGATATGACCTTAACGGCCTGCTGCAAGTCCCTGCGCCTGAAGAGCCGGAAGACTTTGCGGTTTTTTGGCAAACCTTGTACGAGTGCGCCCGGCAAATCACCGTCCAACCCGCTTGGCATGAGGTGGATTGCCGGCATGACCAATACCGCCTATTCGATGTCGAGTTTTTTTCGCTGGACCGGTTCCGCGTCCACGGTTGGGTGTTGCTGCCGCGTCATGAACCGGTCGAGCGAGGGGTGGTGATCGGCCACGGTTACGGCGGGCGAGACGGACCGGATTGGGATATTCCGATTGCCCGCGCCGCCATGATTTTCCCCTGTGCCCGTGGTTTGTCGCGCAGCGCGACGCAGGCCATCTCCGCCGATCCTGCTTGGCATGTGCTACACAGCATTCAGAATCGTCACGCTTACATCTTGGGCCGCTGTACTGCTGATACGCTGTGGTGTGCGGCATCTGCCCTGGTCGAACTGGTGCCGGAAGCGGCGAAGCATCTGGATTATCTGGGCATCAGCTTCGGTGGCGGTATTGGGGCGCTGGGTTTGGCTTGGGATCAGCGTTTCCAAAAGGCGCATTTGAACGTACCCAGTTTTGGCCAGCAACCGATGCGTTTGCATTGGCCTTGCGTCGGCAGTGGCGAGGCAGTGCGCCGTTACAATCAACGCCGGGGTGATGTGCTCGACGTGTTGAGCTATTTCGACGGCGCTGCGGCGGCTAAACACATAAACATCCCGGTCCACGTAGCAGCTGCATTGTTCGATCCCGCCGTGCCACCGCCCGGTCAATACGCCATTTACAATGCGCTGGCCGGACCCAAGGACTTGTTCGTATTGCAAGCCGGGCATTTCGAACATGCCGGTACATCAGCCGAGTCCGAAACGCTGAAACAAGCACTGGCGGTTTTTTTCCGTGCTGCCTGAGTCGATGCGGATGTCGTTCTCTACTTATTCATGACTATCGTCGTCGTTGCCGAAAAACCCGCCGTTGCGCGGGACATCGCCAAAGTGCTGGGTGCAACCCAGCGCGGTGACGGGCACTTGCATGGTAACGGCTACATGATTACTTGGGCGATCGGTCATTTGGTCACCCTGGCCGAACCGCATCAAATCAATCCCGATTGGCAACGTTGGCGCCGTAACAGTTTGCCTATGCTGCCCGAGGAATGGCCTCTGATCGTCAGCGACAGAACCCAGGATCAGTTTGCCGTCGTGCGCAAAATCATTAACGACCGCGCCGTCAAGCGGGTAGTTTGCGCTACCGACGCGGGCCGGGAAGGGGAACTGATTTTCCGGTATATCTACGAAGCTGCCGGTTGCCGTAAACCGATCAGCCGGTTGTGGATTTCCTCGCTGACTCCGGACGCCATTCGTAAAGGGTTTCAGGGGTTGCGCGACGGTCGCGATTACGATCCTTTGGCGGACGCTGCGCGGGGGCGTAGCCAAGCGGATTGGCTGGTCGGTATGAATTTGTCGCGGGCCTGCACCTTAGCCTTTGGGGATGCTCTAGGCGAAACCTTATCGGTGGGTCGCGTGCAAACCCCGACTCTGGCGATGGTGGCGGAGCGGGAACTGGCTATTCGGGCCTTCGTGCCCGAGGATTACTTGGAAGTGATCGCCACGTTTCAGCCTGAGAACCCGTCATCAACGGATGAGGCCGACATAGTTACTTATCAGGGCACCTGGTTTCGCGGTCGCAAACCCGAACCAAAAGCCAAGCGATTACCTGCCGATGGTAAAGAAGCTGAGCAAATCGTCGCTCGTGCGCTGAGCGGACCCGCCGCTATCGAAACCCGTAAAGCTGAAACCAAGCGCCAACCCCCGCCGTTGCTGTACGATCTGACCGAACTGCAACGTCATGCCAATCGGTTGTATGGCTTCAGCGCCGATACCACCCTCACTTTAGCGCAACAGCTTTACGAACAACGCAAGGTGATCAGTTATCCGCGTACCGACAGTCGGCATCTGTCCAAGGATGTCGCCGCCACCTTGGATAAAATCGTGGCGACAATTCAAGGCCCTTACCAAGCTGATTTAGCGCCGGGTACCGGGCAACGACCGTTAAGCAGGCGTTTCGTGGACGATTCCAAAGTGACCGATCACCACGCCATTATTCCCACCCCGCTACCGGCCCGTGGTCTCGCTGCCGATGAGCAGAAAATCTACGATTTGATTTGCCGTCGCCTGCTGGCTGCTTGGCATGAGGATCATATCTGGTCGATCACCACGGTAATTACCGCGATCACTACCCCGCAAACCGATGCTGAACCGTTGCTTGACCGCTACCACAGCACCGGCACCGTGGTGGAACAACTCGGCTGGAAGGTGCTGGAGGTCGGTGGTTCCCAGCAATCGGATAAAAAGCCAGCCAGCACCAAAAAACCCGAGTCGGCGGCGAGCGAGGAAACCCAGGCGTTACCGGCGGGTTTAAGCGAAGGTCAAGCGCAACAAGTCCTAGCCGCTGACAGCGTGCGCAAACAAACTCGTCCGCCCCCGCGTTTCACCGAAGCCACCTTGCTGACTGCTATGGAAACAGCCGGCAAAACCTTGGAAGACAAAGAACTGTCCGCCGCCATGAAAGAAACCGGCCTGGGTACGCCAGCCACCCGTGCGGACACCATTGAAACCCTGTTAAAACGACAGTATCTGGAACGTAAGGGGCGGACCTTGATTGCGACCGACAAAGGCATCCGGCTCATCACGGCGATCCAGTCCGATGTCAAAAGCCCAGCCATGACCGGCCAGTGGGAAGCGCAACTACGCCGTATTCAACGCGGCGAGGCGACGCTGGTTGAGTTCATGGCCGGTATCCGTACTTATGTGCGCGATGCGGTCGAGAAAACCCTTACAACGCGGAATCCTACTCCGGTAGATGCTGTGAACGATGCGGCTACAGCAACCTACGAGTCCGCCCCTGCGGTGGTGGAAGACCGTAGCCCCACTCCTGTGGAACGCTTAGGCGAACTGTTGCCCCAGTTATTCCGCTTGAATGCCTTTCGCCCTTATCAGGAAACCGCCTGTCAAGCCGTCACTCAAGGCAAAGATGTGTTGTTGGTGATGCCCACCGGCGCCGGCAAATCGCTGTGTTATCAGTTGCCTGGGTTGGCTCGTGCCGGAACCACCCTGGTCATTTCCCCGCTCATCGCCTTGATGGAGGACCAGGTCAGCAAGCTGCAGGAACTGGGAATCCGCGCCGAACGGATTCATTCCGGCCGCGACCGGCTGAGTTCCCGCCAAGCCTGTGTGGACTACCTCAATGGCCGGTTGGATTTTTTATTTATTGCCCCGGAGCGGCTCAGCGTACCCGGTTTTCCTGCATTACTGGCTAAACGCAAGCCGGTGCTGGTTGCGGTGGATGAAGCGCACTGCATCTCCCATTGGGGCCACGATTTTCGTCCCGATTACCGTATGTTGCGCCACCATCTGCCGGCGCTGCGGCCCGCGTCTATTATCGGCTTGACCGCCACCGCCACCCCGCTGGTGCAGGATGACATCGTCGCGCAATTGGGAATGCCGGAAGCGCAGCGCTTTATTCATGGCTTTCGCCGCACCAACATTGCCGTAGAAATCGCCGAACTCAAACCCAGTCAGCGGTTTGCCGTGGTGCGCCGAATACTCGCTGACCCCGCCCGGCGCCCGGCCATTGTCTACGCGCCCACCCGCAAAGACGCCAACACCTTGAGCGAAATACTGCGAGAGGATTTCCCCGCCGCCGCCTACCATGCCGGAATGCCGACCATGGATCGGGATCAGGTTCAGAACGGATTCGGCACCGATGCGTTACAGGTTATTGTCGCTACCATCGCTTTCGGCATGGGGGTGGATAAGCCGAATATCCGCACGGTCATTCATACCGCCTTGCCCAGTTCTCTGGAAGGTTATTATCAGGAAATCGGCCGGGCGGGCCGCGACGGCGAGCCGGCACGGGCGATTCTGTTGTATTCCTATGGTGATCGCCGTACCCATGAATTCTTTCACAATCGCGACTACCCGGATCGGGACATCTTGGACCGGATCTATGCGGCGTTGAATGCCGATTGGCAACCGAAAACCGTACTGCGTGATTGGCTGAGTATAGAACCGGACTTGTTCGACAATGCCCTGGAAAAACTCTGGATTCACGGCGGTGCGCGGATCGACCCGGAGGAGAATATCAGTCAGGGCAATCCCGATTGGGGCAGGCCGTATCAGGATCAATGCCAGCATAAACTCAGTCAACTGGATCTGATTACTCAGTTCGCCCGTGCCTACGGCTGCAGGATGTTGCATCTGGTGCAACACTTCGGCGATCAGGAAGATGACGGTCGGCCTTGCGGGCTGTGCGATGTGTGCGCGCCCGGTGATGCGGTAGCGCAGCAGGTGCGTCATCTGAGCGCGGCAGAGACGCGGTTGGCCATGCAGCTATTGGATGCGTTGCGTTGGCGCGATGACCAAGCGATCGGCCAACTCCATCGGCACAGCGAACCCCAAGTGGAACGGCGGTTGTTTGATCAAATCCTGACCGGTTTAGTCAATGCCGGTCTGGTGCAGATGCGCAAGGACTCTTTTACTAAAAACGGCCAGTTGATCCCGTTCTGGCGGGTTCAGCTGACCCCGGCAGGCCGACAAAGTGGTGCTGATGGCTGTGCGACGGTATTACTAAAAGATACGCCGCCGGAAGAAAAATCCACCGTGTCTGCCGCTCCCCGCAAACGCTCGTCAAATGTTACTCCGACGGAAGCGCCATTGGAGTTGGTCACGGCGCTCAAAGCCTGGCGTCTCAGCGAGGCGCGTAAGCGTAAGGTGCCAGCTTTTCATATCCTCAACGACCGAGTGCTGGTGGCGGTAGCCGCCGCTCAGCCAGATAACGCAGCTGACTTGTTAGCCGTAACCGGTATCGGTCCCACCGTTGCACGCAAATACGGCCAACAGATTTTGGAGGTGATCGGCGCTCATGTGAATGTTTAAACTGAGCAGGGTATAATGTGGCATTGGTAATTCACGGCGACTGAAAAAAATTGGACATGGCCAAGAAACGTCTGCTGGTCGTTGACGACGAATTGGAGTTCGGGGAAATCGTACGCCGGGTCGCCGTCGATCTGGGTTATGACGTCCGGGTTGTCGACAGCGGTCGCGCATTGCAGGACAGTTATGCCGATTTCCAACCGACCACGATTCTACTGGATATGGTCATCCCTGATTTCGACGGCAATGAGTTGTTGCTGTGGCTATTGCAGCAAGGTTATACCGCCGATCTGATCATCACCACCGGGTTCAGCCCGGACTACGCCAGCAACGCGAAACGATTGGCCGAATTCAACGGCCTACGCTCCGTTTCCACACTGACTAAACCGGCCAGTCTTTCTCAGTTACGCGCTGTTCTCGGCAACGGCTGATGGCTAGGCTTACCCCACGCAAGTGGCCACTCAGCCGGCACTTACTGTTTTCCCATTTATCGGTCGCCTGGATCGGGTTAGGCATGTTATGCATTGCCTTGGCCTCCACTTACGGATTACGCTCCCGTATCGTATTGTTAGCCAACGAGGGGGGGGCCTTGGCTCAGGCGTCTTTGCAGATTTTAGCCGGTGTACATCATTCTCTAGCGGGTTTGCGTGGTTGGGTGAGTTCGGGCGATGGGCGTTACTTGGAGGAGTGGCAAGCCGCATGGAAGAATGAAATCAAACCGGCATTAGCCTTGTTGCAAGGCTGTCAACACAGTTTGGATAAGGTCTGCGAGCAGGAACGTTTGCAAGAACTGACTGGGTTACTCAACGCGTTATATGCTACGCAACGGAAAATCCAAGCACTCGCCCGTACTCCCGATAACGAGCCTGCGCGAGTCACTTTTAACTCAATGGAAAAAGAAACCGGACCGCTAGCGGAACGAGCAATCACCTTAGCCAGGGCTTTGGCGAGCGATGCCCAGGCCCTGTTGACACGGGAGGCTAACTCGGCGCGAGCGGCGAGTGCGGTTGCGGTTTGGTTGTTGGCAGCCTTAATCATCGGCATGCTGGGCGTCGCTTATGCGATGTCGCGGCAACGGGCGGAAGACTTGGCGCGCCCGATCGCCTCGCTGGCCGAGGCCACCCGACAATTAGCGTCCGGTCGTCTCAATCACGATATTCCGGTAGACGACAACGACAGTTATGAAATCGGCGCATTGACCCACGCTTTTAATGCCATGCGCACTACGCTGCAACACGCGCAGGCCGCATTACGTGATGCCAATGCCTTATTAGAACAGCGGGTTAGCGAACGCACTGCAGAACTAGCGGCAACCAATGATTCACTGACCCAGGAAATTGCCGTGCGCACCCGCACCGAGGACGCATTACGGGAAAGCGAAGCGCGATTGCGGGCGATTGTCGATGCTCTGCCCGATCCAGTGTTTGTGTTGGATAATGAAGGGCGTTATATCGAGGTGCTGACTTCTCGGCACAATCAATTCAATCCCGGACCCACGGCACTCAAGGGTAAATGCTTGCACGAAACCTATGAACCAGCATTAGCTGAATCGCTGTTACAGATAATTCAGAGGGCGCTGGCCACCCGCCAGATTGAGATCACCGAATACGAACTGCCGGGAACACGGGGGCGGCGCTGGTTCGAATCGCGCACGGCGCCGATTGAGGTGCCGTTTACGACCCATCCTGCCGCCATCGTGGTGTCCCGGGACATCACTCAGCGTAAAATCGACGAGGCCCAGTTGCGCCAAGCACAGAAAATGGAAGCGCTGGGCCAGCTCACCGGCGGTATTGCGCATGACTTTAATAATCTATTGGCGGTCATTTTAGGCAATCTGGAGTGGGTAGACGAGCAACTCAACGATGATTCCTCGCTGCGACCACTGGTCCGGCGTGCACTTGACGCCGTTGAAAGGGGCGCTAAGCTGACCCGTCGATTATTGACTTTTTCACGTCGTCAACCGTTAGAAGCGCAACCCACGGATTTGAATCAATTGATACTCGGCATGATTGATCTGATGCGCCGCACCTTGGGAGACACGATCCTTATCCACACTGTCCTAGCAGCTGATTTAGCCCTGGCATTGATTGACCCAGCGCAATTGGAAAACGCCTTGCTCAATCTCGCCCTCAACGCCCGCGATGCGATGCCCGAGGGGGGCACGTTGACATTGAAGACTGAGAACACTTGCCATGAGTCGGAGGAGCTTGCCATGCAGACACAGGAGCGATCAACGCCTTACGTTATGCTAGCAGTCAGCGATACCGGCGTTGGGATGAGCGCTGACGTTCTGGAGCGGGCATTTGAACCGCTGTTTACCACAAAACCACACGGCAAAGGCAGTGGCTTTGGGCTGAGTATGGTCTATGGCTTGGTTAGCCAAGCCGGTGGGAATATTGCGATTGACAGTGAAGTGAACCAAGGCACTACTATCAAACTGTATTTGCCTCCCGCAACGGTTGTAGCTGAATTCGGTGAAAACACGCTGGGCGATAAGGCGGCATACCAAAAAGATCAGCGCACGATTTGAACACCATGTTATGACATCGGAACACTGTCACGCCCTTTTTACTCGCCTGCAAGCAGCCGATCCCGAACCGAGCACGGAATTGCACTATGCCTCCACCTTTGAACTGTTGATCGCTGTCATCCTGTCCGCCCAAGCAACCGACAAGAGCGTCAACAAGGCGACTCCAGCACTGTTCGCTGTGGCCGATACTCCGCAAAAGATGCTGAATTTGGGCGAACCGGGTTTGCAAGAACGGATCAAAACCATTGGCCTCTATAAGGCAAAAGCCGCTAATATCATCAAAACCTGTGCGGTGTTGCTTGATCGTCATAACAGTCAGGTGCCGCGCACGCGAGAAGAATTGGAATCGTTGCCGGGAGTGGGTCGTAAAACCGCCAATGTGATCCTCAATATCGCGTTTGACGAACCGACTATTGCGGTAGATACCCATATTTTTCGGGTCGCGAATCGCACCGGTCTGGCACCGGGCAAAACGCCGCTGGCCGTCGAAAAAAAACTGCTTGATGTTGTGCCGACGGAATTTAAACGTCATGCGCACCATTGGCTGATTTTACACGGTCGCTACACCTGTTTGGCCCGTAAACCGCGTTGTAGCGTTTGTCCTATTCACGATCTGTGCGAGTATGAGGATAAAGTTGAGGCACGCTGATTTGACTGCAGCGCGTCAAACCGTCACTCTTCACTTAGCAGGGGTGGTTTGGGTAAATTACTTAGCGCCTGATCCGGCAGGGCTAATCGTCCCACACCCGCAATGACAATCGAGAAAAATAGTTTCCTATCCATGCAAACTACCGAAGAACTCGCTCAACTGCTTGCCCGTTGTGCGCTCAAGGACCGCCGTGCTTTCGAGAGTTTATATCGTGCCAGCTCGGCGCAACTATTCAGTCTTGTTTTGCGTATAGTTAAAGACCAAGACTTAGCCAGCGAAGTGTTGCAGGAAAGTTACGTCAAAATTTGGAACCGGGCCGGTGACTTTCGTGTTGATCTGGCCAAACCCTTGACGTGGATGGGCGCCATCGCCCGCAATCAGGCGATTGATTTAATTAGGCGTTCTTCCAGTCAACCGGTTACAGCATCAGAACCCATAGAAGAGTTCAATTGGATTGCGGATGATACCGCCGGACCCGCTGAATTAGTGAGTCAGGGTTTCGAGGAACAAGCCTTGCATAACTGTTTAAAGCAGCTGGAAGGCCCACAACGCCAAGCGATGCTGTTAGCCTATTTCAAAGGCATGACCCATGATGAATTGGCGCATCACATGGCAACCCCGCTGGGCACGGTAAAATCCTGGTTACGCCGAGGTTTGATGCGCCTGAAGACCTGTTTAGAAGACAAATGAGATACCAAGATCCTCGCCTAACTGAGCTGCTCGCCGCAGAGTACGCACTGGGTACGTTGAAGGGGCGCGCCCGAGAGCGTTTCGAAAAGCTCTTGCAAGCCCATCCCAACTTGCGTCGCCAGGTGCGCGAATGGGAGCTGCGTCTTAATCAGCTGGCCGAATCAGCACCCCCCGTTGCACCGCCTGCTGCTGCATGGAGCGGACTTGAACAGCGCTTGTTTCCCGAAACCCAGCGCCCCCGGTGGTTTGAACGTTTGAATCTATGGCGTAGCTTAGCTCTTGGCAGTAGTGCTATGGCTGGATTATTGGCCGTCGTGCTGTTGGTAAACACTCCGCAGGAAACGCCCGGCTATGTGATTATGATCAACAATACCCAAAGCCAACAGTCGGCTTGGATGGTCAGTGCACCACAAGACATGGATCGGCTTTTCGTTAAAAGCTTGAAGCCAATGGATTTACCTAAAGATGTGCGCTGCCTGTTGTGGTTACAGCCCGAGGGTTCTCAGCAAGTGTACGCCCTAGGCATGTTGCCGGATAAGGGCGATGAGATGGTATTGCCTGTGGCCCGCGATAAGCGGACCATGATGCCGGGCCAATTGATGGTCACTGTTGAACAGGTCGGCGATTCCATGCCGACTCAACCTTCTGGTCCGATTGAATATAAGGGTAAATGGATGCCCGTAAAAATATAAGCAGCTTTAAACAGTCGGCTTCAAGCCGGCTGTTTGCTCTCAATTGGGGCAACGACCACATCTCGATAGGCATACCAAGTAGCATGACCGATCAGCGGCATAGTGACGGCTAAGCCAAGGAACAAGGGAGCCAATCCAACGCCGGTGAATACCACGATTAATGCTGCCCACAGCGCCATCGGTCCGGGATTCTCGCGTACTGCTACAACGCTGGTAGTCACTGCGGTAACCACGTCGATTTCTCGATCCAATAGCATGGGAATGGAAACCACGCTGACAGCAAACACCAAGCACGCCAGTATTGCACCAACCCCGCCGAACACCAGCAAAAACACTAACCCGTCGCCGGAGAAGAAGATATTGGCAGCCGTGCTGTCCACAGTGGAAGTGCTGCCTACGAAAATCACCGCGAACAGCAACGCGGATAATCTCGCCCAAATGATCATAATCAAACCGATGGCGATGCCGAACAGCAGAATCGACATCGTGTTGTGACGCCAAGCAAACATAGACTGTCCTAAGCTCGGCGATTCGCCCTTCTCCAGGGAATGGCTGAGTTCATAAAGCCCCATAGCTAAAAACGGACCAACCAGTAGAAACCCGGTGGTCAGCGCCAGCGCCATGTGAAACGTCTCAGTGGCCATCACAGCCACTAAGTAACCCATCACCAC
>JAZBPA010000168.1:0-20011 GCA_036351435.1 Candidatus Competibacteraceae bacterium
AATCCAGAAGATGTGTATTTTCTGCTCGGGCAGCTTCAAAAATGGCATCTCTTGGAATAAGGGCTTTTCCCGGAAAATAACGGAGTTTTATTCCCGTTTGAATTCGACTATGGCCGGGTCTTGGCTGATGGTGTTTTCAGTCATCGGGCTAAGATCAACGCCTGCGGGCGAGGGGGGCACAGCCGGATGAAAGGTTCGTTGGTCATTTGCGCACTTAGGAACCGAAATCAGCTCAATCAATTCTTGACTCCATTTGAAGGGAACACGTTGTCGAGGATTGATGAGCGTTATGATTCCCTCAGCGCATTTTCCTGTACGGGTATCGTTTTTTGAGTCGGTTAAGTGGCGCTTCGAGGCAGTACCAAGAAAGACTAGCCCCTGCCACAGTTACGATAGACATCAAAACAAATCCTGGCAGCCCGAATTTGAGACCGGGCATTCCAAGCCCATCAGCAATCAGGCGAACAGGGATCGCCGCGAAGTCATGCAACACATACAAACCGTAGCTGATGCGCCCAAGATATAGCATTACCGGAAACTCAAGCACTGCTTGTGTTCGCCCGGTGAATCCTACGGAAGCAGAGCCGATTAGCCATGTAAACGACAATAGCATTACGAGGCGTTCGCACGGCCATTGCCATTGAAATGGAATAGTAAAGTCAGTAGCAGACCGCATGATGAACAAGCCCAAGTACACTGGAATAGCAAATACACACAGCCGAACAATGGAGCGCGTGAACATTCCTGCGGAAATACAGGCAAGCAGTGCCCCTAGCCCAAGCGCATCGAAGTTTGAATTGGGGAGTACCCCTAGAAACTCGGTATTAACGTCAGTAAATGTAAGCGGCAGGAAAAAGCGAGAGAGAATCCCGATGGCAACAAGAGTAAGTACCGAATGCCGAAGGTAACGCGCAGGTACGCAAAGTATCACTGCAGGCCAGAATAGATAAAATTGCTCTTCAACTGCCAGTGACCAAAAATGCGATATATGTGCATCCCACGCTTGGTTTGAAAAAAAATAAAAGTTCGATAGATAGGTAATGTGCCAAGCTATCGTTTCCCGTATAGGCTCGATATCTAGCAGGTAGGTGGCCAGAAGCACCGCGTAAAAGAGAGGAAAAATGCGCAGGAATCGCCGAGCATAAAATGCACGTGCCGCGAAAACCCAATTGCCGTAGGTGCGACACCGAAGCAGGATTCCCGTGATAAGGAATCCGCTAAGGACGAAGAATAGTTGCACACCACCGGGTCCCCACGGGAGACCGAAGTGATACTCTTTGGGCACCCAATGCGAATACGCGACACAGGCAACGGCTAACGCTCTGAGGCCGTCTAACTGTGGCCTGTAATTCATGGGTGCGGCAAGGGGAGCATTCACGAAATTTTGTCTTTGAGACATAACCAAAAATTATTTGGTCTGTGCTCACGTTCACAATCCAGTGGATTTATAAGCACCTCGAAGAACATATTTCGGTTTTTTACGATTGCAAGGTCTCGCCATGCCTGTGCTAGTGCAGGCGTCGGGAAAATTATTGAATTTAAGGCGCAAACAACTGTTCAGAACCCGCCAGCGCATCAGTCAGAGCAACCGCTTTAATACGAGCATAGACCAAGTCGCCTGGTTTCAAACCCAATGTATCCCAAGATTTATGAGAAATTCGGGCAAGGATATTGTCGCCTTCGCCGTTTACCCCCAATGCGATGAACACGGTAACCTGATGGGGTGCGGTAAATTCATGACTCTGAATCCTCGCCGGCAAAGAGTTGAGAATGCTGGTATCGGTGGGCGGACGGCGTCCCAGGCTAACATCGGTGGCGAGTATCTTAACCCGTCGTCTTGCTCCCAGGGTCGCAGAATCTCCCGGCACCAGGAGATACCCGGAACTTAAACGCATCTCGTTTAATCCGTACACTGGATCAACACTTTCGATTAGGCCTTCCAACACCATCGACGCTTCGGGCAGTCGTGCAAAAGGCAAATCCGGTGCAGTGAGTAATTCAGCAAGTGGCCCCGCTGCTTGAATACGACCTTCCTTGAGCAAGACCAGATAATCGGCTAAGCGCTCTACCTCGGTAAGATCGTGGCTGACGTACAGCAGCGGAATAGAAAGTCTATCGTGCAACCGTTCCAGATACGGCAGGATGTCTTCTTTACTGAATCGGTCGAGCGACGCCAACGGCTCGTCCATAAGCAGCAGTTCGGGTTGAGTCAGCAATGCTCTGCCAATCGCTACCCGCTGTCGTTCGCCGCCGGACAAATTAGCCGGTGCTCTATCCAACAGAGGCACTAGGCCAAGTAGCTCAATCACCTCCTCAAACTGCACGATACTAGAACCAGCAGCGTGCCGGTTTATCCGCCGTTGTCCGTAAGTTAAATTACGTTGTACGGACAGATGGGGGAAAAGGCTGGGTTCTTGGAAAACATAACCAATCGGACGGCGATGAGTTGGTCGGAAGGTGTGCCCATCCTGCCAAACTTCTTTACCAACACTTAAATAGCCGGGCAACCGGGTCAAGCCGGCAATGCAGCGCAATACCGTGGTTTTACCGCAACCGGAGTGGCCGAAT
This sequence comes from Candidatus Competibacteraceae bacterium, assembly GCA_036351435.1. GTDB lineage: Bacteria > Pseudomonadota > Gammaproteobacteria > Competibacterales > Competibacteraceae > JAAUQA01. The sequence goes on from JAZBPA010000168.1 coordinate 2,569, forward strand.
AACGCCGTTACCCCCTGCGGTGGAGCCTGAAAATCAACCGATAGGTTAAACTCGCCAATCGAACCGTGAAATTGCGCCGTAATGACGCCATCGCTCACGGTGTCACCCGTCCCAGGCGTTTCTCGATAGTCATCATCGCTAAGATGACGATGAACGCAAAGATCAGCATACCTCCGGCCAGCAGATGCGCTTGGTCCCATTGCAGGGTCTCCACGTAGTCATAAATGGCAATCGACAGCACCTTGGTTTCACCGGGGATATTGCCGCCAATCATTAGCACCACGCCGAACTCGCCGACAGTATGGGCGAAACCGAGCACCGCGCCGGTCAGAAAACCCGGTCGTGCTAGAGGCAAGGCGACAGTGAAAAATGTATCCAATGGAGAAGCGCGTAGCGTCGCCGCGACTTCTAACGGACGGTCACCAAACGCTTCAAAAGCATTGCGGATGGGTTGCACAACGAAGGGCATGGAATAGATCACCGACCCAATCACCAAACCCTCGAACGTGAATGCTAGGGTTTGCCCGCCGAATTGCCGCGCGATCCAACCACCCGGGCCTGAGGGTCCTAGAGCGATTAATAAATAGAAACCCAATACCGTAGGCGGGAGCACCAGCGGCAATGCGACAACAGTCGCTAGCGCCTCTTTCCACCACGCCCGTGAGCGGGCTAGCCACCAAGCCAGCGGTGTGCCGATAATGAGCAGCACAATGGTAGTGATAACCGCCAACTCAATAGTTAATAGGATGGTCTGCCACACAGCTTGGGTCTCTGCTGATGGGGTTGATGGCGTCGAAACATCCGGTTATTTGCTAACACCGTAGCCGTATTGCTTGATCACCGCTCTCGCCGTCGGACTTTTTAGAAATGCGAGAAAGGTTTGGCTGGCCTCGTCTTCAGCACCTCTGGTCAATAGCACGGCATCTTGGCGAATAGCATCATAATAGTTGGTAGGTATTATCCAGCGTGACCCTTGATCTTGGTTAATAAGCTGAGACGATGCCACAAAACCAAGCTCGGCGTTGCCGGTTACCGCAAACTGATAGGTTTGCGCAATATTATTGCCTTGCACAATTTTTGGGGCCAGAGTTTCGTAAACGTTCAGCGTTTTCATGGCTTGCACAGCGGCAGCACCGTAGGGCGCAAAATTAGGATTAGCGATGGCAATCTTGTTGAATTGGTTGGCGGTCAAGACTTCCATGCCATTTGCCAAACTTAGGTCTTTGCTCCACAGCACGAGTTCTCCGATAGCGTAGGTGAATCGGCTGCCGGTTACGGCGTAACCCTGCTTTTCAGCTTTGGCGGGGCGTGCTTGATCGGCTGCTAGAAATACCTCGAAAGGGGCGGCTTGAGTGATTTGCGTGTAAATTTGGCCCGTCGAACCGAAACTGAGGGCCGCAGTATGATTGGTCTCCTGCTCGAAATGCCGAGCAATTTCTTTGGCAGCTTCAGTGAAATTCGTGGCGACCGCAACAATAGTTTCGCCAGCAAATGCGATAGGTCCTACCATCAGCCCTGACACTAACACCCCTATTATTCGCCAGCACCATAATACCTTTAAAATCGACATCTACCCACCCTATGCTGAAGCTAACCTTAAACGCTGTTGGGCAAATTTTGCTTCACTGTCCGATAGCTGCAAACCGCGAACTACGCATAGCAAAAAAAAAGCCAATAGTCATATGAACGAGGCTCTCGGTAATAGAAAACGCTGTTGGATTAGTCGCGGCGGGGCGAACAACGACAGTAAGCTGAAAGCCACCTTACAGTAGCCGATGAGTTGTGGCTTCGATGTACTAAGATAGCGCAGCTGAGTCTCTACAATGAAGCAAGGCTGAGCGGATTATTGGAGACCGTAATAATCTACGGCCTCCAAAGTGGAGATTATTGAGCCAATTTTTTGACCTGATCTTCAGCCGCATCCTTCATCATCTTGTCGCCCTGCTCTTTAGCGGCATCCATCGCTGCGTCTTTGGCCATATCGGTCGCATCATCGGTACCCGGGATTGATGGCATTTCAGGCTTCGCTGAATCTACGGATGGGAGTTTACCATCCATCCCAGCGGCATCCATCGCTTGGTCTTTCGCCATGTCAGTTGCTTGATCTTGAACACCTTCCATAGCCTTATCTTTGGCCATATCCATGGCTTTATCCTGAGCATCCCCCATAGCCGCATCAGCTGCTTTAGATACTGGATCAGAGGCCCAGATTACACCAGTATTCACCAGCATCAGACCTACGGCAATCGTCAATAGTGGTTTTAGTAATCGCATTATTTAATCTCCTACTATATTCATTATGAAGAGCTCAGGCAGCGCAATAAGAAACAGCTATCGACACGTGAGCCACTTTTATCATACACCCTGGTTTACCTGATCGGTCAGCAACAACAGCTGCCCGATAGACAAATGACTGCCGCGAACTATCATCGAAACAAGCCACAACTTTTTCAATAACCCGGTAGCCGTTGCTCAATGGATCATTCACCCCAAGACTTTTTGCGTGCCCTGTTTGATGCCGCAATTGCTTCAGCTCAGCCTGCTCTGTGTATTCCAGAGTATCTCCCAAAGCCTCCCAAGGGGCGCACGATTGTTATTGGCGCTGGCAAAGGATCTGCGGCAATGGCGCGGGTAGTCGAGGATCATTGGCCCGGCCCATTAACGGGTTTGGTGGTTACCCGTTACGGTTACGGGGTTCCCTGCCAACACGTTGAAATCGTCGAAGCTGCCCATCCGGTGCCCGACGTCACTGGATTAAAAGCAGCTGAACGCATACTCCAATTGGTGCAAAGCTTAACAGCCGATGATTTAGTGCTTTGTCTGATTTCCGGTGGCGGTTCGGCGTTATTGCCGTTACCGCTTGCTGGTTTGACCCTGGATGACAAACAGAACATCAATCGCGCGTTGTTAAAGTGTGGTGCATCAATATCTGAAATGAATTGTGTGCGCCGGCATCTTTCCGGCATCAAGGGCGGACGGCTCGCCGCCGCTTGTTATCCGGCGCGAGTAGTCAATCTGTTGATCTCCGATGTGCCGGGTGACGATCCGACCAACATCGCTTCCGGTCCCACGGTCGGCGATCCGACGACCTGTGCCGATGCGCTTGCGATTGTTGATCGCTATAAAATCGACTTACCACGAGTTGCCAGAGAACAGCTGATCAGCGGTCGCGGCGAGACGATTAAACCGGAAGATCCGCGCCTTGCCGGTATTGAGACACACTTGGTGGCAACGCCGCAAAGGGCGCTTGAAGCGGCAGCTGCTACCGCCCGAGCGGCCAACATTCCCGCGTTCATTCTCAGCGACCGCATTGAGGGCGAAGCTCGCGATGTGGGTAATGTGTTGGCTGGCATTGCATTGCAAATCGCCGTTCGAGGACAACCGTTTGCACGTCCCTGCGTTTTACTTTCCGGCGGTGAAGCAACAGTGACAGTGCGCGGTCCGGGGCGTGGCGGACCTAACGTGGAATTTCTGTTGGCGTTGGTTGTGGCCCTTAAAGGTACGCCGGGAATTTATGCCATCGCGTGCGATACCGATGGTGTCGATGGCATGGAAGACATCGCAGGAGCTCAGCTCACCCCGGATACTGCGGATCGTGCCTGGCAATTAGGGATCAACCCGCTGGAACGCTTGGAAGATAATGACGGGCATGGGTTCTTCAAAGCCCTGGGGGATTCGGTGATCACCGGGCCTACCCTGACTAATGTTAACGACTTTCGCGCGATTTTGATTAGCGACACCGCTTAAAACAACCCCGCCAGCGGATTATCGCTAAACAACCGCGCATCACGAATGTAGCGATCCAGAATCGCATTGGTCTTATGCCCGGAAATTTTCTTGATTTGCCAGTGCGGTGCGCCGTTTAATGCTGCAGAGGTACAAAACCCTGCACGCAGGGAGTGCCCCGAATAGAGTTCCGCAGACAGGCCAACGGCGGCACTCCTTTGCTTGACAATCACCGCTACAGCGTGGCCGGTGAGGGCTTTTCGACCGATCTGACCGTGTTTGTTAATGGGGCGAAACAGCGGTATCGGTGAATTGTCGGTTGCAGAACCAATAAATTGTTCTATCCAGGCGCGGAGCGCTTTGACCGGACAAACTGAGCCGCGCGCGAAGGGAATCCCGATGGAACGGCCTTGCCCTTCCTGATCGGTTTTAGAGCGACGGACCGTTAAGGTGAGTCCGGGCTCACTGAATTGAACATCGGCGGTGGTCAGGGCGACTAGTTCCGAACGGCGCAGCGCTCCGGCAAAACCAATCAACAACAAAGCCCGATCTCTTACATCGCGTGGCGAATCCCCTAAAACCCGCACGATTTGCAAAAGGTCGTCGCGTAGTGTCGGGGCTACTTGGCGTTGTGCTATACCGCGTCGATGGCGGATTCCGCGCAATACGGTTCTTACCAAATCAGTCTTAGCTGGATTTTCCAATCCCAGACTAGTGTGTGCACGCCCTACACTGACTGCCCAGCGGGCCAAACTTGCCGGTGCATGGGTTTCCCCATGGTTTGCCAAATAATCAGCCAGTTGTTCCGGTTGACAAGGTAAGTTTCCCCCCCAAGCCAAAAAACGTTGTAGATCTTCCTGATAAGCCTTACGGGTATTTTCTGCTGTGGCTGCTTGGACGTAATCAGCGACAGTGACTGTTTGGGTTAGCGCAGGGTTGGTTCGCGCTAAGATGAGCTGATTGCGGTTATTATGATTATTGTTGTGATTATCACTCATATGTTCTTTCATGCACTCTGAAATTTTGGGGCTTCAATAGCAAGTATAATAATTTTTCTAACCTTCGTTAAGGTTCAATTAGCGAAGGTTAGAAAATCCAACTTGGAGTGAAAATGGACTTAATCAACAAATGATACAAAGTATCATTGATACAACATATATGGGGTTGTACGCTTTGGGTACAAATGAGTTTGCAAGGCTTTGATCATGAGTTGATCAACCTGATGTCAGAACATTTTTCTAAGATTCAGGAACTACCGGCAATATTGCAAATAACAACATGCTAGGCTAAGACTATCGTAGGTATCCAAGCGGGAAGCGACACTGTAGCAATGTTACAATCTTGCGGCATCGGAAAAATGTTCAATAGGCGGGAAAAGATCTCGTCAATTCAAAGCGATTTTATGGGGATTATTTGGAAATGAGTGAACAGCATACACGTTTAGCCATCATCATGTTGGGTGCGCCCGGTTCCGGCAAAGGTACCCAGGGAGAGTTACTAGCACAAAACACCGGTTTTAATCGCTATGTAATGAGCGACATGATTAAGCAGGAATTGAAGCCTGGAACAGAATTATACGACAAGCTTTTCAGACAAGGCATTTTGCTTTCGGATACTGATGTATTCGAAATTTTTCGGCAGAACTTTGGCTCAGAAGATGAAGTCATTATTGATGGATTACCCAGAACATTAGATCAAGCGTATTGGTTATATGGCTTCTTGATGCGGGGGCACTATGATATTGAACTAATCTTTTTGAACGTTAATGAAGATCATCTAATTGAGAGGATTACCACAAGATTTTATTGTCCTGAATGTCTTACTCTTTATAACACCAAGGTTAAGAAGCCAAAGAATGCCGGCGTTTGTGATCATGATGGCAAAGAACTCATTCAACGACAAGATGATACACCTGAGGTTTTTAAGGATCGGTTGGCTACGTTTAGAGAGGTTCGGGACGTGATTTTGGACGTCTATCATGGCGATGTTATACAGGTCAATGGTGATCAAGAGATCGGTTTGGCTAATCGGGAGCTGATGAAGAAGATTATTATGCGGGCTTAGTCGTTGTTTGAGATGATGCGGCAGATGATCTGTTTGCAATTAAAAAGATGATGATATAAGAAGATACTATCAATTCATACTTCATTTAGGTGCTTTGTGAGAATAATTAAATTGCTCATTAATTTTTGCGTCATCCTCTTATTGCTTCCTGTGTTAGTAATCGCGGAAACAAACATGGATATCATCTTGACTGTAGAAGAGCCATTGGATGGAAGTGTTTATTCCGGGGTATCAAATATTCGAGGCTGGACAGTAGCACCGCTCGGTATTGAACGCATTGAATTACTCGTCAATGGCGTTTTTCAAACGAACATCCCATCTGGTGGGAGACGATCAGATGTAGGTGCTGAGTTTCCCAATTTCCCAAACTCAGATGAGTCAGGATTTGCAATGGCATTTAACTATTCAAATCTTACCGAAGGTCAAAATCTCATTACCCTACGAGCCGTTGATAATAATGGCGACTCAAATGAAGTGTCGGTAACATTCAACATCACTCGATTTGATAAATCATTTATTGATGATCCTACAAAAATTAACTTGACTAGCGAATCCACTAGTCACGATGATTCATCAATTTTTATTGACGAAATGATTGCTGATGGCCAGAGTTATGACGTGCAACTTGGTTGGCGTACTGCTACTCAAGGCTTTGCAATCACTCAGATTACTTCTGGGAATATGTTATCGAATTCCGAATTACATACTGTAGCTGCTTTCGGTAGTTTTGCCGGGTTTTCCAATAAACCTTCATTGGAAGAACAACCTTATACCGTTTCGATGGCAACAAACCAAGATATCATCTTAACTGTAGAAGAGCCATTAGACGCCAGTGTTTATTCCGGGGTCTCGAATATTCGAGGCTGGGCAATAGCGCCGCTCGGCATTGAACGCATTGAGCTACTGATTAATGGTGAGTTTCTGACTAATATACCATCGGGAGGGCGCCGGTCAGATGTCGGGGATGCGTTTCCTGGCTTCCCGAACTCAGATGAATCAGGATTTGCAATGGCATTTAACTATTCAAATCTCATGGCAGGTCAGAATAATATTACCCTGCGGGCTGTCGATAAGAATAATGATACTAATGAGGTATCGGTAACATTCAATACCACTCGGTTTACAAATTCATTTATTAACGACTCCACAAAAATTAGCTTGGCTAATGCCTCTATCAGCAACAATAACTCATCAATCTTTGTCGATAATATGACTGCTGATGGTCAGAATTATGATGTGCGGTTCGATTGGCGTACCGCCACCCAAGGCTTTGCAATCACACAGATTACTCCTGCAGACACAGGACCATCGCCATCTTGTGTCGACATCGCTGGATTTTGGGATGTAATAGAAACAGCAACTGCAGATTGTATGGTGCTTGGGCAGAGTGAGAAACTGACTCAAAGTGCTATGGGTCAGGTCGATATTAAACAGGACGGATGTAACATCAGCTATACCGTTCCCGAAGTCGATATTCCAAGAGTTGGCACCATCGATGGGAACAATATCAGTTACACTGGTCCACTTGTAATACCTTTTTTGGATAATGTTGAATTTGCGGAGAATAATGTTTCCATAAATGGAATGGTTAACGGCAATCGTATTGAGTTATTTGGAACTGGTAAAGCTAGTGGGACAATAGATGATTTGCCATTCTCATGTACAGGAAATTCTACTAGTATATTCACTCGATAAACCAAATGATGTTACAATAAATTCTTAATCAATAGCTCCCTAATCATTCGTGCAGGAAAAACTCGGCGCCGAATAATTTTATATCGTAATGAAGATTCGAAGACTCTGTAAAAACCATACAAACTCCTGGTGGATAGTTAAGGTGTTTTGTGGAATGGTTTTGATCGCATTTATTTTTGATAGCTTTATTTTATACAATTTTAATTATTGGCCTATTATTCCCACTGCAATTTCACAAACCTTAGTTATTGTAGGGGCTGTAATTTCAATATTTCACTACAATATCCTAAAAAGGTTCAACAAAAATATATCTAAACCTAATTATTTAGTTTTGAAGAAGGGTTTATTTCCTTATATCAGACATCCAATGTATTTTGGCGACATGATTAGTTGTTTAGGTTTGTTTACTCTTTCTGCCAACTGGGCGACCGTTGTTGTATTACTCATTAGTTACGTTGCACTTTTTAAGCAAGCACAAATTGAAGATGGGTATTTAGAGGAATTATTCGGCGAATCATTTACCAATTGGTCTCACCAATCAAAATTAATATTCCCATTCGTCAAGTAAAAAGCTTTGCGCTCTTATTCGTGGATAGCTCTGGTACAGTTGTGGTTTTACTAGATTCCAATTGGCAGATTGGTTGTTAGGTTTATTTCGTAGCATTTGACCAGATTTCATAAGTTCGCAACACTTCATCCGCACACATATTTTGATCTATTTGCTTGCTATACTGGACAATCATATATTCAAGAAAATGTTTAATAAACTTTTTTTGAGACTGGCTACAGTTTAGGAATGAATCGTTATTATCGCCATCATGTTCTAAGTGGAACAATAGCTGCTCGAAATAAAAATGATCGTTGATTGTTTCTAAGCTTAGCCGGATCAATGCAGGCATGTAGTAAATTTTGCCCTGTGGATTGCAAAAACAAATTGGGTCCCAACCAGGACTGCCGAGTTCATCCAAGCCAATAGTATCAATGTTATTACTAATCAGCGTTTGGTCGTGCTCAGCACATTCACAACAATGACGATAATTGGTAAAGTGCAAAGGTCTTTCAATTTTAAATTCCTGCCTTGACTCCTCAAACCAACTCATTGGTTTATCCATAACTATCACCGTTCCGAGCGGTTTTAACTGAACTATGCAAATATTGCTGAACCACTTAATTTCGATTGCTTTGTTCAATCATATCAATTCGATTTGTCACGTAACTTACCCCAAAAACTGAATGGACTAATAGTGGTTACGTGATAGCTCCAATTAACCCATTGATGTTTTCTGGCGGGTTATCCATCAAATCAAGCACCGCTTCTTGCTGTTGGGCACGTTTCTCAGCATCAAGGTATTCCAAAGGCGAACGCCCAGCAACGCGGGCCAACATGCAGGCTAACGTGTGTTGTATGGCGCGAACCTCCAGCGTACCAGCCCAAGGAACATCGTTCAGCGTGTCCATATAGACTTGCCAGTATTGCTGAGCAGCGGCGGCAAAGGTCGAACGATGCGCCGGCAAGTGACGCGCTTTGCTAAGCAAGTGAGTCAGCGAGAAACCCACATCAAAGGTGGGATCACCCCAGTGGATGACTTCGTGATCCAGCAAAATCAGGCGATCTTGATATACCAGAATGTTTTTGGGACTGTAATCGCCGTGAACCAACGTGATGCGTTGTTGGCGAGTTTCTGCTATCAAGTTATGTAGAAACCCAGCGGCGCGCGGAAGCTGCTCGGCCGTGTAATTGTAGTAGGGTTCCAGTCGCAGCGACTCGAAAAAAGAGACATCGGCAAAGGCCGGTGAGACTTCTGCACGACGTTCATAAGCACGGCGGTGGATAGTACCTAGCAATTGCGCAAATTGGTCGATGTGATTACTGACTACATGACCATCCAACAACACCGTTTTCCAATTCGCATGGGGTTGAGGTACGGCCTCCATCACCAGCAAATGCGTGGCATGGTCTTCGTGAACCAGAGAGGGTATGGTATGGGGCGGAGCCAATGCATTGAGCCAGCGCAATCCCATTGCTTCGCGGTGAACCCGCTCGGGGCTGCTAAACCAATCGACAGCAACGCGTAATTTTTCCAACGCCTGTTTAATAACCCAAGCTTCGCCCGAAGATCGCTCGACCAGCACGGTGCGGTTGGATACACCGCCGGTTAGCGGCTGCATCGAAGGCCGTTCGTCCGGCTCAATCAGGTTGGTTTGCTGTAAGTAAGCGAGCAGTTGTTGCGGGTCTTCGATGTCGAGTTGGGTTGTTTTCATATATCAAACCGGCAGGAATAGCGTTGTCATGCCCTGGATAACCTGCGAGCTGTCACGCTTATCGCGGCAGGATTCTCCGATAAGCCCGTCCATTGCTATCAAACAAATGGCAGTATTGAGCCGTCAGGCCGACGGCCAGTTTTGTGCTTGGCTCTACGAGCGCATCCCCTTCTCGGCGAACCACAATAGGTTCCTCGACCCCCTCAATATGTAGATAAACATATGATGCCTCTCCGAGATGCTCTACATAATTGATCTCGCCACCGATGAGGTTCTTTGAATCCGGGCTGATACGGATGTGCTCCGGGCGAATACCAAGGATGACTGGATCATCGATACATGCTTGAGAAGCATCGACTGCCGCATGTAACTCGGTTCCATCCGGTAAAACGACTGTTGCATCTGTGGGGCCAAATCCGGTAAGGCGCGCAGGTAAAAAATTCATTTTGGGTGAGCCGATGAATCCAGCCACAAACCGATTGCTGGGGTGGTGATATAACTCAAGCGGCGGACCGAATTGCGCTACGCTGCCTTCTGCTTGTACAGCCTGACCACTGTTCAGCAATACGATTTTATCGGCCAGAGTCATGGCCTCGACTTGATCGTGGGTCACATAGATCATGGTCGCCTGGAAATCCCGATGCAATTTGGCGATTTCTAACCGAGTTTGTACCCGCAAAGCGGCGTCCAAGTTGGATAGGGGTTCGTCGAATAGAAACACCTGCGGTTTGCGTACGATAGCCCGGCCGATAGCAACGCGCTGCCGCTGGCCACCGGATAACTCCTTGGGCAATCGTTGCAATAGCGATTCGATTTGTAAAATCTCAGCGGCCCACTGGACCCGCTGGTTAATTTCGAGCTGATTTTGTTTGGCCAGTTTCAGGCCGAATGCCATGTTGTCGAACACGCTCATGTGGGGATAGAGGGCATAGGACTGGAATACCATGGCCACGCCACGTTGTGCTGGCGGTAAGTCGTTTACCCGTTGGTCACCGATAAACAAATCTCCGGCACTGATGTCTTCCAGACCCGCAATCAAGCGCAATAGGGTTGATTTACCGCACCCGGAAGGGCCGACGAAGACCACGAATTCGCCGGCCGCAATGTCTAGATTGACTTGTTCAACGACACGGGTGTCCTTGAAGGTTTTGCATAGGCCATGCATACGAATGGCCGCCATTGCAATACTCCCAACGAACCGACTGGTTAGTGGTGTCCATCACCAGTGTGGACGTGACCATGCTCAACTTCTTCATCGGTCGCGTCACGAACATCTACCACCTGGACCTGGAAATTCAAATTGACACCCGCAAGCGGGTGATTACCATCGACAGTGACTTGATCGCCCTCGACCTTGGCAACTGTAACCAGCAACGGCTGGCCATCAGGACCTTGCGCGCGAAACTGCATACCGCTTTGAATATCAACATCAGGGGGGAACATTTCCCGAGGGACCGGCTGTATTTTCGTTTCATCATGTGTCCCATAACCCTGCTCAGGGGTTAGAGAAACCGCAACTTCATCGCCTGATGCTTTAGTGGTCAGGGCATCTTCAAGACCGGGGAGAATATTGCCGGCACCGTGCAAATAGGCAAAATCATTGCTGTCCGATTGATCAATCACATTACCTGCGTCGTCCTTGAGCGTATAGTTGATGGTTACCACCTTCTTGGCTGAAATCTGCATAAGACTCGGGTCCTCTGGCTGGAGGCTAAATGGGCTATACCTACGCGATGTGCACAGATCGGCGCCTAATCAGGAGGCACGTCAAGTTGATAAGCAGGGAAATCGCAGGTGTGAAGTAACAGCTTAGCAACAAACCGTTCGTAACGGAAACGCGCAGCCCGGTTAATCCACCGTATCAATGTCCATCAAAACGCCATTATCCTTGCAGCCAATAGTTTTTAGCCGCTCCCGGTGCTTCTGAAGCAGGATTCGTGCGCCTTGATCGCCGGTCAGATTCGATAATTCTTCGCGGTAAGCACCGCCAAAACCTACCGGATGGCCACGCCGACTTTGAAAAACAGGAACCGCAATATCCCAGGGTTGCACGAGTGCATCCGCCACTTGGCGATAAGTCGAGATTTCAATATACGGCATATCCCCCAATGCGATGACCCACGCCTCAGCCTCCGAGCTGGCTCGCACAGCCCAGGCCAAGCTCATCCCCATGCCCTGCTCAGCATGGGGACAGATGGTGATGTCGAAACCTTTTTCCTGCAATAATTGCCGGAGCGCTTCGGCGTCTGAATTGATAACAATCAGCACGTCGGTTAACGCAACTCGTAGCTTGTGCGCTGCGGCCAAAATCATAGGGGTGCCGTCCGCGAGCGGATGCAGCAGCTTATCGCCTGCACCGAAGCGACGGGAAAACCCCGCCGCCAGCAAAACGCCCTGTTTCAAGAAGCGGCTAGTGAGGCAGGCTGTGGCGCGATGCCCTTAATGAATTCCATACCGTTTCGCAGTGCGACCAATTCGGCCAAAATCGACAAGGCGATTTCGGGCGGCGTGCGGCTACCGATGGGTAAACCCACCGGCCCGTGAAGTCGGTCGATCTGTGCTTGGGTGAGGTCCAACTGGAGTAGGCGCTTGCGGCGTTTAGCATTATTCAACTTCGAACCGAGTGCGCCGATATAAAAGGCGTCGGACCGTAACGCTTCCATCAACGCCATATCGTCTAGCTTGGGATCGTGGGTCAAAGCGAGAATAGCCGTGCGTTGATCGGGGCTTAACTCCCGAACCACATCATCCGGCATCCCGGATAGCCAGTCCGCTTCTGCCCGTTCCCAAGATTGCCGGTACTCCTCACGCGGATCGCAGACGTACACCCGATAATCCAATGCCTGCGCCATCCGGGCTAGGTGCAAAGAAGTTTGACTCGCGCCGATAAGCAGCAAACGCCAGCGCGGCCCGAACAGTTGGATGAGGATATCGCCGTCGAGTCCGGGCCGAAGTCCCTTATCTGCCGCCTGGTAAATTGCCGCCCCGGTGCTGAGCTGTAACCGGCGCATGATCAATTCGCGTCGCTCCACTGCGGCGAGCAACGGCTCAAGCGCATCAGCCTGGCTGAGCGGTTCTACTACTAATTGCAAAGTGCCGCCACAGGGTAACCCAAATTGACGGGCTTCTTCCGCCGTTACGCCGTATTTCATGACTTCGCAGCGGGTCGGAAAGTCATTGTGAATGCGCCTGCCCAAATCGTCTTCGATACAGCCACCTGATACTGAACCACTAAGCCGCCCGTCATCAGCCATAGCGAGTAACGCACCGACCGGCCGTGGTGCGGAACCCCAAGTTTGTGCCACCGTCACCAATGCCACACGGCGCCCAGCTTGTAACCAGGCCACTGCATTACGCAATACCTCAATATCCATGCTATCCATGTTCAAGCCTTGAGTTCGTTGGTATCAATCGGTAACCGCCGAATACGCTTACCGGTAGCAGCATACAAAGCATTGGCTACGGCAGGCGCGCAGGGTGGCACGCCCGGTTCACCGACCCCGGTGGGCACGGCTTCGCTTGGCATGATGTGGACCTCGACTTTGGGCATTTCATCGATTCGCAATAGCAAATAATCGTGAAAATTACTTTGCTCAACGGCACCGTCTTTAAGCGTGATTCGGCTATGCAAGGCGGCGGTCAAGCCGAAGCCGATGCCGCCTTCCATCTGTGCCGTTATGACATCGGGATTGACCGCGATACCACAATCGACGGCGCAGACAATGCGGTCTACGCGGAACCGGCCATCCGGTTGCACGGTGACTTCAGCTACTTGTGCCACATAGGAATGAAAAGATTCATGTACGGCAATGCCTCTGCCCCGCCCGGCGGGTAACGGCGAACCCCAGTCGGCTTTTTCAGCGGCCAGTTCCAGCACGGCCAGATGACGCGGATGTTCGGTCAGCAAAGCACGACGAAATTCGACCGGATCGCGCTTGGCGGCAACGGCAAGTTCGTCAATGAACACTTCGGTAGCAAATCCCGTGTGGGTATGTCCGACACTGCGCCACCATAGTACCGAAATCCCGACCCGGGTCGACAGCAACTCGATCCGTCTATGAGGAATGGCGTAGGGCAGATTAGATGCTCCTTCCACCGAGGTGGCGTCGATATCGTCCTTGACCAACATGGCCTCGAACGGCGTGCCAGCTAAAATAGATTGGCCGACGATGCGGTGAAACCAGCCGATTGGTTGGCCCGATTCATCGAGTGAGGCGCTGAGGCGGTGCACGTATTGCGGTCGATAGTAACCACCTTTGATGTCATCTTCGCGAGCCCACATCAGCCGAATCGGTGCTTGCAAAGAGCGCGTCGCTTTAGCTACAGCTACGCCCTCAGCAATGTAATCCGAGGTTGGATTAGCATGTCGGCCGAAGCTGCCACCGGCGAACAAGGTGTGAACCCGCACTTGGTGAGGTTCCAGGCCGGCAATACTGGCAGCGACGGCTTGATCAAGAGTCTGTAATTGCGAGCCGGCCCAAATGTCGCAGCCGTCGTCCTGCAAGTTTACGACGCAGTTGAGCGGTTCCAGTGGAGCATGAGCGAGGTACGGGAATTCGAAAGAGGCGTCCAATTTGTGTACACCTTGCTCAAGTGCTTGATCGGCGTCCCCCTCTGCGGCAGCAACTAAGGCCGGCTTGTCAGCCCATTCATGGTATCGGTTAAATAATTCGTCGGTCGATATAGTTTCACCGCCTTCCCAGTCGATGGTAAGTGCGTCACGGCCTTTTTTAGCAGCCCAGAACCCTTCGGCGACTACCGCGATACCCTGCGGAATCTGCACCACAGTTTTAACCCCGGGTACAGCTTTGGTTTGTTCGGCATCGAAGCTTTTCACTGCTGCACCAAAGCGCGGAGCGCGAGCCACCAGAGCGGTGAGCATGCCGGGTAGCGACCAGTCAATAGCAAAGCGGGCTTGGCCGGTACTTTTCTCCAAACTATCCTTGCGGGGCATGCTTTTGCCGATGATTTTCCAATCCTTGGGTGCTTTGAGATCGACCTCGACCGGTGGAGTCAGCGCAGCGGCTTTGGCGGTCAGTTCGCCGTAGCTGGCTTTGCGGTCGTTTTCGGAATCAATCACATAACCGCTTTCAGCGCGTAGCGTATTGGCGTCTACTTCCCAATCAGCGGCAGCGGCAGCGATCAACATGACCCGCGCTGTAGCCCCTGCCCGGCGAAGCTGTTCCCAGGAGTTACCCATACTGGTGCTGCCACCGGTACCTTGTGCCGAACCGCCCCAAGCTAAGTTGCCGTATAACGCTAGATCAGCTGGAGCAGATTCGACCTTGATTTGTTGCCAATCCGCTTCCAGTTCCTCTGCTACCAACATCGGCAAACCGGTATACACCCCTTGTCCCATTTCCAGATGCTTGACCAACACCGTAATCGTGTTGTCAGGCGTGATGCGCAAAAAGGCGTTGGGTGCGAACGTATCAGCGATTTCGCTGCTCGCCTGCGCCCGCCGCAGCATACCAGTGGGCAGATAAAAGCCCAGAGTCAGTCCGGTGCCCAACATGACACCGGTTTTCAGAAACGCCCGACGACCTGGATTGACGTTCGCGTTCATAAGTTGGCCTCCAGCAAATCGGCTGCACCGTGAATAGCAGCGCGGATGCGCACATAAGTTGCGCAACGACATAAATTGCCGGACATCGCAGTGTCGATATCGGCATCGCTCGGCTTTGAGTTACTGTTTAACAGGGCCAAGGCGCCCATGATTTGGCCGGACTGACAATACCCGCATTGCGGAACATTGAGTACCACCCAGGCTTGCTTGAGTGCCTCGAACGCCTGTCCGGTGGCTCCTTCTATGGTGGTGATTTGACTACCCGCTAGCGCGGAAACGGGAATCGAACAGGAGCGCACCGGATTGCCGTTAACGTCTACGGTGCAGGCCCCACACAACGCCTGACCACAGCCGTACTTGGTGCCGGTTAGGCCCAGCGTGTCGCGCAACACCCACAACAACGGCGTATCGGGTGCTACATCGACCTCATGGAGCTGATTGTTGATCGTGAGAGAAATCATGACAGGGGTGACCTCCATTCGGATTGGCCCAGAGCGAGCATTAAGGAGTCGAAAAGCAGCTTAAGCAAGTGTAGTTCAGCTTGACGAATTGAGTCATTACATTAGTAATGAACATATGCCGTGCATTATAGTCACCTAGGGTTGCGGTCAGTTGACACATGGCAGCGGCGATGTGAATGAACACAAGCATCTAAAAATAGGCATAATACGGGCATAATTTTTGATACCCAATTTCACTGAGCTAAAGATTGAAGATTATGGATTTTAATCATCCTGTTGTGCAGAGCGTGTTACTCCCACTGATACTGGGGTTTGTTTTGACCGGTGCGTTACGATTGCTGTTGGGGCGTTATTGGGGCGCTCGAGTGGCCTGCGTATCAATCAGTCTGAGTCTGTTACTGGTGGTTTTATTGCTGCTGGGCTTGACTTGGCCGGCGAATACGGCAGTTCACAAACTACCTTATCTGTTAACCGGCAGTGTGATTCTTGGTTTGCTGGTGGATTGGCAAGCCCAACAACGCAGTTTAAAGATCGCTGCCATGTTGCTTTGGCCTTTGTTGGTTTTAGGGTGGTTGGCGGCTGTTCGGTTACGAAATCCGGAACTTAGCTTGATAGTGGAATTAGCCGCCCTATCTTGCGCTTCCGTGCTGATTTTTTGGCGTCTGGAACGGGTGCGTGCTGATGTGCTAATACCGAGCAGCATGGTGCTCAGTGCGGCAATAGGGTTAGGTGCTGTCGCTGCACTCTCTGCCTCGTTATCGTTGGGTCAATTGGCTTTTGCGCTAGCTGCTGCGGTTGGCGGCTTTATGCTATGGAACTGGCCCAAGCGACGCGACGAATTCGCCTACTCGGGAATCTTTGGCGCTGCCGGAGCGTTGTTGATTCTCACCGCATTAGTTTTGTTGTTAACGGACGCGAGACCTATCGCCCTGGCTGTGTTGGGACTGATCTTCTGCGCCGATTGGGTGAGCAATAAGCTCCCACCGGTGGAGGGTAAGCTTGGCTCGGCGCTGAAACCTATCTACCTGATCGGGGTGGCCGCGATTCCGATAGCATTGGCTGTCGTACTGACCATTTATGCTCCCCAAGAGGAGAGCCCCTACTACTCTAGTGGTGAACAGAAGATTGTAGTTCGGTTTGGGTAGTTTGTTACTTCAGATTATTTTAGCCGTCGCATCCAATCCTGTGCAGTGTGGCGTATTACTTGCTGATTCATCTTGCAACGAATGTTATTTCCTGTTGATTAGAGAGAATAGTCATGAATACGCTACCTCCGACACGCTTCGTGGAAACCCATCTATCCCAGTGCGTGACAAATCAGGCGCTGCTTCATCAAAACCAGGTATTTCGTGGGACAGGGGGGGTAAGCCACGAAAACCGCTCGAGTGGCTTTGTGCCGGCGTTCCAGGACAGCCAAACCGGCACCGTTTATTTATCTCGTTTCGCCGATGGGCGGCCTGCGCCTATGCATTTACTAGAGGGGCTGCCTCAGAGCGTGGTCGTTGCGCGAAATGAGACTGGCAAAATCAACGCAATTAAGCCCTCTGTAGTTGCAGGCTTTGTGCGCTGCGGCCAGTTCTACACGCGCGAACAGGCAGCCGCTTCGGCCATGAATTAGAGCCGTTTTGGCCCGGTCGGGCCATTGTGATCCGAATACCATCACCTCTTA
>JAZBPA010000169.1:0-2389 GCA_036351435.1 Candidatus Competibacteraceae bacterium
AAATCGGTCTTCGGTCTGCGCACGGGCAGCATATTCACTCCGGGTCAAGTCCAGAACGTAAGCTCGGAAATCCGGGTCGTCTCGCAACCAACCCGGTAGTTCTCGCTTGATAGTTTCTTTTAAAGATTCCAATTCCGTATTCATACCCACCTAAATCCATCTCTATTAAAGCCTATACGCACACTCACCTTGCTAATCTCGCCTCGTCCTGCGCTGATCGTCCTCGACACCTTTATAGTGTAAGGCGGAAATTTGTTCCGAGACGAGGCCGACCATAAAGAGTGACAAAGCATAAATAAACAGTATGGCACTCATATTGGTAAAGCGTCCCATGGTGTAATAGGTGTAACCGTAGTAACAAATGCCTATCAAAAAAAATACCAAGCTTAGCGGCAAAAAAAACCGCATCGGCGAGAACAGTGTGCCGATTTTAAGAATGATAATAAAAAACCGTACACCATCACGTAGGATGCGAATGTGACTTTTGCCGGTGCGCTGGCTGGCCTTTATAGGAACATAGGCGACCGGAAAACCTGAACGGAAAAAAGCCATGGTACTGGTGGTGGGGTAGGAAAAGCCATTGGGCAACAGATAAAGAAACTTACGAAAATGTCTAGCGCGGGCAGCGCGGAATCCAGAGGTGAGATCTTCAATATGGTAACCGGTCATGAAGGAGGCTAACCGGTTGTAGATATTGTTAGCCACGCGTCTTCCTAAAGAAGCGTGAGTATGGGTTTGCCTTGCTCCAACAACCATCTCATAACCTTCGTCCAATTTCTCAAGTAAACGAGGGATGTCAGCTGGGTCATGCTGACCGTCAGCATCCATGAAGACCAGGATATCGCCGCTTGCTTGGCGTGCCCCAGTCTTGATGGCCGCGCCATTGCCCATTGAGTGAGGGTGGCTCACGACACGAGCACCAGCCCTTTCCGCCACTAGGCGTGTGTCATCGGTAGAGCCGTCGTCCACCACGAGAATGGCCGCTTCGGGCAATGTTGCCCGTATACGCTCAATGACCGAGCCGATGGCGACTCCCTCGTTTTTGGCAGGCAACACTATACTCAGCGGACTTGAGGGAGGGGGTCGGGAAACGGCGTCGGGGTGGGTTGCGGTCATGCGCTGATTAATACAACTCATTTGAATGATTTAGAGCTTGGCGCAGGTTACACGGATCACATGATAAATGACAGGACTATCAT
Source organism: Candidatus Competibacteraceae bacterium (assembly GCA_036351435.1). GTDB lineage: Bacteria > Pseudomonadota > Gammaproteobacteria > Competibacterales > Competibacteraceae > JAAUQA01. The sequence goes on from JAZBPA010000169.1 coordinate 1,200, forward strand.
TCCCGCAACTGTTGCGCTATGGCATCGATTTGTTCACGGTATAAGTGCCGATCATCCCGCTCAAGAAGATTCTGGAATACCTGTTGAGCGCCGGGCTTATCGCCTTGGGCAATCAAGAGGTTGATCAGTGACAGATGATAATTCATGACCTTTGGATTGATGGCTATGGCCTGCTTGAGCAGGGGAATGGCGGTGTCGATATTCTGGGCTTTTTCAGCGTGAAACTTGGCTAGATTGTAAAGTGCATTGGCTCTGTGCTTAGCAAAGCTATGGGGATTTTCGAGAACGCCATTCAATAACCTGACGAGTATGGTTTCGGAAAACCGACAGACCTCGGCAAACCAGCAATCCACCAGAACCTGGGTTCCATTATAGCTCGTGGCGTCGAGGAAACCCTGTTCCAAGCGGATTTGCAGGGCGTCAAAAAGCAGGGGGGGAGGGTTAAGCCCGCTCTCGTAATAAAGCATGATCTCGCCAAACAGTGGATTGGGAGAATTCGGTTGCAGTTTCTTGGCTTGGCTGTAGTGCTCGCTGCCTTGACGGACAAAATTCAGGCGCTCCTCTTCAGACTGCGACCGTTTCGCCAGGAACCCGTAAGTCAAACCCGCCTGGATCTGTGCTCTCGAGGAGTTGGGGTTGTTATTGGCTTCGACGATCGGGGTCAGGATCGGGTCCGACCAGTTCTGCGCCCGGCTCCAGGTCAATACCGAGAGCATCCCCACCACGATTACGGCCAGGGCGATTTGGACCAGTTGCCGTCGTTCGACTCCTTGTAACGCATTTGCTACCAGCACCACGCCTCCTAGCACGATTCCTACGCTCGGGACATAATTCCGATGCTCGTAAGCGATTTCCAGCGGGATGACGGTGGATTCCAGCAGGTGCCCGCCAAAGAACCAGAAAATCGCAAAGCCCAAGGCCGGCAGGCGTGTGCGCAGCAACCAACCAGCGGCAAGCAGACCCCCAATGACGATGATCGAAAGTACAGTCGTCGGGGGCGATAGCAGTCCGGTGGAGAGCACGATATCATCGTGGTAAAGACTCATTTGCTGCGTATTGGGGATAAGCAAGCTCCATAAATACCAGCACACCACTCGCGCTTCAGTCAGCAGGCGTTCGCCCAGCGTGAATTCACGGACTTGGTAGCCGGCCAGTACGCTGTCGGGACGGAAAACCAACACATAGAAAAA
>JAZBPA010000170.1:0-32181 GCA_036351435.1 Candidatus Competibacteraceae bacterium
CACAGACGTTGCCGATCCGCAAAGAGTCAATCAGGGGCAAGCCTTGCAGTAATGACCATACCAATCCACTACCAAAAGCATCGCCAGCACCGGTAGCGTCGATCTGACCAATTCGGTGGGCGGGCTGACTCACGAGTTGGCCCGCTCTATCAAGAGCGACGCAACCCCTATCGGCCAAGGTGATCACTAGCAGCCCACCATCCCAACCAATACGCATTGCCAGATCGGGCAGTTGCTCCGCCCACTCGTCGCGCGTCGTGGTCTCCAGGACAGACTGACTAAACAGCTGCGCCGCTTCAGTAGCGTTGACCACCAGTACATCGGTCAGTGCCAGCAACTCGTTATCAATTCGACGCCACGGGGAGGGATTCAGGTAGGTTCGTTTGCCGAGTCGGCGAGCCCATTGGAAGGCATTGAGGATCACCGGATCCGGGATTTCAAACTGAGCCACTACCCAATCGGCAGCGAAGAAAACCTTACACGCCTGATTCACGTGGTCAGAATTCAACAGCGCGTTTGCGCCAAGATGGGCCGCCAGGAAATTGCGACCGTCCGGCGCGATAAAACCTACTCCATAGCCGGAAGTCGGTCCCAGTGTCAGAACCCAATCCGTGTTAATACCCTCCTCTGCAAGTCGGCGCGTCACGGCTTTACCCGCTTCGTCCTGTCCCACCGCCATCAGCAGATCTACCGTAACGCCCAAACGATGTAACCCCACGGCAAGGTTCAAGCCCTTACCACCATGTTCCTGAAAGTGACGAGTCGCCGCCAGGGATTCGCCGGCTACCGGCAAACGATCCACATATAAAAAGTTGGCGTTCATGTAATTGCCAAGCACGAAAGCGCGCATTGACTTCTCCTCGCAGTCAGATCATCTGGTATTTTCAGATTGACAGAATCGGTTTTTTTTGGTATCTTTTTGGCTCTTTTCAGCAATCTGCATTAGCAACCGAGCCTTCCTGGAGTTAACAAAAAAAACCGACATTACGGCGCTGGTTACATGGGTGAATTCGAGCGCTTTCTCATGCCATACCTTTAGGAGATTGCTATGGGTGTGCTACGTTCCGACCTTTTTAAAGATGACTCAAAATTAGAGGAATGCGCCAACATACCGCTCAAACATCTGAAAGTTGGCACCACACCTGGCGCACACATAGCGAAGATTCACGCGGCGCTGGAGCGTTTACGGCCTAGTGGACCGGTAATTTCTGCCGATGAAAAGCGTTCTATGGCTTACGGTTCTTCAACCGCAGCAGCGGTCTTGAATTATAAGGCATTTCATGTTCCTCCCATTATCAACTTCAGTTATCAGAAAAGACCGGACAATATCGTTGGACGAATGACCATCCGAGCGATGGACGAAGAGCTATTCGGTGCTCCCGCTCCGACGCCGGCATTTCGCAACGCTATCGCGGATCGGGCTTTCACGGAAAGCCGGGCATCATTGCAGGTCGCCATTACTCACCTTAGAGCCCTTCGAAATGACATCAATGGGCTCCCTAACAGTGCTGACCCGGCATTCGGTAATGCCATGCTGAAGTTGTTAACGAAACATAGCAGCTCGCGCAGCGATGTGACCGTCACTGTCACCAAACTAGACAGCCGCACCGTCAACGTGACCTCTGACTACGGCAGATTGGGCGCGGTGGTGATCCCGCTCACCCGCATAGACGACAAGGTGCTGAATGCCGACGGCGACACCCCGCTGATCCTGGACTTGGGCCAACAGCCACCAAGATTGGATTATAGCCCGCATAACGAAGTGTCTTATGCCGGCTACAAGCAGTAACCAGCGCCCCGGTGGAAATCGAAAATCGGAGAAACAGACATGGCGAACTTTCAGCTCAAAGGTAGCAACGTGCATGGCAAGGTATTACCCGCCTTTCAGGGGCAAGGGTTTGATCTCGAATTATGGGGACCGCTGGATACCCGGTCGCGACCGCCCACCAAGCTGGAAATCAGGACCACGCCGCCGAATGCGTCGGTGCGGATTAGGGAAACCTTGAACAGCGCTAAGAACGTGCTGGAATTGCGCATTTCCGGTTTGCCGCTGGGTTCTACCGTGTTGCAGGTTCAAGACAGAGCCGGGCTGGTGTGGAGTGCCGTAACCCTTGACGTCAAGTCGATGCACGCCACGTCGTTTACGGTCACGCGCCAGCAACTCACGGACGCTACCGGCGTCGTACAGGCCAAATATCCCCCTTCGCCCGCCATCCGCGCCCTCATTGATCTGCTGAAAGACGGCACGGGCGGGGCGCTTAAGGCCGGGGCCGGCCTGCTCGAATCCGCCGGGCGGGCGGGCAATCTGTATGAGCATACCGCAGGGTTGGCGCTGGATATTTATCGGAACTCAAAAAATCCCGCGCAACAGCGGCAAGCCCATAACCTGATCCGGTTCTTCATCCGCAATCGCCGGACTCTGGGCTGGCGCAACATGTTTTATGAATCGTGGGGATTCAGCAGCAGCGGCAAAGTGGGCGGCGCACCGAACCACAACGATCATATCCATATCGACTGGATGGATTTTTCGCTGCTCAAATTCGAGGGCCCGAACAAACGTGACCGCTCCAAGTGGATGGAAATCACCTGGCCACCCGAGGCGCGGGTGCGCACGGGAATTGATACTCCGGAAAACGCCAAACAAGTCAAGGCAGCCTGGGACGATACGGCGGCGGCTGTTCTCACGGACACCGAAATCGTCGGCCTGTATTGATGAACCCAGACACGCTAAACCAGCTTTGCCCGATCACAACAACAAGAGCGAACGTCCATGGGAATACTGGTTTCCAAAGAGTTCAAAGATGACGATAAATTAAAAGAGTGCGCGCAACAACATTCCGCGCATATCCTGCTGGGGGCGAGGGGAGAACACGTCAAGAAAATTCAGCGAGCGCTGATTGAGCTTGACCGAGCCAAGATCGACGCCAAGGAACTGGCCAGCGGCGCCTATGGTCCATCGACCGCGCGGGCCGTGCGGGCTTACAAGAACGGCAAAAACCCGCCAATTCTGGGACCGGGCCAGCAGACGGCGGATGACATCGTCGGCATCCAGACCATCCGACGTCTGGACGGGGAATTAGCGGCAAGAAGGGGCATTCCCCGCCTACTGGAAGACGATCTGGTCAAACCGCGGGATATTTGGATCCTGATTCGCGGCGGCAGCAATGCCCAACGCACCAGTGATCTTGATGCGGTGGCCTCATTTTTCAATACTCCGGAATACCTTGAAACCCACGCCACGCTGAAAATAATCTCCTGGGAGAGCACCTTCGCTCAACGGTTGGCCATCACCGACACCATCGTCGCGGAAGTGCGCCGCGAACGGGCACTGGGTATTCGCCTCGGTCGCATTCTCATCCAGGGGTCGAGTTCCGGGGGAAAAATTGCGGTTCTGGTCACCAATGCCCTCTGGAATCAGCTAAAACAGGCGGCGTACTATCTTTGCGTCGCCGACGGTGCGTTTGACAGGAATGACCCACTGTTTACCGCTCCCGGTCCCGGCGTGATGCGGTGCCGCCGCACTGAGAATTACTACCAGGCTTGGTCCAACGCCAAAGATCCGACGGGAGAGACCCACGAGGCGATGCAGGGGTTTCACCTTAACAGCCGACAACAACAGTGTGAGGCAGAAGTCGAGAAATATTGGAACAGCCTCCCATCAAGCCAGCAAAAAGACAAAAACATGATCAAAGGGGCGGTCGACATGGTACATGTTTGCGCACTCGCTGCTGGCATGCGCTCCGGCACGGAAACCATACGGAAAATCCTGCGGGGCCAGCTTTCCTTCTGAATCCTTCCTTGGGCTAAAGTGTATACTCACGCTTGCCGAGTGAGGCAGGTGGTCATCCATAAACGACTTATGTTATCTGGTGTGAACAAGCCTGTCGGAGCCCCGCCAAACCGGAACTGAATGGCTGTGATATCAAAGCTGACTGGCAGCTGATCAGCGATCTCCCGGGTTTGCTCGCTGCCATTCGTCACTGAGCAGCGTCGGAGTGCTTGGCGAAGGGTGATGTTTGGTGGGGTGGGGACGTATTGAAACAGGTGAGTTTAATTTCTTAACTGTCGATGGATGCCTCCCCCGAATCGGGGGAGGCATAGAGGCAGGTATACCGATCAGGTGCCGATTACGCCACCGTCATCTTTGGTGATGATCACGGTTGCAGAACGCGGCCGTCCGAGCGGATCAAAGTCCGGCCAATTGCTGGAGGTCAGCGGCGGTACGCCGGGAACCGTATCGCTGGTGCCCAGTTCATCCCTCAGTCCACCGGAGATGTCGCCGGGATGCTGCACATTGATAAACATGGTCCTGCCATCCGGTGTGGTGATCACGCCGGTGATTTCCTGACCGCGTGGGCCGGTAAAGAAACGGCGCACTTCGCCGGTTGACGGGTCCGAGGCTAGCATCTGATTGTTGCCGAAGGGCTCGAAATCGCCCCGCAACTGGCTGCTGCCGCCGATGTCGGTCTGAATCCACAGCCGACCGTCTTGATCGATCCAAATACCGTCTGGATTGGCGAAGATATCGCCGTTGATATTGCCTCGAAAATCCGGATTAGCGTTGTTCGGATCGCCGGCCAACACGTAGATGTCCCACTGGAAGGTGGTCGCAGCCGGGTCATTGCCGGTTTCGCGCCAACGAATGATATGGCCCATGCGATTTTCAGGACGCGGATTGGCGGCGTCGGTCTGCTCGCGAGCCGAGTTATTGGTGAGCGTCACATACACTTCTCTGGTTTGCGGATGTACGGCAATCCATTCCGGCCGGTCCATCGGTGTCGCGCCAACCGAATCCGCCGCCAGGCGTGTTTTTACCAACAGTTCGGCTTGATCCTCAAACCCATCGGATCCCGTCAGTCCGGGTGTGCCGTGGACTAGCGGTATCCATTCGCCGGTGCCGTCGTCATTGTACTTGGCCACATACAGGATGCCGTCGTCCAGAATACCGCCATCAGCCATCATATTGGCAGCACGGTTGGTGGTGTCGTAAGGACGATTGCTGACGTACTTGTAAACGTATTCGAATACCGCATCGTCGCCGGAATAGATCACCACGCGATTATCATCGGTGGTGGTCATCGCCGCGCCTTCGTGACGGAAACGCCCCATCGCAGTCCGTTTGACCGGCTTATGATTAGGATCGTAGGGATCAATTTCCACAATCCAGCCGAAGCGGTTGGGCTCGTTCGGTGTGATGTCGGCATTGAAGCGCGGGTGATGCACTTCCCAACCGTAGCGGCTGTCACCGCCAACGCCATAACGGCCGAATTCATTATCGGTCGTGTCGATCTGATTGCCTTCTTCGTCGGTGAAGAAATAACCGTGGAAGTTTTCTTCACAGGCTAAATAAGTCCCCCAAGGCGTATAACCATGGGCACAGTTGTTCATGGTGCCGATCACTTCACGCCCGCTGGGGTCATCGTTAGTGATCATCCAGCTTGAGCCGGCTGCCGGGCCGGAAATGGTCATCGGGGTATGCATGGTGACCCGGCGACCGAATTGTGAAGGCCGCACGATGGTCATCTCACCATTGGCCTTGCGCACTTCAATAATGGAAACGCCATGAGCGGCCATTTCTTTGTCGGCTTTATCCTTGATGTAACCGTCGGGATCAGCCGAGTATCCGCCAGTCGTGGTGGCTAGGTTAGGATCGATATATTCATGATTCATGACCAACAGTCCGCTGTCGGAGCTGTCGGAGCCGATCGGTAATGAAAAATAATGCATACCGTCGTGATGCATGCCACTTTGGACCATCTGGTCGGCGGCGGGGTTGGAGGCGTCCATGTTGAATGCCGGGCCGTCCGAGACCGGATCACCCCAGCGGAAAAAAGCCTTCGCCGTGTAACCGGGCGGCACGACATGGATATCTTCGGCGTTGGTCGGTATCGATTCGAAACCTAATAGAGAATTCGAAGGGGTCGATTCTAGGTTCACGAAGTCATTATCACCGTCACCGCCACAGCTGGTTAGTGACAAACCAAATAGTGAGGTTACGGCGACGCCTAGTCCACCTTGCATAATTTGTCGACGGGATAAATTGACCTGCAATACATCTTCAAAAGGGCGGTTGCCGGATGTGTTGCTAGTCGGCTCGTTATGATCATCATTCATAGGGTAACAGCCTCATCAGTCTCAAAAATATGGGGAGCGAACCCATAGTCTTGGGGTTGCAGATGACGGATTTATGGCATTAGTGTTGCCCTTCTGTGACGAGAGGTAATGAGATTTATTTGCAGGTAGTGCGTTTTTAAGATTGTGGCAAGGAGGTTGCAAATAGCATTTACTCTAAGCACATGTCGTTGTAAAAATGTGCTAGTGAAACTCGCCAATAATTTTTGTTCGGAGGATACTCGATGGCAGTCACACCCCCCACCTGGAGCCATGGCTCGACAATCACCTTTCAACCACCCGGACGCAATGTACATACTGTTTTCGTGCATTGTTCAGCTTCGGATAGGGCGCGCGACGATGATGTGTCGGTGATGCGTCGCTGGCATGTCAATGGTAATGGTTGGAATGATGTCGGATATCATTACTTCATTACCAAACAAGGCCATATTCAAGCGGGCAGGCCGGTCGGGAAAATCCCGGCGGCACAATATCAGCACAACAGCGGCACAATTGCGATTTGTTTGCATGGCCTGAAGGAAGGCCTGTTCACCTCACAGCAGTTTCAATCACTGATCGCCCTGTGCAAAAGCATTGATGCCGCTTATCCCGATAAAAAGTTGCGGTTTCGCGGCCACCGGGAAGTAGCCAACAAAGCCTGTCCGGTATTTAATTACAAGCTGGTGTTGGGTCTAGATGGCTCAGGTTACATGACGGGCAGTACCAATCCTGCTGCATCTCCGGCGGTTTCCCCCCCTCCTGCTCCACGCCCGGATGACAGTACCCAGACGTTTGATAAAGGCAAACCAGTCATCGCGTTACAAAGCGTGTTGGTGTTGCTTGGCGAGAATCTAAAGATAGACGGGATCATGGGTCAAATTACAACCCAGGCTGTCAAGACATTTCAGAAGAAAGCGGGACTCTCGGTGGAAAACGGCGTCAATGCCAAGACCAAAGCGGCGTTGGTTGCAGCCTTAGGACAAGGCCCCACCTTGCAAAAGCCGACCAGCGGCAACAAAGTGAAAGCGCTGCAACACCTTTTGAAATTGGCAGGTAGTAACTTGAAGGCCGATGGCAGCTTCGGAAATATCACCAAGGGTGCGGTCGAGAAGTTTCAACAAGCGAACGGCCTATCCGTTACAGGCATCGCTGATCCGAAAACGCTGGCCGCGCTGGCTAAGAAGTTGCTCGGCGGGTAATAGAGTTCATCAAAGAGCGGCAAGATCGCTACGCAACCGCAGGAGCGTGCCGCTTGAAGGTTTTGAATAGCACTCGGTAAGTGCTCGTGACACCGTGTAGCATGGCGCTCGCCGATGAAAATCCGGCGTGTAATAAACTAGACATGAAAACTGACTCCAAAACAATATTGCTAGAACTAATGTGAGCGAGAGATTGCGGCTGCCGCGTTTGCTACAAGCCAAGCAAACACCATGCCAAATCCTGGTATGCCTCAAGATTTTCGTTTATGTCATTCAATGAAAAGGGTTTTGAAAAAGCTGTGGACTGGCTGACGCGTAGCCAAAGGCGGGGCAACCAGGACAAGCGATGAGATTGGTCTGCTATCGGTTCAATTTGAACCACTTTTCGGCAGACCGAGGACCAAAATGGTCCGATGGAAACCAAAAAGCCCCGCTTGTGCGGGGCTTTGTTTGACCGACAATGTGTTGGAAATCGCTTAAAAATCCATATCATCCATACCGCCGGGAGGCATTGCGGAACCTCCCTTGTCCTTCTTAGGCGCCTCTGCCACCATGGCTTCGGTGGTAATCATTAGCCCGGATACGGAAGAAGCATGTTGCAGTGCGGTACGCACAACCTTGGTGGGATCAAGGATACCCATCTCCACTAAGTCGCCGAACTCCTCGGTCGAGGCGTTGAAGCCGAAGCTGCCTTGGCCTTCGATCACTTTGTTTAATACCACCGAAGGTTCGCCACCAGCATTGGCGACGATTTGCCGCAAAGGTTCTTCCATGGCGCGACTGATGATGCTGATGCCGACATCTTGATCGTGATTATCGCCTTTCAAGGCTTTGACTTTTCCTAAGACCCGCAACAAAGCGACGCCACCGCCAGGTACTACGCCTTCCTCAACGGCTGCACGGGTAGCGTGCAAAGCGTCTTCGACACGGGCCTTTTTCTCCTTCATCTCGACTTCGGTCACTGCGCCGACCTTGATGACCGCCACGCCACCGGATAGCTTGGCCATACGTTCCTGCAGCTTCTCGCGATCATAATCAGAAGTGGTCTTGTCAATCTCAGCGCGGATCTGCTCAATACGGCCTTCAATATCCTGCTTGGTGCCGGCGCCATCGACCACGGTAGTATCTTCCTTGCCGATGATGATCCGCTTAGCAGTACCCAGATCCTCTAAGCTGGCTTTTTCTAAGTTGAGCCCGACCTCTTCAGAGATCACCTGGGCACCGGTTAATAGCGCAATATCTTGTAACATGGCTTTGCGCCGGTCACCGAAACCTGGAGCTTTAACTGCCGCTACCTTGAGTATACCGCGCATGTTGTTAACTACTAAGGTAGCCAAGGCCTCGCCCTCGACTTCCTCGGCAATAATCAGCAGTGGTCTGCTGGTTTTAGCAACCCCTTCTAGGACCGGTAGCAACTCGCGGATATTGGAAATCTTCTTGTCACAGATGAGGATCATCGGATCCTCCAACTCGCAGTTCATCGTCTCCTGATTATTGATGAAATAAGGAGAGATATAGCCACGTTCGAACTGCATGCCTTCCACGACATCCAATTCGTTCTCCAGTCCCTTGCCTTCTTCCACGGTAATCACGCCTTCTTTACCGACTTTGTCCATCGCTTTGGCGATGATGTCGCCGATAGCGTTATCTGAGTTTGCCGATATCGTACCCACTTGAGCGACAGCCTTGTTATCGGCAACCGGCTTGGAAATGACTTTGAGTTCGTTGACTGCTGTAGCAACCGCCTTATCGATGCCCCGTTTGAGATCCATTGGGTTCATCCCGGCAGCTACGGCTTTCAGTCCTTCTTTGAGGATAGACTGCGCCAGCACGGTTGCTGTCGTGGTACCGTCACCTGCCACATCGGAGGTTTTCGAGGCCACCTGCTTGACCATCTGAGCGCCCATATTCTCGAACTTATCTTCCAGTTCGATTTCTTTGGCAACCGAAACACCGTCCTTAGTGACCGTGGGTGCGCCAAAACTTTTGTCCAGCACTACATTACGGCCCCGAGGGCCGAGCGTAACCTTGACCGCATCGGCCAAGACATTGACACCGTGTAACAAACGGCTGCGCGCTTCACTATCAAACTTAACAGCTTTCGCTACCATCGTCGTTAAGCCTCACCAAGTTTCTTAGATCTAAATTTCCAGAATGTCGTGAACACGCAGCTCACTTTTCGATAATGGCCATGATGTCGTCTTCGCGCATCACCACCAATTCTTCGTTGTCGACCTTCACTTCGGTCCCAGAATATTTCCCAAACAGGACTTCATCGCCAACCTTGACGTCTAATGGTCGGTTGTCGCCATTATCAAGCACTTTGCCACTACCAATCGCAATGACTTCTCCGCGAATCGGTTTCTCAGTCGCTGAATCAGGAATCACAATGCCTCCTGCAGTTTTGCGCTCTTCTTCTTTACGTCTGACGACCACGCGGTCATATAAAGGCTGTAGCTTCATGGATAGGTTTTCTCCTCTTTCAGATATTCAAGACAATGCATAACTGTCAACGGTCGGTGACTTGATCGATTAGCCGAGCACGATGTATTACACCTACATCAGTGCTCCACTTGCGTTGGCATAAATAAGGTCAGCTACGCTGTTTTCAAGGTGCAGAGTAAAAAAATTTCTGAATAATCTGCTCTGTGCTGCAAAACAGCCGAATTCTCAGTAAGCTGCGGTGCTGTCAATTGACCGAGATAAAAGTCATGAATCCCAAACAAACTTTACGGGTTGGTGTCGGTGGGCCAGTAGGATCCGGTAAAACCGCTTTGGTTGAGGCGCTGTGTAGAGCATTACGCGAGCGTTATGCCGTCGCAGTAGTCACTAACGATATATATACCCAAGAAGACGCGCAGTTTCTGGCGCGCCATAACGCCTTGGCCGTGGAACGCATTATCGGCGTGGAGACCGGCGGATGCCCGCATACCGCGATCCGGGAAGATGCTTCGATGAATCTCACGGCGGTGGAGCAGCTGTGCGCCCGCTTTCCCGGCCTGGATCTGGTGCTGGTAGAAAGTGGTGGCGATAACCTCAGCGCTACCTTCAGTCCGGAATTAGCGGATTTAACGATTTACGTCATTGATGTCGCTGCAGGCGACAAGATTCCCCGTAAAGGAGGCCCCGGTATCACCCGTTCCGATTTGTTGGTGATCAACAAGATTGATTTAGCGCCTTATGTGGGCGCCTCTCTGGAAGTGATGGAACGGGATACCCGGCGGATGCGCGGCGAACGGCCTTTCGTGTTCAGCAATTTGAAAACTGGCCAAGGACTAGAAGCGATCATCGCCTTTGTTCTCGATAAAGGCATGTTGGAGCATCCTGCTGATGGAGTTGACCGATGATCCCGGCACCTGCAATTGTTCTCGCCAACGGGTTTTTTCAGACCCCCAACGGTAAAGCGGCCCATGGTTTAGTACGTGGTAGCGAACGCTTCAAGGTGCAGGCGGTGGTCGACCCGTTATGCGCTGGGCAGGACGCTGGCAGCGTATTGGACGGTCAGCGGCGAGGAATTCCGTTGGTCGCTTCGCTGACTGAGGCATTGGCAATTGGTCCCGAATCGCCCCAATTCTGTGTGGTGGGTATCGCAACCCATGGCGGGCGATTCACCCCTGAGCTACGGATTTTATTGCTGGAAGCCGCGCAACTCGGGCTGTCCATCGTCAACGGTTTACACGATTACGTCAGCGCCGATGCTGAAATTGCCGCAGTTGCAGCTGAACAGGGCTTAACGCTAATTGATTTGCGTAAACCCAAGCCTAAGCATGAGCTGCATTTCTGGACCGGCGCGATTCATCAGGTTCAAGCACCTCGACTAGCCGTGTTGGGTATGGACTGCGCCATCGGCAAGCGCACGACGGCCCGTTTGCTGACCCAAGCGTTAGCTGTAGCAGGGATCAAGGCAGAGATGATCTTTACCGGCCAAACCGGCTGGATGCAGGGTTTTCGCTACGGCTTTGTGTTGGACTCGGTGGTGAACGATTACGTCAGCGGAGAACTGGAACATGCCATCGTGACCTGTGACCAAGAGATCCGGCCAGACGTTATCATCTTGGAAGGACAGTCGTCATTGCGTAATCCTAGTGGTCCCTGCGGTGCGGAATTCTTGTTATCGGGCGCGGCGCGGGGAGTGATTTTGCAACATGCGCCGGGACGGGAGTTTTTTGAAGGCTACGAAGACCAGGGTCACCGGATACCGCCGGTGGAAGACGAGATCAAGCTGATTCGTTGTTACGGTGCCCGTACTTTGGCGGTCACTTTACAAGGCAAGGGCATGACCCCGATTGCCCTGCAGCAAGCACAACGCGATTTGCAGCAGCGCTTGAATATACCGGTTGTCTGTCCGCTGGAGGACGGCGTGGAGGCTCTGGTGCCGGTTGTACAAGACTTTATCGCCGCGCAACGGACATGAAAATTACCCGGATTGTCAGCTCAGTCGAGCATCTGCCGCTGGCGCGCCCTTACACCATTGCTTTTCGTACCATTTCCGCTATCGATTGCGTGCTCGTCGAACTGCATACCGACCAGGGCCGGGTAGGACTGGGCACGGCCTCGCCCGAACCTTATGTGACCGGAGAAACAGAAACCGCCTGTCAGGCAGCCTTAGAGGAAACCGCGCTGGACTGGTTGGTCGGTCAGGATGTACGGCGCTTACCGGCCTTGTGTCGAGCGTTGCAGCATCGGTTGCCGCACACACCGGCTGCCCGAGCGGCGTTGGACATGGCGCTGCATGATCTGTTGGCGCAATACCTCAGCTTGCCGTTAGTTGAGATGTTAGGTCGGGCCCATGAGCAGCTTACTACATCAGTCACCATCGGTATCAAACCGGTGCCGGAGACCTTGGCGGAAGCGGAAGAAAGGATAGGTAAGGGATTCCGGGCGCTCAAAATTAAATTGGGGCATTCTTTGGAAGAAGACCTGGAACGCCTGCATCGGTTACGAGAGCGGTTCGGCAAAACGATCACCATTCGCGTGGACCCGAATCAGGGCTACAGCGCTGTCGACGTGCTGGAATTTGTCGAGCGCAGTGCAGATCTCGCTATTGAATTTCTCGAACAACCGATGCCAGTCAGCCAACTCAACGCCATGCGGGCGCTGCCGGAGTCGGTGCGGGCACGTTTGGCCGCTGATGAATGTCTGCTCAATGAAAACGATGCGCTGGGCCTACTCATGCCACCGAGCGCCTGCGGAATTTTCAATATCAAATTGATGAAATGCGGCGGCGTGTCGCCCGCGTTACGTATTGCCGCGTTAGCCGAAACTGCCGGTATCGACTTGATGTGGGGTTGTATGGACGAAAGCGTCATCGGCATCAGCGCGGCGTTACACGCTGCTTTAGCTTCCCCGGCAACCCGTTATCTTGATTTGGACGGTAGCTTTGACTTGGCTCGGGATATTGCCAAGGGGGGCTTTGTGTTGGAGGACGGGAGGTTACGTACCACGGATGCGCCGGGATTGGGGGTTACTCGCCTGCGGGACTGAGCCAAAACCCATAGTCGGAAAATATTGACACCGATCAATCGCTATTTAAAACAGTCTCTTATAATCCAATCATGCCAGTTTCCTTATGGCACTGAGCGCAGGCTTGACGGAACGAGCATCTTGCTGATTTCGAAACAAAAATAAGAATCAAGAGTTCTCCGTGCCACCGACGATACTGCAATTTTAGGCGGGTTTTCTGACGACTCGCTGGTCATGTTGTGATAACCACCTCCTGGAGGAATCCGAATGAAGTCGGAAATGTTGCGCGTTGTCGATACTAGCGGCAACGTCCTGTCGCGAAGAACCTTTCTCAAATTCTGTACTGGAGTAGCCGCTAGTTTAGGCCTATCAGCAGGAATGGGCGCGCAAATCGCGCAAGCGATTACCAATCCCAGACGGACTCCGGTTATTTGGTTATCTGCCCAGGAATGCACCGGCTGCACCGAATCATTGCTCAGGTCGCAACATCCCAGCCTGGAAACGCTCATTCTGGATTTGATCTCCCTGGATTATCACGAAGCGCTGAGTACCCCAGCGGGTCATTTAGCGGAAGAAGTTAGACACCAGTCCATGGAGGAGAATAGAGGTAAATACTTGCTGGTGGTGGACGGTTCTATCCCCACCAAAGACGGCGGTATTTACTGCAAGATCGCTAACAAAACCGCCCTGGAACATTTGCATGAGTCTGCGGAAGGTGCTGCGGCCATCGTGGCCATCGGTTCCTGTGCCGCCTGGGGCGGCATTCCCGCCAGCGACCCCGATCCCACTGAAGCTAAGCCGGTTACTGATATCATTCACGATAAGCCGATTGTGAATATCCCGGGTTGCCCGCCCAATCCCTATAACTTTCTCAGCACGATTCTGCATTTCGTGACCCTGGGGACGCTACCGGAACTGGATGATCAACTGCGACCCAAGTTTGCTTACGGACGTTTGATCCACGAGAACTGCGAACGTCGGCCACACTTCGATGCCGGTCGGTTCGCCACCGAGTACGGTGATATAGGCCATCGCAAGGGCTGGTGCTTGTATATGCTCGGATGCAAAGGCCCTGAAACCTATGCCAATTGTCCGTCGATCTTGTTCGGCGATGTGGGCTCCGGCAGTTGGCCGGTCGGCACCGGCCATCCTTGCTTTGGGTGTACCGAAAAAGGCGTTGGGTTCACCAAACCCCTGCACGAACTATCCGAACTGAAAACGGTTACTCCCCCAATTACTTATCCACGCATTGATCAGCCGGTGACTTCAGGTATTTCACCTGCCGCCGCTGCGCTGGCTGGTGGTGTAGCAGGGGCCGCTGCCGGAGCTGGGGCCGTGGTGATGAATATCTTGGGTAAGGCCAAAAAGAAAGATGCGGCCAAGGCGACACAGGATGACGCCGATCAGGCCAAAACGGAGTAGCCAAGCATGAGCATTAATCGCAGAAATTTCATCAAGCTGGCTGGTGGCACCGCTGCATTAGGCACCGCGACCACAGCTCAGGCGAGAGAGAATAAAGTGGCATCCCCCGACGCAGTGGGCATGCTTTATGACGCCACTATCTGTATTGGGTGTAAAGCGTGCATGGCGGGTTGTAAAGAAGCCAACGGCATGCCGCCGGAAAGCGATATGGAAAATCCACTGTGGGATAATCCCATGGATATCTCAGACAAAACCCTCAATGCCATCAAGGTCTACACCAACGGTACCGCCGAGGTCAAAGATCGGGAAACTGACGGCTTTTCCTTCGTCAAACGGCACTGCATGCATTGCGTCGATGCTAGCTGCGTCTCGGTCTGCCCGGTCAACGCCATGCGCAAAAATCCGGTGACCGGTGTAGTGACCCATCATGCCGATGTCTGCATCGGCTGTCGTTATTGCGTGTTTGCCTGTCCTTACAACGTTCCTGCCTATGAGTTCGACGATCCGCTGGGACAGATACAAAAGTGTCAGTTTTGCGATCATCGCCTGAAAAACGAGCAACTGCCGGGGTGTGTGGAAAGCTGTCCGACTGGTGCCTCGTTATTCGGTACTTTAGAAGAAGTAAGGGCTGAGGCCAATCGACGCCTCTCCATGAGACCGGGCGAAACCTATGAATATCCCATAAGGACCGTGGGCTCCTCTCTCTCGCACTCCGCCGAGGTTAAAACGTACCAGAATCATTTGTATGGCGAAGAAGAAGGCGGTGGTACTCAAGTGCTTATGTTAGCCGGGGTGCCTTTCGACAAGCTGGGGCTACCTGATTTACCAGAAAAATCCGCTGCGAGTCGTTCGGAAGGCATTCAGCACACCTTATACAAGGGGATGGCGGCACCACTGCTGTTATTCGCGGGCTTAGTTTACGCTGCCCGGAAAACCGCAGGGCGGGCTCACGAAGAACCCGAGCGCAAGAAACCCGAGGATGAGTAGAGGAGAACAATCATGAGCAAACCTGAACCGCTCGGCGGCAAAATCATTACCAAACCATTTATGGTTTTGTCGGTGTTTGCTGGAATCGCCTTAGTGATTCTGGTGGGCCGCTTTTTCTTCGGGCTGGGCGCGGTAACCAATATGAATAACGGTTACCCGATGGGCCTTTGGATCGTCTTCGATCTAGTGATCGGCACTGCTTTTGCGTGCGGTGGTTATGCGCTGGCCTTAGTGGTTTATATCGTTAACAAAGGTGAATACCACTCCTTGGTTAGACCTGCCCTGCTAACCAGCGTATTCGGCTACAGCCTAGGTGGGATCGCAGTCATTATCGATCTGGGACGGTATTGGCAAGCCTATACGATTTTCCTGCCTTGGCATGCCAATTTGAACTCGGTCATGCTTGAGCTGGCCCTTTGTGTGGCGCTCTATACCACCGTGCTGTGGATCGAATTTTCACCATCACTATTTGAGAAGTTGCAATCTAAGACGGGGTTGCGGGTGATCAACAAAGTGTTGTTCATCTTCATTGCTCTGGGCGTGCTATTGCCAACTATGCACCAATCATCAATGGGGTCTATGCTGATTGCCTTGGGCACTAAATTGTCGCCCCTCTGGCAGACCGATTTACTGCCGCTGCTGTTTCTGCTGTCGGCACTGAGTACCGGGTTTTCCATTGTCATTTTCGAAGCGTCTCTTTCTTCGCTGGGATTCTGGCGGCCTCTGGAAACCTCTTTGCTCACCAAGCTTGCTGGCATTATTCGCTGGGTGTTGGCCGCTTACATTATTATCCGGTTCGCCGATATTATTGGACGGGGACAATTAGGCACAGCGCTGGCGGGTGATTTACAGGGCAATATGTTCCTTCTGGATATGGCGTTATTCATTATCCCCTTGGTCTTGTTATCAAGCGAAAAATATCGCGCTGACCCCCAATTATTGTTCATTGCCGCCGTGAGTATGTTGCTGGCAGGTATGCTATATCGTTTCAACGCCTTTTTGGTGGGATACATTCCACCGGATGGTTATACGTATTTTCCATCCTTGACCGAGATTCTGGTCTCTGTGGGGATGGTATCCATGGAAATCATGGCCTTTCTATTTTTCGTAAAAAAACTACCTGTGCTGTCCCGCGTGGAACGACACACCTAGACCGCTCATTGCGAGGAGAACCATTTTGGCTACCAGAATCACTGTCGATCCGGTTACCCGGATCGAAGGCCACCTGCGGATCGACTGCGAGGTGGATAACGGCAAAATCGTCAATGCCTGGTCTTCCGGGCAGATGTGGCGTGGCATTGAGCAGATTGTTATGGGGCGTGATCCGCGTGAGGCATGGTTGTTTGCGCAACGGATTTGCGGGGTTTGTACCACCGTACACGCGATGGCTTCAGTTCGTGCGGTGGAGAATGCGCTGGATTTAGAGATACCGCTGAATGCCCAGTACATCCGCAATATGATTGTCGGTGCCCACTGCGTGCACGACAATATCGTACATTTTTATCACCTTTCCGCCTTGGATTGGGTGGATATCGTCTCGGCGCTCAAAGCTGATCCGCAAAAGGCATCGCAGATTGCCAACAGCGTGTCGTCTTGGCATTTGAATAGTCCGCAAGTGCTTAGCCAAGTACAGAAACGACTCTTAGCCTTGGTGGAATCCGGCCAACTGGGGATTTTTGCCAACGGCTATTGGGGTCACTCGGCGATGAAGTTGCCGCCAGAGATCAACCTCATCGCGGCAGCGCATTATCTGCAAGCTTTGGAGTATCAGCGTAAGGCCAATCAAATTGTCGCTATTCTGGGCAGTAAAACGCCGCATATTCAAAATCTGGCCGTTGGTGGTGTAGCCAACCCCATCAATTTCGATAGCCAATCCACCTTGACCCTAGAACGCTTGTACCACATCAAGAAATTGATCGGTGAGCTAGGTGATTTTGTGCGCAATGCGTATCTGGTCGATGTAGCCATTGTTGGCGCATTCTACGGTGACTGGGCGCAGTATGGTGCTGGGGTGACTGATTATCTGTCGGTGCCGGAAATGCCTATGGATACCCGAGGCACTAAATTCGCCATGCCCGGCGGCGTCATTAAAAACGGTGACCCGGGAACATTCCAGCCCATTTCCGGTTTCCATGATCAGTATTTCCAAGAAGGAGTCGCCGAGAGTAATAAACACGCTTGGTATCGGAGTAAAGGTCCGCTACACCCCTGGGATGGAGAAACCGAGCCGCAATACACTGATTTTGAGGATGACGGCAAGTATTCCTGGGTGAAAGCCCCGACCTTCCACGGTCAGCGGATGCAAGTCGGCCCGTTGGGCAATGTTTTAGCCATGGTGGCGGCAGGTTATGAACCGGCGCTACGTTACTTGAATCAGATGACGGACCGGATTAACGCTATTGGTGGTTCGCCCTTCCCGATTTCGGCGTTGCATTCCACTATTGGTCGGCATGCGGCCCGAGCGGTGCGGTGCGGAGTGATCTACGAGAATTTAGAGAGCCAATGGCAAGCGCTGATGGACAACATCGCTACGGGCGACACCGATACCTTTAATCGACCGGTATTTCCTAAGGGCGAAATTCGTGGCGTCGGCATTCACGAGGCACCGCGCGGCACCTTGTCGCACTGGGTGGTCATTGAGGACCGGAAAATCAAGAATTACCAGGCTGTGGTACCATCGACTTGGAACGCCGGACCGCGTAACGAAAACGATGAACTCGGACCCTACGAAGCATCGTTATTGGATAATCCCGTCGCTGATCCAGAACGTCCCCTGGAAGTTATCCGTACCGTACACTCCTTTGATCCTTGCATCGCTTGCGCCATTCATTTGGCCGACACTGAACGACGGGAAATCGTGAAGGTTAAGGCGCTATAGTGCACAGTGGTGAGAAATAGTTGTGCATACGCTGGTGTTAGGTATCGGCAACCTGCTGTTGCAAGATGAAGGCATTGGTGTCCATATCATCAATGAACTACAACGTCGCTTCCAGTTTCCTCCCGGAGTGGAATTATTAGATGGAGGGACTGCCGGCATGGAGCTGGTGGAAGCGATGTTGGATAGAGAGCAAGTGGTTGTTGTGGATGCCATCCGCAGTGATGAAGCGCCGGGCACCTTGATCCAAGTTGAAGGAGATGCGGTGCCGGCGTTTTTACAACAACACCTGACTCCCCATCAATTGGGCATTGCTGATGTGTTGGCTACCCTGACTATAGCCGGGCGCACACCGAAACAGTTGGTGCTGCTCGGCGTTGTGCCCCACTCTATGGAACTTTCCGTCACTCTCTCGGATACATTGCAGCAACAATTCGCTGAACTAATTACGCAAGTGGCGGCGAAACTGGCGGAATTCGGTATCGTGCCGACCCCTAAGGTTGAAATACGCCCGTCCGTAGGGCCATTAACTGGAGTACCTAGTGATGAGCGTTGACACAACTAATCATGATGGCGCCGCATTGGATGCAGAACATCAAGTGCAAACCAGCCTAATCATGGCGCTTTGCCAAGCCATCGAGGCACAACGCCCCAGTTCCGAGGTGGATGAAATTTTGGACCGCCTGACGTCTTATACGGACGCTCATTTTATGGCGGAACAACTATTGATGCGGCTGAAGGCTTACCCTCATTACGACGCCCATCAACAGGAACATGATCGACTGATTGGCAAAGTTCGCGAGTTGGAACAACGTTATCGAGCCGGTGAAGTGCAATTGACCCTTGAAACGGCCAATTCCCTCAAAAGTTTATTACTCAGCCACACTCAAGGCGCGGATAGCGCCTTAGCCGAACACCTGGAAAAGCAAAGTTAAGGATTTACCAACGGCGGTTCGCTACCGCTAGCCGGCAATCGCCTAAGCCAACGCCGATTGGTGGCGTTCAGTATCTGCACAATGGCTTGGCTAGAGATGGTCGCGCCGGTCATGATGTCGACTTCGTTGGGTTGATCTTTTTCCCCGCTCTCAACCACTTCCAGCTTAGGGTCGACTGCCAACGCCCTAAAGTTGGCTAAAAAGTCCTCATCCTGCAACGCTTGTTCCCCCCATCCTGTGGTTTCGCCGCTGTCCAAAACCTTCATACCGACGATGAGTCGTTGCTCAGGTCGGTAGCCATACAATAATCGAATAGGGTTCTGATAACCGGGGCCTTCTCCGGGCACGGCATAGCCAACGAATTGACCGGTCTGATCGTAGCCTGCATAGAGTGAGTCTTCATTATCGCTCCCCAAATCAACCGGTTGCCAAGACCGATCAAAGTATTGTAACTGTTGAAATTGGCTCGCCCCCGGTAGAACCTGTGTGACCTGTTGGCGTAATGTGCGCGCTTGATATGCTACAAACATCCAGTAAATGAATGCTGTCAGCAGCAACGCCGTAATACCGACTAGAGCCAGTTGTTTAGGACGAGACAGTTTTGGATTGTGTAGCCAGAATAGGAGGGTGCGTTTCAAGAGAGCCTCTATAGGGGTCAAATCGATAGTCAATGGGGTGAGTAATACGGCAAAAAAATCATATAATTGAGTATGGTGATGGAATAAATCAGTCGTATAAGCTTCGGGGGTAACACTATGACCATTAAAATATTAAAAAAAGTCGTCAACATTGAGCTCTGTCATGAGTTATTCAGAACACGGGTCTATTACGATACTTATGAGAAACACCATGTTCGTCTCCAATCAAGTACCGAGCAAAGTTCTGCAATGGCCTCTGAGGATGTCGCTTGGACTAAACGCGATGGGTTTTGGATGTATATGCCGGATCCGTGGCATGAGAATTATTTCGGCCTAAGCGAGCAGAAACCGTCAGCCTGGGAAGCGCAAACTGTAGCCTGTACATTTGATTTTCACCCCGATCGGAGCGGTGCCGGTGCTTTCGGGCGGGATGGCTATGGTGGTATTCTAGTTTTGCATAGCGGCGACATTCCAGTTCATTCTGCGGACGCCAAAGCAGTTTTTTGGCAGCACTACCAAGGACCGCGTATCGACAGCACTGATCAGAATCCAGCCTATGCAGTGGTCGCGCACTTGGGTGCGCTGGATGTGACTGGGCAACTCAGATCGTTTCTTGATGAGGTGGTGCGCATTCAGCACGCTGCAGGTTGATTTGGGGGACGGGATAGGAGCATTCTGCTCGATTGACGGTTGATCAGCTTTTTTCCTTGCTGTCTGCTCCTCGCTCAACTTTGGTCAGAACATAACTCGGCACATCGCCACGCCGCGAATAGACATGCTCATGGTTTAGTTCCATAAGCGCCATGTCACGTTCCTCGGTGGTTTCGTACCAGCGATGCGCTTCCCAGTCGTCTCCTAGCAGATGCGGTGAACGCAGCGGGTCACCTACAGGCAGTGTGAAACATATGCCGAATCTTTTCATGCGTGATCTCGTGTCGTTTATCCAATCGTCAGCCGCTCTTGCGGCGTACTTCGATGACATTGGGTAATTGTGCGATCTTTTCCAGGGTGCGACTCAGTTGCATGACATCATTGATTTCCAGCGACAAGGACATGCGGGCGATACGGTTAGTCGGATTGGTGCGAGTATTGGAAGCCATCACATTGATTTGTTCATTAACCAGGATCGCGGTGATGTCGCGCAGCAATCCAGAACGATCATAGGCTGAGATGCGAATAGATACGGGATAAGTGGTCTCTGGACCGTCATCCCAGTTGACCTCAATGATCCGCTCAGGGTGTTGCTGGACCAGATCCAGCAGATTGGAGCAGTCCTGCCGATGGATGCTCACCCCGCGCCCGCGAGTCACAAACCCGGCGATTGGTTCGAATGGAGCCGGTTTGCAGCAACTGGCCGGTTGAGTGAGCAATTGGCCTACCCCGCGAATCCTGATGTGTCCGCTGTGACTGGGAACGTGCGTTTTTCGTGCCGCAGCAGGTGCGTTCGGACTGGTAGGCAGCACCAAAGTATGCAGTTTAGAGGAGATCTGTCCGGGTGTAAGACTGCCATAACCAATAGCGGCAAATAACTCGTCCGGATTATTACAATTGAGTTCTTCCGCTAGTTGTTGCAAATCCACCTGTTTGGGACTGACGTCCAGTCGGCGAAATTCCCGTTCCAACGCAGCTCGCCCGGCCAGCACGTTTTTTTCCTGGTCTTGATGACGAAACCACACGCGTACCTTGGCCAACGCCCGACTGGTTTTTAAGTACCCCAAGTGCGGTCTAAGCCAATCACGACTGGGTGCCCCTTGCTTGGTGGTGAGGATTTCTACTTGTTCGCCGTTATGCAATTCATAGGTCAACGGCACGATCCGCCCGTTGACCTTAGCGCCTCGACAGCGATGACCAACCTCAGTGTGAATATGATAAGCAAAATCAAGCGGGGTTGCTCCTTGTTGCATTTCGATGATCGTACCTTTAGGAGTAACTGCAAACACCCGCCCCTCAAAAATCTCTGTCTTGAAGCGGTCCAGAAAGTCGGCTGAGGGTTCGTCTTTCCATTCCAGCAGTTGTTTAAGCCAGGCCAGTTGCCGTTCCCAGACATTGCCGGTTTTGTCGCCACCGCCCTCTTTGTAGCGCCAATGCGCAGCAACGCCAAGTTCGGCGCTGTCGTGCATCTGACAGGTCCGAATCTGTACTTCCAAAATCTTGCCGCTAGGCCCAATCACCGCCGTATGCAATGATTGATAGCCGTTATCCTTAGGATGGGCAATATAATCATCGAATTCTGCCGGAATGTGATTCCATTGCGCATGGACGACACCTAACGCCGCATAGCATGCGTTGACGGTATCGACCATGACCCTTACCGCGTGGATATCGAAAATTTGCTCGAAAGGCAATTGCTTACGCCGCATCTTGCGCCAGATGCCGTAAATATGCTTAGCCCGACCCGACACGTGGGCAGGGATGCCGGCTTGTTGCAAATCCAATTTCAGCTGGTCCACCACCTTAATAATATAATGTTCCCGATCGGTGCGGCGCTCGTCCAAAGCGCGCGCCAGCTTTTTATAAGTCGCGGGTTCCAAATGACGCAACGCTAAGTCTTCCAGCTCCCATTTAAACCGCCCCATTCCCAGGCGGTTGGCTAACGGGGTGAAAATATCTAAAGTTTCTTGAGCCAAGCGCTGCCGTTCCGGCTCGGGTTGAGCATCAACAGTACGCATACGGGCTAAGCGGATAGCCAGTTTCATAATGACTGCCCGCACGTCCTGAGCCATCGCTAGCAGCATTTTGCGCAGATTCTCCAATTGCTGCGCTTGAGCTGACGGTCCTTGCTGGTGAAAATTCCCGATAATGTCCAACCGGGTGGTGCTTTCCACCAATTTGGCGATGGCCGGACCGAAGTCTTTGGTTAATCGTTCCAAGGTCAGTCGACCCTGTTCTACAGTCTGATGCAACAGGGCGCCAGCCAACACTTCGTGGTCCATACCCAAATCGACCAACAAGTTCGCAGCGCTGTGCCCACGCGCAGTGCTTAACGTATACGCCCGTCGCAATGTATCTTGCTGAGTCACTCCCAATTTCAGCGGCAAGCGAGTCAGCCAAGCATCAAAATCGGTGTCGATTAGCGGCGCTGTCGACGTAGTTACCACGTGCTGCTTTTCTCCGTTGATGCAGACATACGCTTAATCATCTGAGGTAAGCAACTCACATCGTTCCATGCGTCGTGCGCCTATTCTGCTTTAGTATTGGATCGAGCGGGCTCAGGTGTTGTGGAGGAAGTTGCAGTAGAGGTGCGGCTATCAATATCAAGACGCTGAGGAGTCGAGGCGGTTTGCTGACGCCACAGCAAAAAACCTCCGGCGCCACCTAGTAACACCACGATGAGAAACAATACCATGAATAACCACCGACTTTTCGTGGGTTTGGGTTTTTCCAAGGACTGCGTTTCACTACGAGCAGTCTGTAATGCAGGAGATTCTTTGGTCGCAGTAGCGGTAGTATTATTGCTGGCCCATAAAGTAAACGTCGGTGCGGAAACTTGCCCTTCGGCATGCCCATTCTGATCAATTAACGCCAACTGACTAGCCGCGGTATTCACCGTTTCCGGCAAAACATTAGTCTGACCGGCCGTTTCGGTCAACAGCAAGGCTCGATCACACAACGCGTTAATCGCACTGGGGATACCCCGACTGATAGTGGCGATGCGTTCAATCACCGAGGGCGGAAATAAGTTGTCATTGCGGCCACCGGCCACATGCAGTTGTTGCTGGACGAATGCAGCTGTTTGTGCGCTATTGAGAGCATTTAGCTCAATATAAGTCGCATTGCTCAAAATGCTATTCTCGATTTTCGAATCGGCGTCTTGAGTATTGCTGGATATCTGGGAAAGCTGCCTTTTCAAGCTTGGGGTACCCGCCAAAACCACACTGCCGACTAAACCGAGACGGGATAGACTGATGGTACTGCGTTTGGTGCCGTTGTCCATTTTATCGGCGTCGTCAATAATCAGTACAATGCTTTCCCGATTGGAGATATTCATATACTCCATTAGCGCTCTCATCTTGTGCGCGCGTTCTGATCCGCCAACAGCCAATTGCAGGTTGTCACAAATCGCGGTCAATAGCTGATCATAATTTTCAGGCGCTTGGCACAATACGGAGTTCAAACCGACGGTGGGGTCGTGCACGATATTGCCCAATAACAGGCTTTTCCCCGTCCCGGGTTCGCCCAACAACAATATCAAGCCCTTGGCTGAGCGAATACCATCTAACAAACTGGCATAAGCGCTTTCGTAATCCGGGTAGGAACGTAGAAAGTCCAGTCCACTGCCTTGAAAAGGCTTGCGGCGAAAACCGAAATGTTTAACGGTGAAACTGGAAGGGTGAGACATTTCTGCGCCGATAGCTTGGTGAACCGGGCGTACGGTTCGCCGTTGGCTGCGTGCATGTAACGCATCCGCTGCAGTGCTGGACGGGAAAAATTGGGTAGCGGCTTCGTCAGGGGCTTTAAATATTTTTGTTGCTGGTGCTTCTTCAGCAGTGTTACGAATTTCCACTTGAAAAACCGTTCTGCCCAGTTTGATTTTATCGCCATTCCTGAGCTTTAAAGGTTCCGGGCCGATTTTCCGATTATTGACGAAGGTGCCGTTCTTGCTTTGCAAGTCTTGCAAGCTTGCCATGGGCGGATTGATATCCAGTGCACAATGGTAACGGGAAATAAACTGCTCCTGCTCATCCGAAGGTATCTGAATATCACAGTCCTTAGCCCGGCCGATTGTGCATGCAGTGTTTTCATTAAACTGAAATTGTTGGCCGGCGAGACCGCCGTCGATAACCTTAAGTGTGATACTCGCTCCCATGGGTGCCCCCTGACGCATCGTGCGGTCAAGATTTATCCGTTAATCTTGATAATTTGCTATTGGTGGAAATGTTATCAAAATTGAGCATAGTCGCACTCTCCGCGTGGGAAAAGCTTAGCGTGACTGCTCGATACGCCATTATATCGACGCGTGAAACGGTAATAAAAACATTCGCTTTGAATTGAGATTGACCAGCTACTCGGGCGGTACCGTCAACAGCGCATATTGCGACATGAGCAGTAGACTGTAAATAGTGTTCGACCCAGATAAATACTCGTTCATTCTCAAACCAGAATGGCGAGGGACGGTCGCGCCATCCTGCGGATGCCACTGAACAGCACGTTGCGAGAGCCTGCGCGGATTATTTATTCTCTATTCTTGTGGCATGTTAGCATTAGTAATCAAAGCAAGTGAAGCAGCGCTGGGCTCAGTCTCAACGGCTCAATCCAGCGATTTCAGATAAAACCCGAATGCTGTGGGTGGACTCGGCGGAACGAGTAATACGGGCGGAACAGATAGTGCTGAACCACTTTATGCTGATCACAGTGTTCAGCACTATCCCTTTGATTTGTCGTGCAACTTATCCCTAACACCGAACCGATTCATAAGGGTTGCCCTACAATGGCAGAGAACGCAATGCAACAAGAACAGATCGAATTTCTTGATAACGAAGGGCGCAAAGAACTGTTATCAGCCACCCAGACAGGCGAAGATCTATATCGGCTTGATGGCACACCTGCTTTTGCCTACGAGGTTTCCTGCAACGACCTAGTCAGAGTGGCGCGCGGTGACGACGGACAGCTACGTTTTGTGGAAGTGGTCGAGAAATCAGGGAATCGAACCGTCCGAGTATTGCTGAACAGATTCAATCTTGATTCAGAACTCGGTAAAGCCATTTTGGCCTTTATCGCAGAGCTTGGCTGCCAACATGGTAATGCGAATGCCAATGTATTAACCATTACGGCCCCACCCGCAGTGGATTTGCAGGTGATAGAAACCCGTATGGTCGAATATGGAGTCTGGTGGGAGTATGCCGATCCGCTGTGGGACCATATTCATGGCAACGACTAATAGAGCTTGCTTGATTAACCGTCCGTCACCCTCTGCATAATAGCAAAGAGTGACGGAGCGATACGATGTTACGCTAAGCTTTGCGGTAAACTTCAGCGCCGCTCTGCTTAAATTCTTCAGCTTTATCTTGCAAACCCTTTTCTAGGGCAGCAGTAGCGTCATTGATGCCTTTGGAGCGGGCGTAGTCACGCACATCCTGGGTTATTTTCATGGAACAGAAGTGTGGCCCGCACATAGAGCAGAAATGCGCTATTTTGGACGATTCCTTGGGCAGCGTTTCGTCGTGATACTCGCGCGCACGTTCGGGGTCCAGTCCCAAATTGAACTGATCTTCCCAGCGAAACTCAAAGCGGGCTTTGCTGATGGCGTTATCACGAATTTGCGCACCGGGATGCCCCTTAGCTAAATCAGCTGCGTGAGCGGCAATTTTATAGGCGATAATGCCGTTCCGGACATCCTCCTTGTTAGGCAAGCCCAGGTGTTCCTTGGGGGTGACGTAACATAGCATCGCGGTCCCGTACCAACCAATTTGTGCAGCTCCGATAGCTGAGGTAATGTGGTCATAACCGGGGGCAATATCGGTGGTCAACGGCCCTAAGGTGTAGAATGGCGCTTCATAGCAATCCCGCAATTCCTTGTCCATGTTTTCCTTAATCAGCTGCATGGGCACATGGCCGGGGCCTTCAATCATGACTTGTACATCGTGCTGCCAAGCGATTTTGGTCAACTCGCCGAGGGTTTCCAGTTCAGCATACTGAGCAGCGTCGCTGGCGTCGGCCAGGGAACCAGGACGCAGTCCGTCGCCTAACGAGAACGATACGTCGTAGGCCTTCATGATCTCGCAGATTTCCTCGAAATGGGTATAGAGGAAGTTCTCCTGATGATGGGCGAGACACCACTTGGCCAGAATGGAACCGCCACGCGAGACGATACCGGTGACCCGATCAGCAGTCAGTGGAATATACGGCAGACGCACTCCGGCGTGGATCGTGAAGTAATCGACCCCTTGTTCGGCCTGTTCGACAAGGGTATCGCGAAACATTTCCCAGGTCAGTTCTTCCGCTTTGCCGTCCACTTTCTCCAACGCCTGATAAATCGGCACGGTGCCGATGGGCACTGGGGAATTACGCAAGATCCATTCGCGGGTTTCATGGATATTTTTACCGGTAGATAAGTCCATGATGGTGTCAGAGCCCCAGCGGATGCCCCAGACCATTTTTTCCACTTCCTCGACGATACTGGAAGTGACGGCGGAATTGCCCAAGTTGCCGTTGATTTTAACCAGGAAATTGCGCCCGATGATCATCGGTTCCAGTTCCGGGTGATTAATATTGGCGGGAATGATGGCCCGACCACGCGCCACCTCATCACGCACAAACTCCGGGGTGATCTGCTCCGGCAAAGCGGCCCCGAAACTCATGCCGGGATGCTGACGTCGTAGTAACTGATCTTTCTGGGCTTCTAAGCGTTGATTTTCCCGCAGCGCGATGTATTCCATTTCCGGGGTAATGATGCCGCGCCGGGCATAGTGCATTTGCGTCACATTGGCCCCACTCACGGCCCGACGAGGCTGTCTATTGGGGGTCATGCGCAAGGATGCCAGTTTAGGGTCTTTGGCGCGCTGCTGTCCGTAACTGGAGCTCAGATTTTGCAGAACTTCGGTGTCACCTCGGGATTCGATCCAACGAGTACGCACCTCCGGCAAGCCTTGCAATAAATCGATAGCAGCGTTCGGATCGGTATAGGGACCGGAGGTATCATAGACGGTGATCGGCGGATTGATTTCATTACCGAACTGGGTCGGTGTAGGCGTTTGTTCGATTTCCCGCATTGGAACCCGAATATCGGGCTGACTTCCCTGCACATGAATTTTCTTAGAACTGGGATAAGGGCGGGTAACGTGGGTGCCGAGTTCAGTGGTGGCCTGGACGATGATGTCGGAGACTGCGCTCATTAGGGATTCATCCTCACGATTCGGTGATGGTGGAGCAGGATGAAACGGGAGCGTAATCGCTAGCTTCCCTGCGCTGGTATTACCCAGATCAGGTTCTAAGGGTATTTCTCAGCCCCTGTTGATAGGAGCACCCCCGCTTCAGCTGTTGATGATTGAAGCATAGTTTGATCCGTTTGCAAACTCCCATCATTGATTGCATGCCCTTAAGACGTGGATGATGTATCGGCTAAGGTCTGCTCAACCAATTGCTCAAGCTTATCCCGCAGTTGATGGGCCTGCTTACGAGAACCTCCGGTGCCGGGAATCACACTAGTAATGTGCGGCTCTCGATCAAGCCAGAAGCGCCCGCTAACAGAAGCCACTTCAGGAGCAGCAGCCAACCAAACGATGGTGTCCGCGCCTTGTTCCGGGGTCCGCAAGAAGGTTTTGGTGAGTTTGTAGAATCCGGGTAGCGAGTTCGACACCCCGGGCGTATCGGCCCACCCCGGGTGCATCGCATGGACCACCACACCGGTATACTCCAGTTGGTTAGCCCACAGCTCGGTTAGCATGACCAAGGCACGCTTGGTCCGCGCGTAGGCCATGCTGCCGTCGTAAGTACCGGATTCGTATTGCAAATCGTCTAACCGGATTCCGGTAGTGTACATGCCCCCCGAGGACACATTGATGATACGGGCCGGTGCCGATTGTCGTAACAGCGGAATCAGCCGATTGGTCAATAGGAACGGCGCCAGCAGATTGGTTGCCAGGGTGGTTTCAATACCTTCAGCACTGACCTTGCGCTCGTTCAGCAATACGCCGGCATTGTTAATCAGGATATGAATACCTTGTTCGCGAGCAAGCA
The DNA here is from genome assembly GCA_036351435.1 of Candidatus Competibacteraceae bacterium. Taxonomy (GTDB): domain Bacteria; phylum Pseudomonadota; class Gammaproteobacteria; order Competibacterales; family Competibacteraceae; genus JAAUQA01. The sequence continues at coordinate 28,307 of JAZBPA010000170.1, forward strand.
GGCGTTGCGCTAATCCCTCAACTCCACATACTAGACCCAGATCGGCTATTTCTACCGAGACGTGTTCGTTACCGGTAGCCGCAATGATGTCCTGTTGGGTTTGGGCCGTTTTTTCCGGGTCGCGTCCGACCAGAATCAGTTGTGCTCCCAATGCGGCTAAACGTTCAGCTGCCGCCCGCCCCAAGCCAGAGGTGGCACCGGTAATAACGGCTGTGCGCTGATTCAAAGAGACCGGCAGCGGTTGCCAAGAGCGTTTATGCCAAGCATACCCAAGGCGGGTAAAGCCAAGCATACCGGGGACAATCAGCCGATCCATCACGTTATTAACCAAACTATATGATGGCGGTGGTGGTTGTTCGGTCAGAGCTTTTTGCAAGCCTTCTACCGCATTTTTACCGACTCGGTTCAGTAAGCCACGCAAAAAGGGCTCGGTGAATCCAGTCCAGCCCGTGAAAGTGATATTCGCTGAATAGTCAATCCGGGTGCCTTCGTCAGTTGCAGAAAAGCAGATTGTATCGATAGCTCGGATCGATCCACCCTCACCTTTCAATACCACACGGTCAGGCGGTTCATAAGCAGTTATCACATAATCCATCGGTGTACTGCTTAACCCGAACTTAACAACTACCCGGAATCGAGTGCCCACCCCGATGTGACCAGGGCTCAGTTTGGTTGATTCAGTAATCCCGGGGTCCCATTGTGCGACATTACTGAAGTTGCTGGTGTAGTTGAATACATCGGCGAGGGGGCGAGGAACTTCGATAGTTTCTTGTAAGTGAATCATGTTAGCGGTTGAGTTTTCTTGGTTAGCGACGATAATTCAATGGAAGAACCAATCCCCAGCAAGCTCGCCACTCGGGAAGGAAATCAAACTGGCGTGTTCTTCAAACGTTGCTTGCGTACTCGCCAATCCGACATCAGCTGTTCCAGCAAGCGATAAAACGCAGGCCCATGATTTCTGTGCAGCAAATGACAGAGCTCATGAGTAACGACATAATCAAGGCAGTCCAGCGACGAATGAATTAGCCCTAGATTCAGTGTCATACGATTCTTAGCCGACATACTTCCCCAACGAGTTTTCATGCGCCGAATGCGAATTTGAGGGCGATTAAGACCCAGTTGTCGGAACGGGGGAAAACAGCGTTCCAAGCTCTGGGCGAACTGCATTAAAGCTTGCTCCTGATACCAAGCTTCCAGTAATTGCTGGGTATTTACAGGTGTTGCTGCAGCCGCACATTCCACCAGCAATTCATGGTGGTTCAGCGTCACCCTATCCAGGGCACCCGGACCGACTCGCAAACGGTACTGATGCCCCAAGTACCAGTGCATCTCGCCATTAAGATACCTCGGTGGTGGGGTAGGTGGCGGCGACTGACGAAAATTGCGCTGGTGCTTGAGAACCCAACCAGCTTTTCTTCGTACCCACTCCGCGATTTTGTCGGCTGAGGTGCCGAACGGTGCCCTGATTACCACCCGTTCATCGGCGTGAACTGAAATTTGCAAGGTTTTGCGTCGTGTGAAAACGATTTCAAAACGGATTGACTCATGCCCATAGTCCATTGAGCCGCTGGTGCCGCTTATACGCACAAGTGATTGAGGTGGTTCTAGTCGGGGCATTGAGAATTGATATCGTACAGTTGCATGACCCGCCTCATGGTTTGCATGGCCCATCCATAGGATAATCAGTTAAACTCCATAGTGCGAGTCGCCCGCGTCCGAAAGCGAGAAACATCACTTCTATCATCTAATCCACAGTTCAGGGGGTCAACACCCACCCAATGCTTTCCCAGGAACGACTAAGAACAATTATTTGGGAAATCGGCCAAAGAGACCTAGCAAAACCCGCCCAGGATTTCGTCGTTCTCAACATGGTTCATCCCCATCTTGGCCATGCTTACTGGCACATTCAACAGCAATCAGTGGCTGCGCTGGAATTAAACGCGGCATTTCATCAGGCTGAGCGGGTTTTAAGGGTTTATGATGTCACTGAAGTGGATTTTGATGGCGGCAATGCACATCGATTTTTCGACCGGGAAATCCAGCAGTGGATTGGAAATTACTATTTCGGGGTTGATCATCAGGCCCGTAATTATCTTGCCGAAGTTGGTTTGCGCAACCAACAGGGGGGGTTTCAGGCAGTAGCGCGCTCCGCTCCCACTTTTTTCGACCGAGATCAGCCCGTTGATGGTTCTCTATTGAATGGTCTTTTCGCCGTGGGGGGCACTGGTGTTAGCGGTCGATTTGCTGATTACTCCGGCTCTCATCTGATCGAACATGGGTCTGGCTCAACTCAGTGATGATTCGCCTGGCTCCCGTTTTCACTATGGTTGCACCACACAACATTTGCTTTGAAATGGTATTGCAGCGTTTTCAGGGACTTCTCCATGCCTAACGGGTATCTCGCTTTCGTCCTGCACGCCCACTTGCCTTATGTTCGTCATCCCGAATATGACCGTTTTTTGGAAGAACGGTGGTTATTCGAAGCGATGACCGAAAGCTATATTCCGCTGATTCAAGTGTTTGATCGCTTACTGAGTGAACATACCCCTTGTCGCTTGACACTATCTATTTCACCTAGCCTGCTGGCCATGTTGGAAGACCCGTTATTGATGGAGCGTTACGAGGCGCACCTTCATCAGTCAATCGAACTCAGTGAGAGAGAGCTGGCCAGAACCCAATCCGAACCTCATTTTCATCAACTGGCAGAGTTTTATCACCGCTTTTTCGTGGCTGGGCTGGATACTTTCGTAAACCGCTGTCAGCGTCGTTTGGCCACTGCTTTTCGGTATTTTCATGAGCAGGGCGTTATCTATTTGATAACCACATCTGCGACACACGGTTTATTGCCGTTGTTGGCCGGTCAACCGAAAGCAGTAGATGCGCAAATCATCATCGGCTTGGATTATTTCGAAAGTGTTTTCGGGTTCCGCCCAGATGGCCTATGGCTTCCGGAGTGTGGTTATTACCCTGGCCTGGATACCATACTGGCCAAACAGAACATCCGGTTTTTTTTCCTAGAGTCACACGGTATTGAACATGCCAGCATCACACCCTGCAACGGCGTGTACACACCACTCTATACTCCCTCCGGGGTAGCGGCATTCGGTCGCGACCGAGGTAGCACCAAACAAGTTTGGTCAGCGCAAGAGGGTTTTCCGGGGCATCCCGATTACCGGGAATTCTATCGCGACATCGGACATCATCTCGACTTTGATTACATCCGGCCATATCTCGCGGATGGAATACGGGTCGATACCGGCATCAAATATCATCGGATTACCGGGCCAACCACGAGAAAAGAACTGTATCGTCCGGCGACGGCGCGAAAACGGGCTGAATTCCATGCAGAAGATTTCCTAAACCAGCGGATTGCCGATATTGAATATCTCAGCTCGGTTATGGAAGACGCACCGCTTGTGATTGCTCCGTTCGATGCGGAATTATTCGGCCATTGGTGGTTCGAGGGTCCACAGTGGTTAGATTTCGTCATTCGCAAGTCGGGGGACAACCAAGCTAGCCTAGCCTTGACCGTGCCCGGAGACTATTTAGACCGGCATCCGCTTCATCAGACTGGAACACCCTGCACTTCGACCTGGGGTGACAAAGGGTATTTCGAAGCCTGGCTGAACGGCAAAACCGATTGGATTTATCCAAAATTGCATGTTTGTAGCATGCGCATGGAAGCGTTAGCGAACAACCAGGGCCGGGGTGAGGTGTCGGAGCTTAACCGCAGAGCGCTTAATCAGTGCGTACGTGAGTTGCTGTTAGCGCAGAGTTCGGATTGGCCGTTCATCATCAATAATGGCACTGCGACAGAATATGCTGAACGGCGGGTCAACGATCACGTGGCGCGGTTTCATTATCTGGCTGATGCG
>JAZBPA010000171.1:0-23899 GCA_036351435.1 Candidatus Competibacteraceae bacterium
CACGAGCAGCTTCACCACGGGAGCGCGTGCGCTCAATCTATCCGCCGCGACCAACGCCAATCTGACGTTCTCCGTGAGCGACACCGATTTCAGTGGCTTCAACCCAACTGGCGGAGACGAGGCGATCAATCTCGGACTCACGTCGACCAGCACCTCAAGTTCCTCGCTCGTTGGCACGATCGCCAACAACACGTTCTCGAATTCAGGTGGTGCTGTGGGTGTGGATACTCGCGGCGATGGCGTAGCGACGCTCGCTATCCTGGGGAACACAGCGGCGACAAGCATCAACCAAGAAGTCATCGACATCATCACTGGCCAAGATCCCGGGGATGTGGGCTTCCTCAATCTCACGGCGACTAACAACACACTGGTCAGTCAGAATCGCGATGCATTCTACTTGGAAGCAACAAGAGCCACCACGCTCTGCCTGAACATCCGCGGCAATGACGCCACGCCGGGGACTGGTGACAACGCCTACTTCATCTGGGACCTCACCACCGGACCTGCACAGCTTGAGAGCAGCGCAACCGATTGTGGAGGAGCGGCCTGCGCGAGCGCAGCGGCCCACATCACCAGCAACAATACGGGTACCCCCGTGAATGTCGATCCGCTCACCTTGATTGCCCCGGGCACATGCCCGACCCCTTGATAGACGAACGATAACAAGCAGGAGACGCTGATGTCCGAACCCTTCCTGGCCGAAGTTCGCATGGTCGGCTTCAACTTCGCACCCAGAGGCTGGGCCTTCTGCGATGGGCAGATTCTGCCGATCAACCAGAACCAGTCGCTCTATTCCTTGCTCGGTACCACCTACGGTGGCGATGGCCGAACCAGCTTTGCGCTGCCTGATCTCCGCGGGCGCGTTCCGATCCATGTAGGCCGAAGTAACGGCGGGGCTGACCATCGCCTCGGCCAGAAGAGCGGTGAGGAGACCCATACGCTCGCCGTCAACGAGATGCCCAATCACGATCATGTGCTGCAAGCATCGACCACTGATGCCAACGAATCGAGCCCCGCTGGACACGTACTGGCCCGAAGCGTCACACCAGAAGCCTATCGCGCACCACAAAATCTGGGGGCGATGCATGCCGGAACGGTAACAAACGTCGGGGGCGGACAGGCCCACGAGAACATGCAGCCCTATATCGCCGTGAATTTCTGCATTGCGTTACAGGGCCTGTTCCCGTCCCGCAACTAGGAGAATCCAGATGTCAGAACCGTTTGTAGGAGAAATTCGCATGTTCGCGGGCAACTTCGCCCCGCGCGGTTGGGCGTTTTGCGACGGGCAATTGTTGGCAGTGTCGCAAAACGATGCCTTGTTTTCACTGCTGGGAACGATCTATGGTGGCGACGGACGCACGACCTTCGGCCTGCCGGATACGCGCGGCCGGATTCCGATCCACGCCGGGCACGGCCCAGGGCTATCTGAACGCCGCCTGGGCAGCAAGGGCGGTGCCGAGAAGGTGACCCTAACCGTGAACCAGCTTCCTTCCCATACGCACCCGATGCAGGCTTCTAGCGACCCGGCTACCGGGCCGAATCCTCAGGGTGAAGTCCTATCGGAGACCATCACGGATCGTATCTACCGGTCTGACATACCGCCGGACAGCAACATGGCCTCGACATCAATCACCAATACCGGTGGCAGCCGCAGCCATACCAATTTGATGCCGTTTTTGTGTGTCCATTTCATCATCGCCCTTGTCGGCATTTATCCGTCCAGGCACTAAAGGAGTCGAGTCATGTCCGAACCATTTGTTGCCGAGATCCGGATTTTCGCCGGGAACTTCGCGCCGCGCGGCTGGGCTTTCTGTGACGGCCAACTTTTGCCGGTTTCCCAGAACACCGCGCTGTTTTCGCTGATTGGCACCACCTATGGTGGCGACGGTCGTTCGACCACGGCGTTGCCGGATCTTCAAGGTCGTGCGCCCATGCAACCCGGTCGTGGCCCCGGCCTGACCGACCGGCGATTGGGCCAGCGCGGCGGCGTTGAGATGGTGACGCTGACTGAAGCCCAGATGCCGAACCATGACCACACCTTGCGTGCCGCTGATCGCAGAGCGGACTCCGGCACACCGGTTGGCCACACGCTGAGCGAACCCCGTGACGGAAATCTCTATCAGACAAATACCAGTTCGAACCTGGTACCGATGGCTGATCAGGCGCTTCCCAATACCGGTGGCAGTCAAGCGCACAACAATTTACAGCCATTTTTGGTAATGAACTTCATTATCGCGCTGGTCGGGCTGTACCCTTCGCGCAGCTAACACTGACTTTGGTGATTAATTGACGCCGATTAGTGACTCCGCGGGCCGTTCAATTCACCGTCGTATTTTAAGGACCTAGTGATTGTTCGCTCGAAATTTCCGCGTTGCCATGAGCATCTCAGCAGCATTTCATCTTAAAAAATATTAGGAGAGTAGCTATGTCGAACAGCAAAAATATCCCCGTCACCCTGCAAGGCAGCTGGGGCGGAGTTCCTATGCTGGTTGTAGGCGATCAGAAAATTTATCCTTCGAAAACTAAAGACGTGTACAACTCGTTCTGGTATTGCATTTTGGATTTATCTAATCCCACTGGCCAACCTTTGGTTAATGTGCTCTCAAACGATACCAATCAACCACCCGCTGAAGTCGTTCCTTATCTTGGCAAAACCGGGTTCTTGTTATGCTTCGCGTTCGTCAATCTGTTGACCGCATACATGCCGCAGGGCGCACTTTATCAGTTTTTACGCCAAGTCGGATCTGGCGTGATTCTCCAAAGGGCCGAACAGTTAGTGGAACAGATCGGCTCGAATGTGTTCGCCACGGTTAGTTATAATTTGGCTGCAACAACCCTGGATACCGACAAGCCCGGGTTCGAGTCCTTGGATTTCTACCATCCTGCGCTCTCACCTTTCCAATTGATGCCGGTTGATGTGGATGGCAAAGTCACTTACGCGCCGATTGCAGTGGGAAATTGAAAGACCGCATCGCCAATTCAGCTAGGATGTGATAAGCGGCGCACTGCATCCTAGCTTATTCCAGTCATTCACGTGCAACCCTCCAGCATCGTCGCGGTGACTCATTATCGTTCGGCTACCGGGCTGACTCGGGTCATGCAATCCATTGTCTACATCCTGCGGCAATGGTACGACATTCACTATGTCGGTATCGGTTACAAAGGACCGATCATCCGTGAGCAGGGACTGACCATTTATCCTTGTAATCTACACGGCGGTGATGTTTACGGTGCGTATCAGGCGCGGGCGTTAGTTGAACAACAGCAACCGGTGTTCGTGTTACTGCTGAATGATTTGTGGATGCTACATAACTATGCAGCGTTGTCGTCCTGTCAACCACGCCCACATATCATGGCTTATGTACCGTTAGATGGTCGCATCGTTGATCCCTCTTGGTTTAAACCCCTTAGTTTCATTGATCAATGGGTGGCCTATAATCACTTTGCCCAGCGCGAGATCGACACCGCTAGGATGACCTTGACTGAACAACCGCAACAACCGCTGCGGAAAGTAGCGATAATCCCGCACGGTGTCGATACCCAAGTTTTTTATCCCTTAGAACAGCACGGCGATGCGCGAGCGGTGTTGAAACGGCAGGTGTTCCCGACGCTCGCGGATGCCGAACCATCATTTGTCGTATTAAATGCCAATCGACCCCAACCGCGTAAACGCATCGATTTGACCATTGCAGGCTTTGCCCGCTTCGCCCGCAACAAACCGAATACCGTTCGCCTGTGCTTGCATCACGCCATCATGGACGACCGGGAACGGCGACAAATCCTAGACCAAGCTGAACAGTGCGACATCCGCGCACGGTTGATTCTTAGCCCGGAAGACACCGACCTAAGCAGCGCGGAGGACACCGACCTGAATCGGCTTTACAACGCCTGTGAAGTCGGGCTGAATACGGCGATGGGCGAAGGTTGGGGGCTGGTCAGCTTCGAACATGCCGCTACAGGTGCCGCGCAAATCGTACCGCGTCATAGCGCTTGCGTGGAATTATGGGAAGATCGCGCCGTTTTGGTCGAGCCGGTCAGCCGTGGCATGCCAGCGTTTTCGCCGCTGGAAATGGCAGAGGTATCGGCCCAAGGCGTGGCCGAGGCGCTGGAATTACTTTATCAAAATACTGAACAACGCACGCAGTTGGCGGATGCGGGGTATCAGTATGTCACGCAGGTTGCTTTCCAGTGGCCGACCATTGCCGAGCAGTGGCGAACCTTATTCCAGACGCTTAACCATCAGTCAACATAATGCTTGTTTCGACCATCGGGTTTCGCCCTATCCAAGACCACGATCTGCCTTTTCTGGAAGCCCTCTATGCCAGTACCCGTCAAGACGAAATGGCCGCTACGGGTTGGACCGAGCAGCAGATTGCTGAATTTCTGGCGATGCAGTTCCGTGCTCAGCATGACCATTATCAGCAACATTACCCCAAGGCGCACTTCGATTTGATTTTGGTCGGCGACGAGCCGGTGGGTCGACTGTATCTGGATGAATGGGATGATGAATTTCGCTTAATCGACATCGCGCTAATCCCCGCTTATCGCAACCGTGGCTTGGGTACCCGTTTGTTGCGCGATGTACTCGACCGTTCGGAGGCGGCGGGTAAAGCGGTGCGGATTCATGTGGAGCACTTCAACCCGGCGCTCCGCTGGTATCAGCGACTAGGCTTTTATAAGTTGGAAGATAAAGGGGTTTACTGTTTTATGGAATGGAAACCCGGTTGCGATCAACACGCAAGCCAAGTTATGCGCTAAGGCAAATAAAGCCTGCCGACACCACGAAGGTTATCCAAATCAATGAGATATTCCATTAACCGCTCGGCGACACGGTGTGCATAGTCTCGATTGGCAAGAATGCGGCTGGGTTCGGCAACAGTCAACACAGGGATGCTGTGAGGGGTATTCTGTTGCTGGATTGTTGCTTCCAAGGAATCCGGCCCTGCTTTATTTCGATTGCCGGTAATCAGTACGATTTGCCGATCTTGGCATAGTTGCCAAAGCTCCGCGTCACGTGCAGTGTAAGGCATTGCCAGGGTTTCAAACGATTCGACCGAGACGGCAATTTCATTCCATAACTCGCGCCAGTCTCCTGAGTCAAGAATCCTTAGCAATACCTGTAAGTGCCCCTCAATGTCGTGATCAGCCATGATCGCTGGCATTATTGACCTCATTTAGACGGCGAGATCGAATTTCAGCTAATTTCGTTTGAAGCTTTCGGCGATTGCGGCTTAATTTTTCCTCAACCTCAGAGGAATATCGAAAATCCTGAGTATGCTTGAGTAAATTTCGGTATTCATTCATCACGTCGTCGTGATGTTCCTCTATGTATTGAATGGCCGCTTGAATGTCGTTCGGGGGGAGCCGGAAGAGGCCGGCAATTTGCTCATACCGCCAACCTTCCTTCCAATAATCAATGACGTCGTAAACCGTGATACGAGTTCCCTCAATTTCAGGGCCCCTACCACGATCAATGATTCTGGTGCTCATACTAATATCCTCCCAAGATTCAGGTTCGCAAACTAAGGCGATTTCTGTCAAAGAAAATACCCGCTTACTGGTCTTTTGATCCGACTTCGGCGTTGCACCAGCAATTGCATAGCTCGCTATGCGCCTGCTGCCGCGCCTTGAAGTCAGACCAAAATCCGGCGCAATCCGGTATCTTCTTTTCCGGCAATCGCCTAAGTGAAAACCGCTTCGTAACAGAGCCCATCAGCTTTCGGTCCCAAGGGCACCAGGAATAATTCCAACGTCCCTAGTCCAGAATTATGCAAGGTATAGATACCCTGATCCAATAGCGGTTCTCCGGGGGCTTGAAACAACAGAGAGAAAGGCTCCCGCTGTTCATTCCGTGCGTTGCCGAGGCTTTGCACTTCCACCAACCGTACTTCAAACGGCTGTTCCATGCCGCTATCCAGCCGGAACGCTTGGTTCAAATGCTCAGCCCAGTGTTCTTTTGTCAGGGTTTCCAGCATGATGAAAATCCGTTGCTCAGAATGTTAATGGTATGAATTACAATTCTTTCGCCATCACCAATGCATCTTCGCGGCCCGATGTGGCTGGGTAATAATCCTTCCTGACCCCTACTTCGCAAAAGCCCGCCCGTTGGTACAAGCTCACTGCTCGTGGATTAGAAGGACGGACTTCCAGGAAAATTGTCATTGCACTGTTGATCCGCGCGACGTCCAGTAAATGGCACAACATAGCGCGCGCTAAGCCTTGACCGCACGATTCGGGTCGTACACAGAGATTGAGAATATGCGCCTCGCCTGCACCGACCGATAGGATACCGTAAGCTTCAATGCGTCCTTGGACCTCTAATATACGACAGCGATAGCCAATCCTCAGGCAGTCGCGGATGATTCCCTCGGTCCAGGGAAAGGGATAAGCCTGTGTTTCAATCGCCATCACCTCTGCGAGGTCGAAATGGCCCATCGCCCTGAAACGGCCGGAAAAATTCTCAGGCACAGCGCTCATGGCTTATAGTGATCTGTGGTTACTTGATGTTTGGATTATTCGCGGTCGGCTCACGAAACAGCATCCCGTTCTTCGCTAAACGTCCGGTAGGCCAGTTGGAGATCATCCCAGGCTTTGCGCTTTTCTCGCGGTGAGCGCAGCAGATAGGCTGGATGGTAACAAACCACTACGGGAATATCGCCCGGTTGATAACGGTGTATCCGATTACGCAGCTTGCCTACCGGCACATCGGTCTGTAACAGATTTTGCGCGGCGATACGTCCCACCGCCAAGATGATCTTGGGATTAAGCAAAGCAATCTGCCGTGCCAAAAACGGCCAACAGCAACGCACCTCTTCAGGGGCGGGATCGCGATTTTTGGGTGGTCGGCATTTCAGAATATTGGCGATGAAGACCTGTTCCCGCTGCAATCCCAAGGCCAGCAACATAGCATCCAGCAGCTTGCCCGCGCGCCCGACGAAGGGTTCGCCCAGGCGATCTTCATCAGCGCCGGGCGCTTCTCCGATAACTAACCAGTCTGCTTGTTGACTACCTACCCCGAATACGGTCTGCGTGCGTCCTTCGTGCAAGGTGCAGGCGGTGCAGCCGCTAACTTCGCTGTGCAATGCCTCCCAGTCCATATCGGCAATGCGAATGGAACGTTCATCTTGCCGGGGGAGGGCAGTGGGCTGTTCAGCGGCCTTATCGTCGACCGGCTCGGTCGGCATCATGGGAACTTCCAGCGGATTGATGTTCTGAGGCTCAATTAAAGCATCCGATGTGAGTGCAGCAGATCCTAGCGGCAGTGGGCGGCGCAACTCCCATGACTGCACACCCAGTGCAGCCAGATACCGGGCTTTGGACACGCTGTTGGCCATCCGGCTTACACGTGGCCGAGTTGGGGGTGAGCTCGTTCCAGTGGTTGTAATATCTTATTGAGCGCGTTGATATAGGCTTTGGCGGAAGCGATCACGATGTCGGTATCCGCACCCTGGCCGTTGACAATGCGCCCGTCTTTTTCCACCCTCACCGTCACTTCACCTTGCGCATCGGTGCCGCTGGTAATGCTGTTGACCGAGTACAGTTGTAATGTGGAATCGGTTTGCAACATGCTTTCAATCGCTTTGAAAGCGGCATCAACGGGTCCGCTGCCGTAGGCCGTGTGACGCTGCTCTTCGCCATCCACCGCCAGAGTCACTTGAGCGTGCGGTGTTTCGCCGGTTTCCGAACAGACCCGCAGATAGACCAAGCGCACCCGCTCGTTGACCGCCGATAAGTTGGTTTCGGTGATCAACGCTTGGATGTCTTCGTCGTAGATCTCGGTTTTCTTGTCCGCTAACTCCTTAAACCGGGCGAACGCCAGATTAATCTCTTCCTCCGATCCCAACGCGATGCCCAATTCTTCCAAACGTCGCCGAAAGGCGTTGCGCCCGGACAGTTTACCCAGCACGATGCGATTGGTATTCCAACCGACATCTTCGGCGCGCATGATTTCATAGGTTTCGCGGTGTTTCAGTACCCCGTCCTGATGAATGCCGGATTCATGGGCAAAGGCATTGGCGCCGACAATGGCTTTGTTGGGCTGGACTGGAAACCCGGTAATGCCGGACACCAAACGCGAGGCCGGGACGATCTGAGTGGTATCAATGTTGGTATCGCAGGAGAAGAGATCGCGCCGGGTACGCACCGCCATTACGATCTCTTCCAATGCGGCATTGCCCGCACGCTCCCCCAACCCGTTGATCGTGCATTCGACTTGGCGCGCTCCGCTTAAAACTGCCGCCAGAGAATTGGCTACTGCTAGGCCTAAGTCGTTGTGACAATGCACCGAAAACACCGCCTTATCGGCGTTCGGTACCCGCTCCAGCAATTGCCGAATGATGAAGGCATAGCGTTCCGGTACGCTATAGCCGACGGTATCCGGAATATTAATGGTGGTCGCGCCCGCGTCAATGGCCGCTTCGACAATGCGGCACAGAAAATCCAGTTCGGAACGGCCCGCGTCCTCGGCGGAGAACTCCACATCATCGGTCCAGTTTCGAGCCAGTTGTACGGCAGCTACCGCTTGTTCGAGCACCTGTTCCGGTTCCAGCCGCAGCTTCATCTGCATGTGGATGGGCGAGGTGGCGATAAAGGTGTGGATACGGCCGGCATTAGCGTCTCGCAATGCTTCACCGGCCCGGTCGATGTCGGCTTGAGCAGCCCTAGCCAGACCACACACGACGCTGTCTTTCACTGCACGGGCGACCGCTTGGACAGCCTCGAAATCACCACTGCTGGCAATGGGAAACCCGGCCTCAATGACATCCACCCGCATCCGTTCCAACATCTTGGCGATGCGGACCTTTTCATCCCGGGTCATGGACGCTCCCGGACTCTGTTCGCCATCACGCAGGGTGGTATCGAAAACGATTAACTTGTTCATGGTGGTGGTCTCCGCAGCCGGTATTGAGTTTTTATGAGTCGGCCATTCCGAATGATTAGTGTTTTTCCTCGACGCTATCGGCTGCCCGGCGTCGTGCCCGCTGCCTAAATCGCAGCAACCACAGCAAAGGCCCCGACAGGCCGTAAGCAAAGAAAATGGTAAACAGGGTTTTAGGGGTGTCGATGGCAATCAACACCAGGATCAGAATAACGATCAGGATGGTTTCGAAACGGACGCGTCCCCGCAGATCCAATTGTTTAAAACTGTGAAACAAAACCCGGCTGACCATCAGCAAACTGGCGCCAATCGTGACGAATAACGCCGGCCATAGCATATCCTCGCCATGCAGCCCTAGATCGTCGCTGATCCACACCAAACCGACTACGATGGCTGCCGCTGAAGGGCTAGGCAGACCCATGAAATAGCGTTTGTCCGTGCTGCCGACTTGGGTATTGAACCGCGCCAACCGCAACGCCGTACATGCCGCATAAGCAAAGGCGACCAACCAACCCACTTTGCCGGGAATCCGGCCAAATTCGGCCATGCTGGACAAGGCCCATTGATACATCACCAGCGCCGGCGCGAGACCGAAGGAAACCATATCCGCCAGGCTGTCAAACTCAGCCCCGAACGCGCTTTCGGTGTTGGTCAGTCGGGCTACCCGCCCGTCCAGACCATCCAACACCATAGCGACAAATACCGCAATCGCAGCCGGTTCGAAGCGACCGTGCATGGATGCGACGATGGCATAAAATCCCGCAAATAACGCTGCTGCGGTAAAGATGTTCGGCAGCAGATAAATGCCCCGGTGACGCTTGATATCATCGATTTCGTTCATCACCGGGATGCTCTGAGGGGCGGATTGAAAGTTCCGCAGCAGTCGCAGGGATCAGTTCTTGCTGGTGTCGACCAAACGTTTGGCTTTGATCCAGGGCATCATATCACGCAGTTGTCCACCCACTTGCTCAAGTTGATGCTCACGGCTGATCCGGCGCATGGCCTTGAGAGTAGCCGCGCCAGCTTGGTTTTCCGCAATGAATTCACGGGCGAACTGACCGCGTTGAATCTCACTCAGAATACGCCGCATCTCTTCCCGAGTCTGCTCGGTGATAATGCGCGGACCACGGGTCAGATCGCCGTATTCTGCAGTATTGGAGATGGAATAGCGCATGTTGGCGATGCCGCCTTCGTACATCAGATCGACGATCAATTTCAGTTCATGCAAACATTCAAAATAAGCCATCTCCGGAGCATAACCTGCTTCCACCAGGGTCTCGAAGCCGGCCTGTGCCAAAGCGGTCAAACCGCCGCACAACACGGCTTGTTCCCCGAATAAGTCGGTCTCGGTTTCTTCCCGGAAATTGGTTTCGATAACGCCGGCTCGGCCCGCACCGATAGCCGAGGCATAGGATAAAGCCAGTTCCTTCGCTTGGCCGCTGGCGTCCTGGTGGATGGCGATCAGGCTGGGCACGCCACCGCCTTCCGTGTAGGTCGAACGCACCAAGTGGCCGGGTCCTTTGGGAGCGATCATGATGACATCAAGATCCGAACGCGGCTCGATCTGGCCGAAGTGAATATTAAAGCCGTGCGCAAATGCCAGGGCGGCGCCGTGTTTCAGATTGGGGGCAATTTGTTCCCGGTATATCCGCGCTTGATGCTCATCCGGAGCTAGGATCATGACCAGATCCGCAGCAGCGACCGCCTCTTCAACACTACGCACAGCCAGACCCGCGCCTTCCGCCTTGGCGACGGAGGCCGAATCGGGACGCAGACCGACCAGCACGTTGGCTACGCCGGAGTCCTTGAGGTTATTCGCATGGGCATGACCCTGTGAACCATAACCGATCACGGTTACGGTTTTGCGCTGAATGATGGACAGGTCGGCGTCTTTGTCGTAATAAATTTTCATGATGCAACGGTTCCTGATCGGAGAAAAGAAAAAGGCCGACCTCGGCAAGAAGTCGGCCTGGTCAGTCTAGATGCGTAGCGCGCGTTGACCGCGGGTAATGCCGGTGACACCGGAACGAACAACTTCCAGAATATCGTCATGATCAACGGAACTGAGGAAACCGTCCAGCTTATCGCTGGTGCCGGTCAACTCAATCGTATAACTACTGTCGTTCGCATCAATGATGCGGCCGCGAAAAATGTCGGTTAGGCGATACATCTCGGAACGCTGCTCGCCGGTGGCCTTGACTTTGACCATCATCAACTCGCGTTCGATATGGCTGCCTTCGGTGAGATCGCTTAATTTGACCACATCGACCAACTTGTTCAGCTGCTTGACGATCTGTTCGATGATGTCATCCGATCCACGGGTAACCAAGGTCATCCGTGACAGGGTCGGATCTTCGGTCGGCGCTACGGTCAAGCTTTCGATGTTGTAGCCACGCGCCGAAAATAAATTGGCTACCCGGCACAGTGCGCCGGCCTCGTTTTCCAATAAAATTGAGATTATGTGTCGCATAATTACACCAACACCATGCCTTCTTCGTGGGTGGAAACCATTTTATCCCGACCGGCCAATAACATTTCATTCTGACCGCCGCCTGCAGGAATCATCGGGAAGACATTCTCTTCCTGATCAGTGATGAAATCCATGAACACGGTACGATCTTTGATTGCCAATGCTTCACGAAAGGCACTTTCAACATCATGGGGCTGTTCGATCATCATCCCCACATGGCCATAAGCCTCGGCTAACTTCACGAAATCCGGCAATGCTTCCATGTAGGTCATGGAGTAGCGTTTTTCGTAGAAAAACTCCTGCCATTGCCGCACCATGCCCAAATAGCGATTGTTCAAATTCACTACGATGACCGGGGTATGGTATTGCAGCATGGTGGACAGTTCCTGCAGCATCATCTGGATGCTGCCCTCGCCGGTGATGCACACCACATCGCGGTCGGGAAAAGCGAATTTGGCACCCATCGCGGCCGGCAAACCAAACCCCATAGTGCCTAATCCACCGGAGTTGATCCATTGCCGCGGGCGATCAAAATGATAATACTGCGCCGCCCACATCTGATGCTGGCCGACATCGGAAGTAATAATCGCCTGTCCCTGGGTCGCTTCGTAGAGCTTTTCGATGACATACTGGGGTTTGATCAGCGTGTCGCTTTGCTCGTATTTCAGCGATTGCACCGCACGCCATTCGTCGATCTGCTTCCACCATAGGGCCAGGGCTTCGGCGTCCGGCTTCATACCGCTTTCCCGGATGATTTCGATCATTGAACGCAACACCTGGGGCACAGAGCCGACGATGGGAATATCGACCTTGACGGTCTTGGAGATCGACGATGGGTCGACATCCACATGCACGATGCGTGCGTGGGGGCAGAACTTGCTGAGTTCACCGGTCACCCGATCATCAAACCGTGCGCCGATGGCGATAAGTACATCGCACTCATGCATGCCCATATTGGCTTCATAGGTGCCGTGCATACCCAACATACCGATGAACTGAGGATCGGTACCCGGATAGGCACCCAACCCCATCAAGGTATTGGTAATTGGATAGCCCAGAATGCGAGTTAGCTCGACCAGCTCTTTGGAACCTTCGCCCAGAATGACACCACCACCGGTGTAAATCATTGGCCGTTTCGCTTCGACCATCATCTCTACGGCCTTGCGAATCTGGCCGCTATGGCCCTTCACTGTGGGGCTGTATGAGCGCATCTTGATTTTCTTCGGGTAGACGAACTCAGTTTTGGCCGCAGTGACATCCTTGGGCAGATCGACAACCACCGGCCCGGGTCGACCTGTGGTCGCGATATAAAACGCTTTTTTGATGGTCTCAGCGAGCTGCGTCACGTCTTTGACCAGGAAGTTATGCTTGACGCACGGGCGGGTAATGCCGACTGAATCGACTTCTTGGAAGGCATCATTACCGATCAGCTTGGTGGGAACCTGCCCACAAATCACGACCATAGGGACGGAGTCCATGTAAGCGGTCGCGATACCCGTTACCGTGTTGGTCAAGCCGGGGCCGGAAGTGACCAATACAACGCCCGGCTTACCCGTGGCGCGGGCTAAGCCATCGGCAGCGTGGGCGGCGCCCTGTTCATGACGCACCAGAATGTGATTGACATCATTCTGCTGATAAAGCGCATCATAAACGTGCAAAATGGCACCACCAGGATAACCAAATACGTACTCGACACCCTCTTCCTTAAGGCAACGGACAACGATTTCGGCACCGGTTAATTCCATAGCGTTCAGCTCCTCATGCTAAGGATTGGGGACGATTAAGAGAAGATGGAGTTCCAGACATACGGTCGTGATTGTAACGACCTTTGAATTCCTACATGTTGGGCAGTATACAATAATTATGACTTGATTATTAAGCTTTGAAAATGCTCAATTTACCGAGACATATTCGAATATGTGCTGAGTTGAGTAACACAGCAAAAAAATCTCATTTTATTATATGATTCAGGTGATTCGGCGGAATAGCCCCTAAATGGTTGGAGGAAACGATGAAGTTCATTCTTTTTTTTGCGGCATTGTTATGCAGCTTTTCGGTGCCAGCTCAAGTCATTCACTTAGCGCAGGCGCCAGGCGAGGTGATTTATAAATGGCGGGATGCTGAGGGTAAATTGCAGTATACCGAAGTGCCACCCCCAACCGGCTTTGAATTTGAGCAACTGAATAAACCTGCGCCACCCAAAGACAACCCTGAAGAAGCGATGGAAAAACTGCGAGAGCAAGTTGAAGCCGCGGATAAAGCCCGTGAAGAAGCCGAGCAACAACAACAAACTGAACAGCAAAAACAGGATCGCGCAGAATTATTTGCTAAGAACTGCGAAACCGCAAGGAATAACGTGAAAGCCTTGGAAGGCAGTCAACCCGTGGTGCGTACCAATGCAGAAGGTCAGCGGATCGTGTTGGATACTGAGCAACGCAATGCCGCGTTGGCCCAAGCTCGCAAAGACATGACTTACTACTGCAATCCTTAATCTTCACCACTCATCCGGCACGTAGCCCGGCCAAGGCTGAACAGGATGTGTCATCCTGTTCAGCCTTGGCCGGACGATCGGCTGTGGAGCCCCTCACATTATGCGAATATCTCAGTTTCCCTTATCGACGCTGAAGGAAACCCCGGCTGACGCCGAGGTGATCAGTCATCAACTGATGCTCCGCGCCGGTCTGATCCGCCGTTTGGCGGCCGGTATATATACTTGGTTACCCTTGGGACTACGTACGCTGCGCAAAGTCGAAACCGTAGTTCGAGAAGAGATGAACCGGATCGGCGCATTGGAAATGCTGATGCCGGCTGTACAACCCGCTGAACTTTGGCAGGAATCCGGTCGTTGGGAACAGTACGGCCCTGAGCTGCTACGGTTAAAAGATCGCCATATGCGGGAATTCTGTTTTGGTCCGACCCACGAAGAGGTGATCGCTGATCTGTTGCGCCGGGAAATCAAAAGCTATCGGCAATTACCCATCAGCTACTACCAGATTCAAACCAAATTCCGTGACGAAATCAGACCGCGTTTTGGGGTGATGCGGGGGCGCGAATTTTTGATGAAAGACGCCTATTCATTCCACGTCAGCCCGGATTCTCTGCAAACAACTTATGACGCTATGGGGCAAGCTTACAGCCGTATCTTTTCGCGGTTAGGGCTCAATTTCCGCGCTGTGCTAGCCGATAGTGGCAGCATTGGCGGCAATCAATCCCAGGAATACCATGTGTTGGCGGATTCCGGCGAAGATGCCATTGCCTTTGCTTCGCAGGGCACCTACGCCGCTAATGTCGAATTGGCAGAAGCTTTAGCGCCTAACGATGAGCGTCCGGTTCCGAACCTGCCATTGAATCAGGTTGCGACTCCCGAGCAACACACCATCGCCGCAGTCAGTGCGTTTCTCAAAGTTAATCCGAAGCAAACTTTGAAAACCCTGCTGGTGCAAGGCAGCGAGTCGGAGGTGGTCGCGCTCTGCTTGCGGGGCGATCATGAGCTGAACAAAATCAAAGCCGAGAAACTGGCTCAGATTGCTACCCCACTAACCATGGCCAGCACTGCGCAGATCGTTGCGGCGGCAGGCTGCAACGCAGGTTCATTAGGGCCGGTCGGACTTGAGGTGCCGATCATTGCTGATCGAGCTGCGGCGCAGCTAGCAGATTTCGTGTGCGGCGCTAATACCGATGGCACCCATCTGACCGGGGTCAATTGGGGTCGTGATCTGCCTGAACCGGTAGTTGCTGATCTACGTAATGTAGTGGAAGGCGATCCCAGCCCGGATGGACAAGGAGTTTTATCCATCGCACGTGGCATTGAAGTCGGCCACATTTTCCAACTGGGCAACAAATACAGTGCCGCCTTGAATGCCGTAGTGCTGGACGAAGACGGTCAGAGTCACCCGATGTTGATGGGCTGTTACGGTATCGGTGTTTCCCGAGTAGTCGCCGCAGCTGTTGAACAGCATTACGATGAACTCGGCATCATCTGGCCGTTGCCCATGGCACCCTTTCAAGTGGCACTAATAGCGATCAATGCTTCGCGTTCTCAGCGTTTGCGCGAAGCCGTCGAGGCGTTGTATCAACTATTGCTGGATGCCGGCATCGAAGTACTGCTGGATGATCGGGAGGTCCGACCCGGCGTCATGTTCGCCGATATGGATTTGATCGGTATTCCACATCGTTTGGTATTGAGTGAGCGGAAACTGGACGCTGGCCAAGTGGAATACAAGAATCGCCGGGAAGGGGATAGTGTGGAAATTGATCAATCGATAGTGCTCGATTTTCTTCGTGAGCGTCTGAGTATTCGCTAAGCTCTTTTCAGATTTACGAAAATACCGGTTATCCACAAAAGCTGTGGATAAGTCTGTGGATAACTCTATTCGACAGCCCCTAAGTCCCCGCTACTATTGAGCAATGAACAATTTGACGGTTTTTTGAACAAAAAATTTCAGCAATACTATCAAGGCGTTACGGATGGACGATGCGGGGTTTAGCATTAGGTGAGTCAGAGACAGGTGAGCAAAGTGGTCTGACCGGAGGCTGTGTATAAGTCGCCTTGATTTAGGTCAATTCAAACCACATTAAAACCGACTGGTTTCTGGAAGGCCACGGATTGCTCAACAACTTCGGTCACCTGAGCATGGGGGGGACCCTGCCATAGCCATTCACGCAGGGTGGCGACGGCGTGTTCCTCGCCGCAAGCGAGTACTTCAACACGACCATCAGCTAAGTTACGTGCATAACCGGTAATACCCAAAGCCTGTGCTTGTTCACGGGTCGCTGCCCGAAACCACACGCCCTGAACTCTCCCGGTAACATAGCATCGTATACAGACAGCCATACCCTAACTCAACTGATGCAGGTTTAATGACAACAGAACCCATTATAACGCCCCATGACTGAAATCTTAGTGCTTTATTACAGTCGTAGCGGAGGCACAGCAGAATTGGCCCGCTTTGTCGCCCGCGGCGTGGAAGAAATCACCGGCGCACAAGCGCGATTGCGCACAGTACCGCCAGTTTCCCCGATTTGCGAAGCAACCGCTGCTGCCGTACCCGATGACGGTCCGCCCTATGCCGAATTAAAGGATCTCGAAGAATGCGCTGGATTGGCTTTGGGCAGTCCGACGCGCTTCGGCAATATGGCAGCTCCCATGAAATACTTCCTGGACTGCACCGGAGCGTTATGGCTGTCAGGTGCGCTGGTTGATAAACCTGCGGCAGTGTTTACCGCCGCTGCCAGTCTGCATGGTGGTCACGAATCGACATTATTATCAATGATGTTACCCTTGCTCCACCACGGCATGCTGATGATGGGACTGCCTTACAGCGAACCCACCTTGCGAACGACCCGTAGCGGCGGCACACCATATGGCCCCAGTCATTGGTCGGGTGAGGAATCAAGTCCCCAGCTCAGTGCTGAGGAAAAACAACACTGCCGGGTACTGGGTCAACGTTTGGCCCAAACAGCAAAACGTCTTGCGCGCGATGGGCGCTAGTCGCGTCCACCGTACTGGATCAACCCGGGGGCCAACCCATAGGCCGACCAGCCATCAAGTGCATGTGTACATGAAAGACATCCTGGCCGCCATCGCGATTGCAGTTGATTAGGGTTCGATAACCGCTATCGGCGACCCCTAAATCGGCAGCTACTTGCTTGGCGGCTAAAAACAGCTGCCCGATCAATTCCGCATCATCCGGGATCAGATCATTAAGCGTCGGGATAGGCTTTTTAGGGATGATGACAATATGGACCGGGGCCTGAGGATTAATGTCCCGAAAGGCCAGTACCTGATCATCTTCATAGACGATGTCTGCCGGAATCTCCCGGGCAATGATTTTGGAAAACACGGTTTCGCTCATACTCACCTTCGGTTTGTGTCGATTTGCTGCGTTATCGACCTAGATGTTGTTATCAAGACCGTCTGCGGTAGGGATAACCGCAGTCGAGCCTATAGGGAGGTATTCACGGCGTGTCTTGATAACGATGTGCGGGCCGATAACCCAATTCAGAACTCGCGGCGACCACTAAAGGCATGGGATAGGGTACCGCCGTCAATGTATTCAAGTTCTCCCCCTAAGGGTACGCCGTGTGCAATTCGGGTAGTACGGATACTGCGTTCACGGGCTAGATCGGCAATATAATGCGCGGTGGCTTCACCCTCCACGGTGGGATTGGTGGCCAAGATAATCTCTTGTACCTCCCCCTCATCTAACCGGGTTTCCAGTCGATCTAAGCCCAGTTCAAGCGGGCCAATGCCATCTAACGGTGATAGATGGCCCATCAAAATGAAGTACAGTCCCCGGTAACTAGCGGCCTGCTCCACCGCCATCGCATCGGACGGCGTTTCCAATACACATAGAATAGTGCGGTCGCGGTTCGGATTGGCGCAGAGCATACATAGTTGAGTTTCACTAAGATTACGGCACAGTTGGCAATGATCAATGCCGCTCAATGCGGCCTGCAATGTTTCGGTCAACCGTTGGGCACCTTCTCGATTCCTTTCCAACAGGTGCAATGCCATGCGCTGGGCAGATTTGGGCCCTACGCCGGGCAAACAGCGTAACGCATCGATCAAACGGGTTAATAAAGGTGCCTGCATTCCAGTTAAACTAGAAAGGCATTTTGAAATCGCCTCCCAATCCTGGCAGGCCAGGCATGCCGGGCAGTCCACCAGCCATACCAGAGAATTTCTCTTGCACGGTTTTTTCCACTTTGTTGACCGCGTCATTGACGGCCGCAGCAACTAAGTCTTCAAGCATGTCTTTATCATCCGCCAATAGACTGTCATCAATAGAGATTCGCCGCACTTCGTGTCGGCCACTCATGACGACTTGAACCAACCCGCCGCCGGACTCACCGGTAATTTCTAAAAGACCGATTTCTTCCTGTGCTTTCTGCAGATTTTCCTGCAGCTTCTGGGCCTGCTTCATCAGGCCGCCTAAATTACCCTTCATAGTCGCTAACCTCTGTAGTAGTGAAAGCCCGCCCACCTGGCCGAGCAGTTAATCAATCGTCATCCAGCGAAATGGAATCCGGTCGCACCTGGGCTTCGAACGTCTCACGCAGAGCCTGTACATTCGGATCTTGGTTAAGTGTTGTCCATGCTGCTTGCTGACGTTCAGCCTGATGTTGAGTGTGGCGTTCAGCCGGCGTGGCGACCGTCGATTCACCAACTTGGATCTGCAATTTCACCGGTTTGCCGATGTGGCTTTCCAGGGCGGTGCGTAAACGATCTTCGGCATTTTTAGTCTTAGTTTGGGCATAACCCGGTGCCAGAATCAAATGCAAAGAGTTGTTCTGATAACTGCGTAAACTGCAATTAAGTGCTAACTGCTGGGCCATCCCTTTCAGATCAAGCGCATTGACCAAGTCGTTCCAATCGGCTGCCGCGCGGGGTTCGGTAACGACAGGCGAGGATTGAATAGACGACTCGGAAGATGCCGGTGTAGGACTTGCGTCAGTCTGTTCGGCGTGTTCAAGCACTTGCTCAGTTTTTTGCCGCGCCGCCGGAGGGGTGTTTTGCGGTCGAAAACATAACATCCTTAACAGAATCATCTCAAAACCGCCTTTCGGTTCCGGCGCCAGCGGCAAATCGCGCCGTCCCAGCAGCGCAATTTGATAAAACAGTTGAATGTCCTCGGGGGCGATGAGCTTGGCCAATTGCTGAACGGCCTGGGTATCGAATCGTTCGGTATCAATGGCTGTTTCAGGAATCGCTTGTACTAGGGCAAGGTGTTGCAACAATGAAAGCAGTTCAGCCAATACCGCCAGATAATCCGGTGCTGTTTGTTCCAGCTCCAGAGCCACTTTCAGCAATTCATCAGCATCGGCGTGAGCCAACGCCTTGACCAGCTTAAGAACCTGACCGTGGTCAATGGTGCCCAACAGCATACTGACATCCTGCTCATTGACTTGACCGCTACCAAAGGCGATCGCTTGATCCAACACACTGAGCGCATCGCGCAAGCTGCCGTCACCCGCACGCGCCAGCAGATTTAGTGCCGCAGCCTCATGGGGAATATTGTCCTGTGTCAGCACATGAGCCAGATGCTGGGCAATCAGCTTGGTAGATAGGCTTTTGAGATTGAATTGCAGACAACGTGATAGCACGGTGACAGGCAACCGTTGCGGATCGGTGGTGGCCAATAAAAATTTGACGTGCGGCGGGGGTTCTTCCAAGGTTTTCAACAAGGCGTTGAAACTACTCTTGGAGAACATATGCACTTCGTCGATGAGATAGACTTTGTAACGCCCACGCGCCGGCGCGTAGGGCACATTGTCCAGCAGTTCCCGGGTATCATCGACACCGGTTCGCGAAGCGGCATCAACCTCCAGCAAATCGACAAAGCGGCCTTCGTCGATTTCCCGACAGGCGCCACACTGTCCGCAAGGTGAAGCGGAAACCCCTTGCTCACAATTCAACGCTTTGGCCAGAATACGAGCGAGCGTGGTTTTTCCCACGCCGCGCGTACCGGTGAACAAAAACGCGTGATGCAAGCGTTGCTGATCGAGCGCATTGGTCAACGCGCGTACGACATGTTCCTGCCCTACCACTTCTTGAAAAGTACGGGGGCGCCACTTGCGTGCCAGAACCTGATAGCTCATCTCATGCACTGAAACAACAGAGAGAATAGATGTTCGCAACCATGGGTGGCGGCCCATACCAGCCGCACCCCGGCGCCCGATTTCGCCGTTACCGCTGCTCCCTTCCGGGCCTGACGGGGTTCACAGTTCGTCGTCGCGAGGGGACCGATACAGACCACCATTGATCGGCTCAGCCTGAAATGCGCTGTTGTGAAATCGATCGGGTGGAGCAATGACTACACCCTAGCTATGAATGATGGCGGAGAGGGAGGGATTCGAACCCTCGATACGCTATTAACGTATACACACTTTCCAGGCGTGCTCCTTAAACCACTCGGACACCTCTCCGGTGTATCCACTTCGTGCGATGGCAATGTAAACCACTCGGACCGTGGATGCAATCCTGCCCCAGTAAAATGTCCTTGTCCGTCGGGGCTGAACGGTGATCGCCATCAACTGTTTTCGTTGATGCCTCTCATGCTAAGACGAATCCGTCCTTGTTTATCCACTTCCAGCACTTTAACTTTTATGACATCGCCCACCGCCAGCTTATCGCTGACGCTGCGAATCCGCTCTTCAGCGATCTGGGAAATATGTACCATGCCTTCGCGGCCGGGCATGATCGCGACGAAAGCGCCGAAATCCATGATGCGAACTACTTTGCCTTCGTAAAGACGACCGATTTCTATGTCGGCAGTGATTTCTTCAACCCGCCGCCGCGCTTCGTCGCTGGCGGCTTGGTCAACGGCAGCGATTTTGATAGTGCCATCGTCGCTGATGTCAATCACCGCACCGGTTTCCTCAGTAATGGCGCGAATCGTGACGCCGCCTTTACCAATGACGTCGCGAATTTTATCCGGATTGATCCGCATGGTCGTGATGCGCGGCGCATACTGGGACATCTCCTCACGGGGGCTAGAAATCGCTTCCTGCATCTTGGTCAGAATATGCAAACGACCCGCACGAGCCTGATCTAACGCCACTTGCATGATTTCGCGAGTGATGCCGTCAATCTTGATGTCCATTTGCAACGCGGTCACCCCGGTATCGGTACCCGCCACTTTGAAATCCATATCACCCAAGTGATCCTCATCACCCAAAATATCAGTCAGCACCGCAAACCGGTCAGCTTCTTTGATCAACCCCATAGCGATACCCGCGACCGGAGTTTTCAGCGGTACACCGGCGTCCATCAGCGCCAAGCTGGCACCACACACCGAAGCCATTGAGCTGGAACCATTGGATTCGGTGATTTCGGAGACCACGCGTATCACATACGGATAGCTGGCCATATCCGGCATCACCCCCAGAATAGCCCGTTTCGCTAAACGCCCGTGACCAATCTCTCGCCGCTTAGGACTGCCGACCATGCCGGTTTCGCCGACTGAGTAGGGGGGGAAATTGTAATGCAGCATGAACGGTTCGCGATATTCACCCTCAATCGCGTCAATGACTTGCGAATCTCGGGTGGTGCCCAATGTGGTGACCACTAATGCCTGGGTTTCCCCACGGGTGAACAGTGCCGAGCCGTGTGCGCGTGGCAGCACGCCGGTGTCTACGTTGATAGTTCTAACCGTGTGGTGATCTCGACCATCAATGCGTAATTCGCCGGCCAGCACGCGAGCTCGGACAATGCGTTTTTCCGCGGCAGCAAAGGCTTTTTGAATCTCGTCGGCGGTCCAGTCGTTATCTTCCTGCGCCAGCAGTTGTTCAACAACCCGAGTACGCACCTCACGCACCGTCTGTTGCCGAAGTTGTTTCTCCGAAATTTGGTAGGCGTCGACCAAAGCGGTTTCTGCCGCTGCGTTGACAGCAGCGCTCAACGTCTCGTCAGGAACCGGTGCTTGCCATTCCCAAGCCGATACCTGAGTCTCGGCTGCCAACTCCCGAATGGCTTGAATGGCCGTCTGCATCTGTTCATGGCCGAAAATCACCGCGCCCAACATCACCTCTTCCGATAATTCCTTGGCTTCGGATTCGACCATCAGCACTGCACTTTCTGTCCCGGCCACGACCAGATCCAATTGTGATTGGGCTTGATCTTTGAGAGAGGGGTTCAGGAGATACTGACCATCTTTATAACCCACCCGGGCGGCGCCTATAGGACCACCACAAGGTATACCGGATAGGGCCAACGCCGCAGACGCTCCCAGCAACGCCGGAATATCGGGACTGACCTGCTGATTCAACGACATAACCGTCGCAACAATCTGTACTTCGTTGGTAAAGCCCTTGGGAAACAACGGCCGCAACGGACGATCGATTAATCGAGAGATCAGTGTTTCACTTTCGGATGGTCGTCCTTCTCGACGAAAAAAGCCGCCGGGAATCCGACCCGCCGCATAACTGCGTTCTTGATAATTGACCGTAAGTGGAAAAAAGTCCCTTTTATCAGAGGCTTCTTTAACACCAACCGCGGTAACCAATACGACAGTATCCGCCATATTGACCAGCACCGCGCCGTGGGCTTGACGTGCGATACGCCCGGTTTCCAGGGTTACGGCATGATCACCGTATTGAAAGGTTTTTCTAATAGGAATCACAAGACTGTCCTGGTAAGCAAAGCATGTCGGTAAAGAACAGGATGATGAGCGCGCTGAACAACACGCTGATCAACGACGTAAACCCAGTCTTGCAATCAATTCCTGATAGCGCTGAACATTCTTCTTCTTTAGATAATCCAGCATCTTGCGACGCTGATTCACCATTTTCAATAATCCGCGCCGCGAGTGATGATCTTTACTATGGGTAGCGAAATGCCCTTGCAGGTCATTAATTCGGTTGGTCAATAGAGCAACCTGCACTTCCGGCGAACCAGTATCGTTAGGATCGCGTCGGTAGTCTTGGACAATTTGCGATTTTTGTTCAGTGCTGAGCGACATTATTCAAACAACTCCACTATATTCTTTAGATTTTAAATCAAACGGTGAATTCTAATCCTACCTGACGGAACGGACAAGCAAACATCGCGAGGTTTTGGTCGATCAATATGAGAAATGCGCCCAGCGGGCGCATCTGCTTAGCGTTGGTACGACGTTATGATTTTTATTTATGGCGCTAATCTAGTCGAGAAAAGTGATTCGACCGGTGCCAACATCATGCATTGCGCCGACGACTTTAATGCGCTCTGCTTGGGCTAGATCATGCAGTACAGTGCTTCTGGTGAGCAATGCTTTCACGTTCTGGCGTACATTCTCTTCGGCGACAGCGGTTACAAACGCTTCATTCGCTGAATTACGCTCGCCCTCTACATCGGTTATCGCATACACCGCAGGCATCAAATTGCTGAGCGTTTGAGTTAGGTTGCCGAGCTGGGCATTGTCGGCAGCACCTTTGATCGCACCACACTCGCTGTGCCCCAATACCACAATGAGTTTTGCTCCTGCGAGCTTGGTGGCGAATTCGAAGCTGCCGATAAAGTCGGTGTTAGCAAAATTACCGGCAATGCGGGCGCTGAAGATATCGCCTATCCCTTGGTCGAAAACGACTTCGGGTGGGACTCGTGAATCAATGCAACCCAGAATACCTGCGAATGGAAACTGTCCCGTCGCTGTAGCCTTAACCTGAGCCATCAGATCGCGTTGCAGCATCTTCCCGCTGACAAAGCGTTCGTTGCCGTCCTTCAATAATTCTAACGCTTGGTCCGGCGTTAATTCGCTGCGCGCTTGTTTGGTCATCGCCGGTATTTCCGTCGCTGCCAGGGTGTGGCCGGGAATAGCCAGTGCGGCGGTCATTGCTGGGATAGCCTTGAGTAACTGGCGTCTTGTTGTCATACGTTATACTCCAATGGTTTTTTTGGTGGTATGGCGATGTGGCTCAAGGTCATGTGATGGCACCACACAACAAAACCTTAGCGCACATCAGTGTTTTTATATAGGGAAGACGGGCACGGCCTGCCAAGTCGACAAACCCACGCTGTGACGGTATCACCCACGAATCAACGTGCCGATACCTTCGTCGGTAAACAATTC
>JAZBPA010000172.1:0-5622 GCA_036351435.1 Candidatus Competibacteraceae bacterium
GCGAAGCGACTATGCACTTCGAAGTGGATCGGCAGACTGATCCCGAGTTGTTGGCCGGGTTACACAGCGGACTGCAGAAGGCGTTAACCGATGTACGGGTCGCCGTCGAAGATTGGCCGTTGATGCGTGAACAATTGCAGACAATCGTGACCGAGCTCGACACGACCGAGTTACCCTTGCACCCGTCAGAAGTTCGGGAAAGTCAGGACTTTCTGCGCTGGATGGCGAGCGAACATTTCACCTTTCTCGGTTATCGCAATTACAATTTGGTGGAAAAAGACGGTGAAGTTGTACTCTGTACCGTGCCCGGTTCCGGATTGGGCTTGTTACGTGGCGGTGAACAAGGGATTTCGCATAGCTTTGCAGAGTTGCCTGTGGATTTGCGCAAGTTGTCCTACGCTCCCAAGCTATTGATTATTTCCAAAGCCAGCGCCCGTTCTACCGTTCATCGCCCCGTGCATCTGGATTACCTGGGCATCAAACGTTTCGGTGCGGAAGGCAAAGTTATCGGTGAACACCGTTTCCTAGGGCTATACACCGCACAGGCGTATAACGTTAATCCGCGCGGCATTCCGTTACTACGCAGCAAGATCGAACGGGTTCTGACTCGCGCCCGTTTGTCGCCCACGGGCCATGCGGGTAAGGCGTTGCAAAATATCCTCGAAACCTTTCCGCGTGATGATCTGTTCCAGGCCACCGACGAAGAACTGTTCGAAATCGCCACCGGTATCCTGCAGCTTAAAGAGCGACAGCGGCTGCGTTTGTTTGTGCGTGAGGACACCTTCGGTCGCTTCGTGTCTTGTTTGGTCTTTGTGCCGAGAGAACGCTACAACACCGACATGCGGTTGCGCATGCAAGCGGTGCTGATGCAGGTCTTCAATAGCGAATCCGCCACCTTCGCCACCCAGTTTTCGGAATCAATGTTGGCGCGGGTGCAATTCCACATTCGTACCCAACCCGGCCAAATCCCGGACTATTCGGTACCCGAATTGGAGGCTCAGCTACGGGCAGCTCTGCAATCTTGGGAAGAGGATTTACATCAGGCCCTGTTGGAACAGGTCGGTGAGGAACAGGGCAATACCCTGTTCCAACGCTACGGCCAGGCATTTCCTGCAGCTTACAAGGAGGATTTCACCGTCCGCGCTGCGGTAAGCGATATTCTGCGGCTGGATAAGATTTGCCCGGACTACGCGATGGATATGCGGCTATATCGCCCCTTGGAAGATCCGGAAGGGGTATTGCGCTTTAAAGTGTTCGGCCCGGAGCAGCCGATTCCCCTGTCCGATGTGTTGCCCATGTTAGAACGCATGGGCCTGCGAGTATTGACCGCCCGTCCTTATGAGGTGCTGACCCGCGACGGTGAGCAGTTGTGGGTATTGGATTTCGATATGAAGGAAGACGAAGGGATTCAGGTGGATGTCTCCCAGATACGGGAAGTGTTCCAGGATGCCTTCGCCAGCGTCTGGAACGGTGCTTTGGAAAGCGACGGCTTCAACCGCTTGGTGTTGGCGGCAGCCCTGCCGTGGCGCGATGTGGTGATGCTCAGGGCGTATTGCAAATACTTATTACAAACCCGCATACCCTTCAGCCAAGCGTATATGGAACGCACTGTCGGTGATCATCCGCAGATCGCCCGGCTGTTAGCGGAATTATTCCATGCCCGCTTCGATCCGCACGCCCACAACGATGCCGGTCGACGCAGCACCGCATTGACGGTTGCCATTGAAGAAGCGCTGGAAAAGGTAAGCAGCTTGGATGAAGACCGCATCTTGCGGCGGTTTTTGAATATCATCCAGGCTACCCTGCGCACCAATTTCTTTCAAACCGACCAGCAGGGGAAAGCTAAAACGTATCTGTCCTTCAAATTCGATCCCGCCCGGATCGACGAATTACCCTTACCGCGCCCCATGTACGAGATTTTCGTGTATTCGCCGCGGGTAGAAGGTGTCCACTTGCGGGGTGGGCCGGTTGCCCGGGGCGGATTGCGTTGGTCGGATCGCCGCGAGGATTTCCGCACCGAGGTGCTGGGTTTGATGAAAGCCCAAATGGTGAAAAATTCGGTCATCGTGCCGGTCGGCGCTAAGGGCGGATTCGTGCTCAAGCAGCCTCCCGGCAATCGAGAGCAATTACAACAAGAGGCGGTGGCCTGTTACCGGACGTTCATCCACGGCTTGTTGGATATCACCGATAACCGAGTCGACGGCGTAATCATTTCGCCACCGCAGGTGGTACGTTACGATCCCGACGATCCGTATCTGGTGGTGGCGGCGGACAAGGGTACAGCGACGTTTTCCGACATCGCCAACGGCATTGCCAAGGAATTCGGCTTTTGGTTGGGAGACGCTTTCGCTTCGGGTGGCTCCGCCGGCTACGATCATAAGAAAATGGGTATCACTGCGCGCGGCGCTTGGGAGTCGGTGAAACGCCAGTTTCGGGAATTGGGTATGGACATCCAGCAGCGCGATGATTTTACCGTGGTTGGCATCGGCGATATGTCCGGCGATGTGTTCGGCAACGGCATGTTGTTATCGCGCCATATCAAACTGGTGGCGGCCTTCAATCACCTGCATATTTTTATCGACCCCAATCCCGACCCGGAAATCAGTTATCGAGAACGGGAGCGGCTGTTTAATCTGCCCCGTTCCAGTTGGGATGACTACGACAACAGTCTGCTGTCAGCTGGTGGAGCAGTGTATCCACGCACGGCTAAATCGATTCGCTTGAGCCCGGAAGCGCAGGCGGTATTCGCCATTAACAGCGAACGGTTAACGCCTAACGAATTGGTTCACCAGTTATTGCAAGCGCCAGTGGACCTGCTCTGGAACGGCGGTATCGGCACCTACGTCAAAGCGCGCCACGAGAGTCATGCGGAGGCCGGCGACCGGGCTAACGACGCCGTGCGGGTCGATGGTCGGGAGCTGCGCTGTAAAGTCGTCGGTGAGGGCGGTAATTTGGGCTTTACCCAACTGGGTCGGATCGAATATGCCCGGCAAGGCGGTAGAATCCTGACCGATGCCATCGACAACTCCGGCGGAGTGAACTGTTCGGATCACGAAGTCAATATCAAGATTCTGCTCAATCATGTCGTTAGCAACGGCGACATGACGGAAAAACAGCGTAATGAGCTGCTGGCTGAAATGACCGACGAGGTAGCCGACTTGGTGCTGCGGCAGAATTATTTGCAACCCCAAGCCATCAGTATGACCTATAGCCGGGCAGCTGAATCCTTAGGGGACCACGTGCGGGTGATGCGGTCGTTGGAAAAAGCCGGCAAGCTCAATCGCACCCTGGAATTTTTGCCCAATGATGAAGAATTGGCAGAACGAGAGACCGCTCAGCAGGGGCTGACGCCACCGGAGTTAGCGGTGCTACTGGCCTACGGCAAAATCGCCCTGCACGAGGAATTGTTGACCTCCGATGTGCCGGAAGACAGTCATTTGCAGAAGGATCTGTTCATGTATTTCCCCGAGCCGTTACGGCAACGTTTCGTCCAAGGGATGCAGGAACACCCGTTACGCCGGGAGATCATCGCCACCTACATTACTAACAGTATGCTCAACCGCATGGGCAGCACTTTTGCGTTTCGCCTGTGGGAGGAGACCGGCGCCACTTACCCGGCCATTGCCCGCGCATACAGCGCTGCTCGGGAAATGTTCGAGGCGCGGCGGTTGTGGAGCGCTATCGAAGCGCTGGACAATCAAATCCCCGCTGCGTTGCAGATCACCATGATCGGACATAGCCAACGTTTGTTGGAACGGGCCAGCGTGTGGTTGCTGCGGCACCGCCGTCCGCCGTTGGAAATTGAGTCCGTTGTTCAGCAATTCAGTCCCGGCATCGCGAACTTGGCCGAAGCCCTGTCCGACTCGCTGCAAACCAGTGAGCAGGAGCTGTTGCTGAGGGCTAGTCAGGAATTATTGGATGCTGGTGTACCGGCTGATCTAGCACGTCGGATTGCTAGCTTGGATGCCCTGATTTCAGCGCTGGATTTGGTGGAGATCGCGACACAAGCCGATATGCCTGAGGTTGATGTTGCCAAGGTCTATTTCAGTTTGGTAAGCGCCTTGGATCTGAATTGGTTACGCCATAGCATGTTGGACCTAGAAGCCGTCAATCATTGGCAGAATCGTGCCCGAGCGGCATTACTCAATGGTTTGTACGATCAAGGTCGGGCGTTAACTTTAGATGTGCTGCGTTCGACTGCAGGCGACCTATCGCCGGAGCAGAGACTAGAAACCTGGTTGACACAAAATCGCGCAGGCGTTGAACGGTGCCGGGGGATATTTGATGATCTTCGCTCAGCCGGACAACCGGATTTGGCCATGTTGTCAGTTGCGCTGCGGGAAATGGCAAATCTGGTGCGGCAGAGTGGGGGTTAACGACTGACCGAATAATACAGTGGGTCGGTCCGTTCGATCCACTGTAATCAAGCAACGCAATTATTTTGCTGTGTCGGTGCGGAGCAGCCGATCTCGTTGTAATTCCAAACCAAGCAAACGTTGCTCATCTTCATCGATTTTGCAATCCAGGTAATTGATGCGGAATCGATCATCGTCATTCTGCAGGTTTTGCAATTCGACTTTACGTGCATCACACCGCTGCTTGAGTTGGGCGATTTCAGTATTGATTATCGCTAGTTCTTGGGTCAGGTAGTGCCGGTTTGTCATGGCTAGCAGTTTTGAAAAGGGCCGCTACAGTCGGGCAGCTCACTGTATGATTGGTGATTGAGGTTTTGGCCTCAGGTTTGCCAAGAATTTCTTATCTGTTATTCCTAGCTGCCTTAATTTCTTTAACAATTCTTTTCCTTCAACTTCAAAAGCCTTACTTTCATACTTCATGGCTTTGGTATAACTAAGAATTGCTATCGCTCTAAGCATGCTAAAATTAATTGTCCACAGACTATATCTTAAAACATGGTTTCTTATTCCAGCCATTGTTCTAATTCGATGCATTGCTCTAAGTAGATATTCACAGCGGCCCACAGCTGCAGCTACGATTTTTCCGGTGGACTCGATTTCTTCACGCGTGGGATTATATCCTTGTGCTCTCCGATCCATAAGCGGCGCCCATTCTTTACCTCGATTGTGAATCCACCAAAGCAAAGCTGTTAATTGTTTGTTATTCATTAAATCACCTCATGTCACAGAAGGATTAGAGCAACGCTAATTTTAAAGGCCTTAGATTAGCCAAATTAAAATAGAAAAAGATCGTTTCCTCATTTTGAGCTTATCTCATATTCTCTAATAATTGTAAATACAACCTTTCTCAACAGTTCTGCGAAAACTATTTCTTTCTACATGACTCCAAACGCTGATTTTATCAAGCGTCGCTTTGTAAATCATATAGTATAGATCATCGATTTTATTGTTGGAGAAGTAACGTAAAACCACTTTTAAAGCATCGGGGTCCATCTTTGATCCACGCATCTTCATATTGCAACACTCAAGATAAGCCTTATCAACACCTTTTTTCCATGCTTGTTGATGAAGTTTAAGGTTGTCCCCATGCACTCCGTTACTTTTATGAAATATGGCTAATTGCTTTGAAAAACCAGGTTTTTGATGATCATAAGTCCAGGCTGTAACACCATAACAATAGGCGATAGCTCCGGTAATCCTGTAGCCA
>JAZBPA010000173.1:0-2097 GCA_036351435.1 Candidatus Competibacteraceae bacterium
ATGACAAATGGGAAACCTTCCTGTTTCAGTAACTCAACACGATCATCCCGTAATAAGACTTCCATCAGGATGAATCCGTCCACCACGCCATTTTGGGCAAAGCGAAGCATGTTTTCGGGATTGCGGTCAGGATGAGCCAATAACACAAATGTGTAACCGGCCTCATTGATCGCGCTGGCTGCACCTGATATAAACTTCATTTCCAAACCAGTAATCCCGATGCCCTTTAGCGGGAGTACGAATCCGATATTGCGGCTCTTTTCGCCACTGGCAAGACGTTTCGCACTGGGATTGGGGCGGTAACCAAGTTCCTCGATGGCCTGCTGAATATGCCGGCGGGTTTCCTCCGAGATTGGGCGTTTATTACTGAGCGCATAGGAGACAGTGCTAATACTCACTCCTGCCAATTTGGCTACATCTGTAATTGTGACTCGTTTCATACGGCGCCTTTCGCCTATTTAGTCTGAGCTTGAAGGGTTGCACGCTCTTTCATCGTGGAACGCAAATGATCGATATCATTATCAATGAAGAACAGCAAAACCCCATAACTCAATGCTGCTATCAGCCAGGCAATCCCGCCCACCCAGAGGATTGCGGCGCCTATGTTGAATGAATCTGCGACGATGCCGGCAGCAATGGGTGCAAAAGCGTTCCCACTATCTCCAATTAAATTCAGGACTGCGTTGGCTGAAGACCTTACTTCAGGCACAATGACGTCGGTCATTGTGGAAGTGAGGTTTGCTCCCGCCATGGGCATCACGAAAGCCGTTATCGCCATCAAGATGAAGAACAGCACCTTGTTTTCGACGGGGATTGACATTGCCGCCCACAGGAATACTACCGCTAACAAGATGGTGACAACAATAACAATGATCCTGCCTTTCCGATTTCTGGCAAACAGCCAATCCCCCAGCCAGCCGCCAAGGAAGGTTCCCACTGCCATAATCAACACCAGCGGGGCCATCGTCAACAACACACTTTGCTCGTTGTAACCCCGTTCCCTGCCCAGGAAATCGAAGAAAAAGTAAATGATCACGGTCCAGGGAATGATGCCGAAAAAACCGCCCAGGGCCACGAACCACATCGTCTTCGTGCGAAAGAGATCTTTGGCCTGGGCCCATGAAAACCGGTATGGTTTGATTTCTTCCATGCCGGTAAGTTCAGGCTCAGATTATCCCCGTGGCAGTTCTTTGACCCCGAAGAAGATCGCCGCGGCTACCACCAAACCCAATCCTCCGGTGATGAGGAAAAGATTCCGCCATCCGATCAGCGGGGCAACCATCAGGGCAAGACCCATGCCCAATAGGTAACCAATGGGTGAGCTGACCCCCAGGAGACCGTAGACCTTGCCGCGTGTCTCAGGCTCAAAATAGTCGGCAACGAGCGACGTCAATCCCGGGTAGGCTGAGTCGTCCACGCCGGTTGATGCCCGGGTGACAATGAACGCGCCATAAGTACGCACGAGGGCGCTCAACGTTGTGGTCAATCCCCAGATCGCCGAAGCCAGAGCCAGCAGTTTCGCCCGGGCATACCGGTCGGAGAGATATCCCCAGACCGGATAGAGGATCGTGGATATGACAAGCGCGCTGGAAATCACCGTCCCATACTGGGTATTGGTGATTCCGAAATCTTCACTGATGGGGCCCTTGAGGGGACCGATCAGGAGCTTGTCCATTTGGTGGAGCAACTGAAAGCCAAAGAGAATAGCAACGACTTTCCAGCGGTATTTGGGATTCTCAGTTCTCATTGGTAAGCCCTCTCTTGTTTTGGTGGAATTGGTAAAGAAGAAAAAACAATCGAAGCGCTTCGACAAATCCATAATACATCTGGGCGTTTCGATTGTCAAGTCTGATTACTGAACATTGGACAAATGCTCGGAATCTTTCATCTTTGTTTATGGTAAACTCACCATTGCCCCTTAAATATTACAGGCGCAATCTTAGCGCAAGCGACACCACCTATTCTGGGGCAAAAATCGCTTAAAAACTACAGAAACCTACCATGAAAACGTTAAAATCAACCGCTATCAGCCATCCGAATATTGCTTTCATCAAATACTGGGGCAACTGCGATGCTGAAACTCGCATCCCCGCAAAC